>NZ_JALHLX010000063.1 GCF_022844385.1 Hydrogenophaga sp. | reverse complement strand
GCCGCGCCGATGATCACCATCGACTTGCCGTGCGTCTTGTCGGCGTTGTCGGCGAACTGCTGCGCCACGGTGATGACCTGGTCGCGCGGCACGCCGGTGATGCTCTCCTGCCAGGCCGGCGTGTAGGCGGCGTTGTCGTTGAAGTCCTTCGCGCCACTGCCCAGCCCACGGTCGATGCCGTACTGCGCGACCTGCAGGTCGAACACGGTGGCGACCAGGGCGTGGCGTTCTTCACCGGCCTTGCCCAGGCGCAGGCGCACGGCCGGCACGCGGGCGTGGTTGATGCTGCCGTTCTGCGCGTTCGGCGTGAAGTGCGGGGAAGCGTCGCCACCGAAATACGGGAAAGCCACGTCCACCACCTGGGTGTCCTGCTCGCCGTCCTCGATGACCGAGAGCTTGAGTTTCACGTCGGTGTCGCTGCGGGCTTCCTTGGCCTGCAGGTTCCACTTGCCTTCGTCGTTGCGCCCGGCTTCGCCCCAGCGAAAACCGATCGAGCCGTTGGGCAACACCGCTTTGCCATCGGTGTCGAAGGCCACGGTCTTCCACTCGGGGTTGTTCTTCTGACCGAGCTGGCCGTTGAAGTCGCTGGCGCGCAGGTAGCGGTCGGGCACCAGGGTCTTGCTGCCGTCGGCTAGCGTGTGCTCCTTCAACATCACGAGCAGCGGCAGGTCGGTGTAGCGGCGCGCGTAGTCGTCGAAGTAGCTGGAACGCGGCTTGCCGCCATCGGGGAAATAGAAGTTCTTGAGCACCACATGGCCCATGGCCATGGCCAGCGCTGCGTCGGTGCCCTGCTTGGGGTGCAGCCAGAGGTCGGAGAGTTTGGCGACCTCGGAGTAGTCGGGTGTCACCGCCACCGTCTTGGCGCCCTTGTAGCGCACCTCGGTGAAGAAGTGGGCGTCGGGTGTGCGCGTCTGCGGCACGTTGGAGCCCCAGGCGATGATGAACGAGCTGTTGTACCAGTCGGCCGATTCGGGCACGTCGGTCTGTTCACCCCAGATCTGCGGGCTGGCCGGTGGCAGGTCGCAGTACCAGTCGTAGAAGCTCATGCACACGCCGCCAATCAGCGAGAGGTAACGCGAGCCGGCGGCGTAGCTCACCATGCTCATGGCCGGGATGGGCGAGAAGCCGATGATGCGGTCGGGCCCGTGCTGCTTGATGGTGTAGACGTTGGCCGCGGCGATCAGCTGGTTGACCTCGTCCCAGGTGCTGCGCACGAAGCCGCCCATGCCGCGCACCTGCTGGTAGTCGCGCCGGGCATCGGGGTTTTCGACGATGGAGGCCCAGGCGTCCACCGGGGTCTTGGCCACGTGCAACGCGGCGCGCCAGCGCTCCAGCAGGCGCCCGCGCACCATGGGGTATTTCACGCGGTTGGCGCTGTAGAGATACCAGCTGTACGAGGCGCCGCGCGCGCAGCCGCGCGGCTCGTGGTTGGGCATGTCCCAGCGCGTGCGCGGGTAGTCGGTCTGCTGGGTTTCCCAGGTCACGATGCCGCCCTTGACGTAGATCTTCCAGGAGCACGAACCGGTGCAGTTCACGCCGTGGGTGCTGCGCACGATCTTGTCGTGCGCCCAGCGGTTGCGGTAGGCGTCTTCCCAGGTGCGGTCTTCACCGGTGGTCTGGCCGTGGTTGCCCGAGAAGTTCTCGCGCGGCAGCGAGAAGTGGGAAAGGCGGTCGAGGAAATGGCTCATGAGGGTCTCCGGAAAATGAGGCGTGGCATCAGCAGTGTTCGGCGGTCAGGGATTCTTGATTTCTGCGTTTTTGCGAAGGTAGAACCACCAGTTCAGCACCAGGCAGACGGCGTAGAAGATGGCGAAGCCGTACATGGCGTACTGCGGTGTGCCGGCCTTGATCTGTGCGCCGATCACCACCGGCGCGATGAAGGCGCCGTAGGCGGCCACGGCCGAGGTCCAGCCCAGCACGGGGCCGGCCTGCTGGCGGTCGAAGATGACGCCGATGGTGCGGAAGGTCGAGCCGTTGCCGATGCCGCTGGCCACGAACAGCACGATGAACAGGCCCATGAAGGCGGGGAAGTACTGCTCGGGCGTGGCCGAGCCGTAGGCCTGCATCATCACGTAGCCCACCGCGGTCGAGGCCAGCACCATCACCGCCGAAATGATCTGCGTGACGATGGAGCCGCCGACCTTGTCGGAGATCCAGCCACCCACCGGCCGCACCGCCGCGCCCACGAAGGGGCCGATCCAGGCGTAGGTGAGGGCCGAGGGTGCGTTGGGGTTTTTGAGCGTGTGCGTCATGACCCCGGCGGCGTCGGCAATGTGCTGGAAGCCGAAGATCACCGTGATGGCCAGCGGCAGCACCATCGAGAAGCCGATGAACGAACCGAAGGTGACGATGTAGAGCGCCGTGAGCGACCAGGTGTGCTTGTTGCGGAAGATCGCGAACTGTTTGCTCACGCCTTCCTTCATGGGGCCGAAGGCAGCGAGCTTCATCACCATCAGCGCCAGCAGGATGTCCAGCGGAATGGCCACCCACATGTTGAGCAGGCCCAGGCCGGTGGGTGCGGGCAGGTACAGGTACAGGATGAAGATGGCCGGCACGAAGGCCAGGGTGTAGAGGTAGGTGACCTTGGCAAAGGCCGCTACCGGGTGGCCGGCGTCGGGCGAGACGGTCTTGAGGTTGTTCATGCCGAACCAGCACAGCGCGCCCAGGGGAATCAGGGAGAGCACCCATGCGAAGCCCGCGTTCTGGATCCAGGTGGGCGTGCCGGCGGGAATCTTGCCGAAGATCCAGCCGCTGTCCTTCACCAGCGTCATGGGTTCGCCACCGAAGGCACCGAACAGGCCCACCGTCATCACCAGCGGGATCACGATTTGCATCGTCGTGACGCCGAAGTTGCCCAGGCCGGCGTTGAGGCCGAGTGCCGTGCCCTGCAGCCGCTTCGGAAAGAAGGTGCTGATGTTGGACATGCTTGAGGCGAAGTTGCCGCCACCCACGCCCGACCACAGCGCCAGCAGCTGGAACACCCACAGCGGCCACTCGGGGTGCTGCAGCGCGATGCCGGTGCCGATCGCTGGCGCCAGCAGCATGGTGGTGGTCAGGAAGATGGTGTTGCGACCCCCGGCCAGCCGGACCAGGAAGGACGCCGGGATGCGCATGGTCGCGCCCGAGATGCCGGCGATCGCGGTCAGCGTGAACAGCTCGGCCGGCGCGAACGGGAAGCCCAGGTTCAGCATCTGCACCGTGATGATTCCCCACATGCCCCACACAGCAAAGCCGCACAGCAGGGCCGGCACGGAAATCCAGAGGTTGCGGTAGGCGATGCGCTTGCCGGTGCTGTTCCAGAAGGTCTCGTCCTCGGGACGCCAATCGACGATATCCGGTCCGACTTGTTTGGTTGGGTTCATGGTGTGACTGACAGACGTCAGTTCTGAAGGGAAAAAGGCTTGGCGTTGGCGCCCATGACCTCGGTCTTGCGCACCTCGGTCCAGTACATCCAGATGAGCGAGACCCAGACCACGCCGTACATCAACATGAAGGCACTCGACCGGATGCCGGTGAGGTCCATCAACACGCCGAACAGGATGGGCAGCACGAAGCCCCCCAGACCACCGGCCAGGCCCACGATGCCGCTGATGGCGCCGATGTTCTTCGGGTAGTCGTCGCTGATGTACTTGAAGACGCTGGCCTTGCCGAAGGCCCAGGCGATGCCCAGGATGAACATCAGCGCGGTGAAGAGATAGACGTTGAGGCCGATGTGGAAAGTCTTGGGGCCGTCCACCGTGGCCACGGTGAAATCGGTCTGCGGGTAGGACAGCAGGAACAGGCAGATCCAGCTCACCCACAGCACCCACCAGGTGACCTTGTGTGCACCGAACTTGTCCGACATCACGCCACCCACCGCGCGCAGCACGCCACCGGGCAAGGAGAAGCAGGCCGCCAGCAACGCCGCCACGCGGATGTCCAGGCCGAACTCGCCCACGTAGTACTGCACCATCCACAACGAGAGCGCCACGTAACCGCCGAAGACGATGCTGTAGTACTGGCAGTACTTGAGCACCTTGGGGTCCTTGAGCGACTTGAGCTGGTCCATGAAAGACACGTTGCTCGGCACGAGGTGGTCGGGGTTGCTGTAGGTGAAGAGCCAGAACAGCACCACCGTGCCCAGCATGATGGCCGCGTACACCTGCGGCACCATGGCCCAGCCAAACGCCACCAGCAGCACCGGCGCCACAAACTTGTTGACCGCAGCACCCGAGTTGCCCGCGCCGTACACGCCCATGGCCATGCCCTGGCGGTTTTTCGGGAACCAGCGCGCCACGTAGGGCGTACCGACCGAGAACGAGCCGCCGGCCAGACCCACGAACAAGCCGATGGTGAGGAAGTGCCAGTAGGCGGTGGCGTAGCTCATGAGCCAGATCGCCGGCACGGTGATGGCCATGAGGATGGTCATCACGATGCGGCCGCCGTAGCGGTCGGTCCAGATGCCCAGCGGCACGCGCACCAGCGAACCGGTGAGCACCGGCGTGGCCATGAGCAGGCCGAACTGGGTGGAGTTGAGGTCGAGCGCTTTCTTGATCGGGATGCCGATGACGCCGAACATCATCCACACCATGAAACACACGGTGAAGGCCAGCGTGCTGACGATCAGCACGGACCACGCTTTTTTGTCGTTGTTCAGTTCAGAGGCCATGATGTCTTTCTCCACGCGGGGCATGGCAAGACTGTCGGCGCTGGGCGCGCTGGTGGCTATCCGCCTCCCGGGTGGCGGGGGCGGCTCTGAAGAACGATGGGGAAAGGACGCAGGGCGTCCGGAAGAACTACCGCGACCGCTTTGTAGCCGTCAGTTGATCTGGATCAATGCGGCAGGACGATGGTGACCAGCACGCTGGCGTCTTCCACCGCGAGCAGGCCGTGCGGCACGCCGCCGTGCAGAAACAGCATCTGCCCGGCCTGCAGTTGCTGCACGCCCTCGGGCGTTTCGAAGTCGATCACACCTTCGAGGCATTGCACGGTGATTTCACCCGGGACCTGGTGCATCGGCATGCCCTTGCCCAGTGGCAAGCGCAGGCGGATGACTTCGAGCTGCTCCGACTTGAACAGCGCCACGGACTGCGTGCTGAGCGCGTCGCCGCCCTGGTTCAGGAGGTTGGCGATTTCGCCGGAGTCGAGGTGGTGCAGTGCCATGGGGGTGTCCTGGTCAGGCGTGGCGGGCGGCGAACACCGCTGCCTGCACACGCGAGGTGAGGTGGAGTTTGCGCAGGATGTGCTGCACGTGGATCTTGACCGTGGTCTCGGCGATGTCGAGCTGGCGGGCAATGTGTTTGTTGCTGTCGCCCCGTGCGATCAAATGCAGGATTTCGAGTTCCCGCGCCGAGAGCGACGCCAGCTCGGCGTCGGAGGTGGCCGTGGCAGTGGACACCGGCGTGTCGGGCGCGACCCCGTTGGCGGGCGGCTGTGCACGCAGGGCCGACACCAGCTTGGTCGTCATCTCGGGGCTGACCACCGACTCGCCGTCCATCACCTTGACGATGGCCTCGCACAGGTGGTGTGACTCCACTGTCTTGAGCAAATAACCGTCGGCACCGGCCTTGAGCGCAGCCACCAGGTCGGCCTCGTTCTCGCTCACGGTGAGCATGAGCACGCGGCTGCCCGGTGCGGCCTCGCGCAGCGCAGGAATGGCGTCCACCCCCAGCACGCCCGGCAGATGGTTGTCGAGCAGGATCACATCGGGCCGCCGGCGGGCCGCACAGCGCAGCGCTTCGCCCACGTCGCCGGCCTCGCAGGTCACCTCGAAGCGCGGGTCCTGCGCGAGCAGGGCCATGAGCCCGCGGCGGAACAGGGAATGGTCGTCGACGACGAGCAACTGGATCGGGCGGGCAGACGTGTCGGTCATGGGGCGCTGTGTTCGGTGGCGGGTGCGGCGGCCGGGCTGGCCGCCACCGGGTGGGGTGGCAGGGTCAGGGTCACGGTGGTGCCCTGGCCGGGGTCGGAGCTCACGTCGACCCGCGCGCCGATGAGGGCGGCACGCTCGCGCATGATCTTCAGACCCACATGGGAGTCGTCGGGTGCGTCCAACACGTCGAAGCCAGCGCCGTCGTCGCGCACACGGAAGCGCCAGCGCGCGCCCTTGTGCACGTCGAGCTGCACCTGGCCGGCCCCTGCGTGCTTGCGCACGTTGGAGAGCGACTCCTGCACCACGTGCAGCACCTGCACCTGCACGTCGGGCGGCAGCGGAAGGCCGTGGCCTTCGATGTGCAGCTTGGCCGGCAGGCCAGTCTGATGCTGGAACTTCTGCAGTGTTTCCTGCAGCGCGCGCTCGATGTCGTCGGTGTTGGTGCGGGTGCGAAAGTGCACCAGCAATTCGCGCACGTCGTTGATGCTCTCGCGCAGGCCTTCGTCGAGCTCATCCAGCGTGCTCATCACCCGCGCGTCCTGACCCTTGCTCGCCGCGTTGCGCAGCAGCTGCACCTGGATCTTGAGGAAGGCCAGCGACTGCGCAATCGAGTCGTGCAGTTCGCGTGCAATCAATGCGCGCTCTTCGCCCACGGCGGCCTCGCGCTCCAGTGCGGCGACGCGCAAGCTTTCCAGCGCGTTGGCGAGGTGGCTGGCCAGGGCGTCGAGCAGTTCGGTTTCGCCCGCGCTCAAGCTGGTCTGCGACCGGTAAAACAGGTTGATTTCGCCGATGAGGCGCTGCTGCAGGCGCACCGGCACACTCACCAACGTCTCGAAGCCAGCACGCACGCAGTGGCGCACCTCAACCTCGTCGTGGCTGCGAATGGGAATCACCCGGGTTCGCGCATCGGGCTGCAGGTTGCCGCAAGCGCACGCCCCGGCCAGCAGGCTGCGCTCTTCTTCCATCATGTCCTGCGGAAAGCAGTCGGAGGCCAGCATCAGGTAGCGCTGGCTGGCATCGTCGCTCCAGCGCACCGCCACCGCGTCGGCCCTCACCACCGCACGAACGCGCTGGGAAAAGCCGTGCGAGAGTTCTTCGATGCTGCCGGCCTGCGCCATGAAAGCGCTGACTTCGTACAGCGTCTCCAGCCGCGACCGCTGCGCCTCGATGTGGCGCGTCTTGGTTTCCACCTGGCTCTCCAGCCCGGCGTACATCGACTGCAGCGTCGCCGCCATGCGGTTGAAGCCCCCGGCCACCTGGCCGAATTCGTCGAGCGTCTCGACTTCCACGCGCGCCTTGAAGTCGCCCGACTCCAGGCGGCGCAGGCCCTGGCGCAAGTGGGCCAGCGGGTTGATCACGTACATGTAGCCGGTGTAGAGCATCACCACCGCACCGGCTATGGCCAGCGCCATCATGAGCAACTGGAACAGGTTGAGGATGGCGGTGAAGCCCGCGAGCTGGTGCTCGATGGCGAGCACCAGGGCGTCAATGGCTTCCACAAAGGTATCGGCCGCGGCCAGCGCCTGCGCGGGTTCGGGCGGCGTGTCCTGCAGCCACAGCGGACGCTGGTTCTGCCACAGCGCCTCCACCGTGGCGAATTCGCGGGCCACCGCGTCGTCCCAGGGCACGAAGAGCGGGCGGCTGGCATCGCCCCGACGCAACAGCTCAAGGCTCTGGTCGAACTGCTGCACCAGCACCGCCACCTCCCCCGGTGGGGGCCCGGCCTGCGCCACGCTGGTGAGCCGCCAGGTCTGCATGCGCATGCGGCCGGCTTCGTTCACCGCCGCTGCGCCGCCTTCGAGCTGCCAGGTGACCCACAGCGTGAGGCCGATCGACGCGAGCGCGACGAGCAGCAACCCGGCGCCGATGCGCACCAGCTTGGTCGACAGCGAAGCGGTGGACACCATGGGCGCAGGTTAGCGGCTTTCGCCGCTGGCAGATACCCGCGTGCGACGGGCTGCGACCTCGGGCGGGCGCGGAAGGCCAGGCAAAAAGTGAACCCTTTGGCCGCGTGCCCCCGGCACCGGCGCGATCAGGTCGGCCAGCGTCACGCCGTCGAGCACCTCCAGGTAACGGTCCATGGCCTCGCGCAGCGCCGTCTTGAGGCGGCAGTGGCCGTCAAGCCTGCAGCTGTTGTGTTCGGCGTCGAAGCACTCCACCAGGGTGAAGTCGCTCTCGGTCTGGCGCACCACCTCGCCCAGCACGATGGCGTGCGCCGGCTTGAGCAGGCGCAGGCCACCACCGCGCCCGCGCGTGGTCTCCAGCAGGCCCAGGCCCGAGAGCGTCATCACGATCTTGGTGAGGTGGCTGCGCGAGATGCCGTGGGCCTCGGCGATTTCACCCACGGTGGCACGCTGCTCACGCTGTTCGCTGGCGGCGCAGTACATCAGCACGCGCAGGCTGTAGTCGGTCCATTGGGTCAATCGCATCGCGCATCCTCCTCATGACCAATGTCCGTGTGGACGGTCTGAATATTCATGTTGTCTGCATTTTATGCCTTAATATATTCATACCACATGAACATTCAAGGACATCGACCATGAACACCACTTTTGCCCCTGCCGACACCCTGGAGCGTGCCAGCCAGCCCATTGGCCAGATTGCCGTGGAACTGCCGGGCTCCACCGCCGTCTTCCGCCGCCTCAAGCTCGACTTCTGCTGCGGCGGCCAGATCGCCCTGCAGCAGGCCTGCGACAACAAGGGCCTCGACGTGGACGCGGTGCTGGCCGAGCTCGCGCGGCTGGACCGCCCGGACGCGCCCGTGGTGCCGCAAGCCCTGGCCGAGATGATCGACCACATCCTCACGCGCTACCACGCGGTGCACCGTGAGCAGTTGCCCGAGTTGATCCGCATGGCGCGCCGGGTGGAGGCGGTG
The DNA here is from genome assembly GCF_022844385.1 of Hydrogenophaga sp. Taxonomy (GTDB): domain Bacteria; phylum Pseudomonadota; class Gammaproteobacteria; order Burkholderiales; family Burkholderiaceae_C; genus Hydrogenophaga. Next base: position 10,013 of record NZ_JALHLX010000063.1, on the reverse strand, counting down.
CACCGCGAGCACCCCGATGTGCCCACGGGTCTGGCAGAGCACCTGGAGGCCATCGAAACCGAGATGCTGGAGCACATGGCGAAGGAAGAAAACATCCTGTTCCCCATGCTCAAGGCCGGTGGGCGCGGCATGGCTGTGCACCCCATCGGCGTGATGCGCGAGGAACACACCAGCCACGGCGAACAGCTCGACCGCCTGATGGCGTTGACGCACGACGCGACCCCACCCGAGGGCGCGTGCAACACCTGGCGCGCGCTGTACGCCGGCATCGACCAGTTCGCCGACGACCTGATCGCCCACATCCACCTGGAAAACAACCAGCTGTTCCCGCAGTTCGAACCCACGCGCGCGGCCTGCTGCTGAGGCGTCCCGAGGGTGGGAGCGGCTATGCTGGGAGTGACCTCCACCCGACCGATCGCATCCAACCTCCATGCCTACCCCGGACATCGCCTGGGCCTACCCGCTGCTGCTCAAGATGCACCTCGGCCTGGTCGTGACCAGCGTGGGCTTGTTCTCCGTGCGTGCACTCGCCGCGTTGCAGGGCCAGGGCTGGCCGTTGCGAAAGGCCTGGCGCCGCGCGAGCGAGGGGGTCGACACCGCCCTGCTGACGGCCGGCGCCGGCCTGTGGTGGCTGCTGCAGCTCAACCCGCTGCACACGCCGTGGTTCGGCCTCAAGCTCGGCCTGCTGCTGGTCTACATCGCGCTGGGAATATTGACCATGCGCAGCGCAGCGTCCACCCCGGTGCGTGCGCTGGGCCTGCTGGCTGCCTGGCTGTGCGTTGCCTTCATGGCCTCGATCGCACTGGCGCGCCATCCGCTGGGTTGGTGGGCGCCATGAGCCTGCACCGCTCGCGCGTGGTGCGCTGGTTGTTGTGGCTGGCCGGCAGCGTGTCCCTCGCACTCGGCCTCATCGGCGTGGTGCTGCCGGGCTTGCCGACCACGCCCTTCATCCTGCTGGCCGCCGCCTGCTACGCCAAGGCCTCGCCCCGGTTGCACGGCTGGCTGCTGAACCACCGCTTGCTCGGCCCCATGGTGCGCGACTGGGAAACGCACCGCAACCTCACGCGCCGCAGCAAGACCGTGGCGCAGGTGAGCATGGTGGTGATGGTGGGCCTGTCGGCCTGGGGCTTGCGCGACCGGCCGGTGGTGCTGGCAATCGTGCTGATCGCTGCACTCATCGGGGTGTTGGTGGTGGCCCGCATCCCGACGCGCGAGACCTGATGCCCCCACGCTCCGCCGCTGCGCGGGTCGCTGCCCCCCGAGGGGGCTGATCCGCCTTGGGGCGGCCCGGCGGCGGATCGGCCTGAATCAGCTTGCCGCGCGACGAGCGAGAACCTCAAAAGCGGGCAAGGTCTTGCCTTCCAGCACTTCCAGGAACGCACCACCGCCGGTGGAGATGTAGCCCACGTCGTTCTCGATGCCGTACTTGGCAATGGCCGCCAGCGTGTCACCACCGCCCGCGATGCTGAAGGCGCTGCTCCTGGCAATGGCCTCGGCGATGACCTTGGTGCCGTTCTCGAACGCCGCGAACTCGAACACGCCGACCGGGCCGTTCCACACAATCGTGCCGGCCTTCATCAGTTGCTCGGCCAGCTTCGCCGCGGTCTCAGGACCTATGTCCAGGATCAGGTCGTCGTCGGCGACGTCGGTGGCGGCTTTCACCGTGGCCACGGCGTCGGCGCTGAAGCCTTTGGCGGTCACCACGTCGGTGGGGATCGGCACCTCGGCACCGCGTGCCTTCATGGCGTCGATCACCGCTTTGGCCTCAGCCACCAGGTCGGCCTCGGCCAGGCTCTTGCCGATCTTCAGGCCCGCGGCGAGCATGAAGGTGTTGGCGATGCCGCCGCCCACGATGAGCTGGTCCACGTTGTTCGCCAGGCTTTTCAGGATGGTGAGCTTGGTGCTGACCTTGCTGCCGGCCACGATGGCCACCAGCGGGCGCTTGGGCGCGAGCAGCGCGGCGGCAATCGCATCCATCTCGGCGGCCAGCAGCGGGCCGGCACACGCGATGGGGGCGGTTTCGGCGATGCCGTAGGTCGTGCCCTCGGCGCGGTGCGAAGTGCCGAAAGCGTCGTGCACAAAGATGTCGCACAAGGCGCCGAGCTTCTTCGCAAGTTCGGGGCTGTTCTTCTTCTCGCCCACGTTCAGGCGGCAATTCTCCAGCAGCACGACTTCACCGGGCGCCACTGAAAAATCGCCGTCGACCCAGTCGGCCACCAGGCGCACCGGGCGGTTCATCAGCGTCGACAAGCGCGCGGCCACGGGTTGCAGCGAGTCTTCGGGCTTGAACGCGCCTTCTGTGGGGCGACCCAGGTGCGAGGTGACCATGACGGCCGCACCCGCGTCCAGCGCCATCTGGATCGCCGGGATGCTGGCTCGGATGCGGGTGTCCTCGGTGATGCGACCTGAGTCGTCCTGCGGCACGTTGAGGTCGGCCCGGATGAAGACGCGCTGGCCCTGGACGCGGCCACTGGAGCAGAGATCGGAGAAGCGGATGAAGGACATGGTGCTGTGCAGGTGGGTGGATGACAAACCCACGCATTGTAGGAAAGGCCCTCCCTCAATCGTCATCATCGTGGTCCGACTGTCCCGAGAGCAGACCATTCCAGGTCTGCGCCGACACCAGTCCTTTGGGCGACTGCTGCCACTGCCAGGCGCCGAATGCCAGCACCGCAGCGAGCAACACCACCGCCAGCCAGACCCGGTTGTGCTTCACCAGGCTCGGGCCTGGGCCCTCCACGCGGCCGGTGATCATGGGCATCGCCTGGTTCTTGCGGCGCAGCAGACTCAGGCCCGCGATCAGCGCGATGTGGCCGAGCACGACCGCCAGGAAGGCTTCACCGAAGAACTCGTGCACGTCTTCCAGCCAGTCGCCCCAGTCGTTCCAGGTGCCGTAGCCGCTCAGCGTGAGCGGCACCACCATCACCAGCAGCGCGAACACGGCGAGTGCCATCAGCAGGTTCTGACCCTGACGCCAGTTGATGGCCGCCCAACCCGGCGCCGCCGTGAGCGAACGCAACCAGGCCGGTGCGCCCGTGAGCTTGCGCCAGAGCTGACCCAGGCCCGCCTGGCGCGGCCCGAAGAGGCCGTAGAGCACGCGAAACGCGAGCAGCCCGGCCAGGGTGTAGCCCAGGGTGACGTGCAGCAGGCGCCAGCGTTCACCGTCGGCGGTGATGTAGGCGCCCACAAAGCTCAGCGCGAAGAGCCAATGGAACATGCGTGTGGGCGCGTCGATGACGAGCCGCGTGGGCACGGGCAGGGCGCGTGTGGCCTCGGGGCGGGTGGAAGCGTTGAAGTCGGGTGCGGTGTGCATGGTCGTCTTTCAGAAGTTCAGTCGTTCCAGCCACGGCGCAGGCGCGCGTCCAGCCCCGGCGGAAAGCGCAGGTTGTCGTCGTCGTATTGGCCCTGGTTGGCGCCGGTGTGACAGGCGGCGCAGTTGGCCGCACTCTTGACGCTGGTGTGTTTCCACACGGCGGGGTCGAGGTGGCGGTGCTTGCGTTCGAACCAGCTGGATCGCGTGATGCGGTCCTGCGGAGGTTCTTCGTTCACGCGCTTGTAGGTGCCGGCGTGGGTCTGCAGCCACTGGCCGAGCTGGGTCACGGTGGCGGCGTCCAGCGAGGCATCGGTGCCGTAGTGCTGGTCGAGCCCGCTCATGACGCGTTGCCACGAGCGCGCCGGCAGCATGCCGGGCGGGTAGGCGGTGTGGCAGGCGGCGCACTCCTGCGTGTAGGCCTGCGGCACGTTGCGCGGCATCATCGGGCCGCTGTCGGCGTGGGCGCCAGTCAGACCGATGGCCGAGAGGGCCAGGGTGGCGAGGATGGATTTCATGGAATGTCCTTCAAGGTTTGAGGCTGAGCAACCAGGCCATCACGTCGGCCTTCTCGGCCGCGCTGCATTCGCGGCTGAGCACGTCCTTGCAGTTGCGGCGGAACCACTTGTCAGCCTTGGCGGCATCGGTGAAGGCTTTGGCGTTGAACCCCGGCGCCAGCGGGGCGATGGGCTTGGCGGTGCTGGCGTGTTCGCCCTGGCGCGTGGGCGGTGTGCCGTGGCACGAGGCGCAGGACCATTCACCGCCGTGGCGCTGGTTGAAGAACGCCTGCCCTTTGGACACACTCCCCGGCGCGCCGGCTTGCGCGCTCCAGCGGCCGAACTGTTCGGCCGGTGTGGTGTCGGCGGCGTGGGCGGCTGCGGCGGCGAAGACCAGCAGCGCAAGGGCTGCGAGACGGGAAAGATGGGGTGTGTGGTTCATGGCGTGCAGAAGTGGTTCGGTGTGAAGGCATCTTGCGAAACCCCGGCTGTACGGAACCTGAAGCGCGCGTTCATCGGGCGTTCAGGTTCGACCCGCACAATCGCCTCACGCTTCGCTGCCTTCTCACTGACCGCGTTTCGCCTTGAACACACACCGTCTCCGCTCCCTGCCCCACATCGCGCTGACCAGCCTGCTGGCCAGTTCGCTGCTGGCTGCGCCGGCGCTCGCCAGCGACAAAGACCACGACCGGGCGCGAGAGGCCGTGAAGGCCGGGCAGGTGATGCCATTGCGCAGCGTGCTCGAACGGCTGGAGCGCGAGCACCCGGGCCAGGTGCTGGACGTGGAGCTCGAAGAAGAGCACGGACGGCTGGTTTACGAGGTGAAGCTGCTGCAGAGCGACGGGCGCCTGGTGAAGCTCGAACTCGACGCCAAAACCGCCACCGTGCTGCGCCGCAAAGACCGCGACCGTCGCGACTAGGCCCATGCGCATCCTGCTGGTTGAAGACGACCCCACCCTGCGCGCACAGCTGCGCACGGGTCTGCACGAGGCCGGCTACGCGGTGGACGAAGCCGACAACGGGCGCGACGCGCACTTTCTCGGCGACACCGAAACCTTCGACGCGGTGGTGCTCGACCTCGGTCTGCCGGTGCTCGACGGCCTGAGCGTGCTCAAACGCTGGCGCAGTGCGGGCCGCGTGGTGCCGGTGCTCATCCTCACCGCGCGCGACAACTGGAGCGAGAAGGTGGCCGGCATCGACGCCGGCGCCGACGATTACCTGACCAAACCCTTCCACATGGAAGAGCTGCTGGCGCGCCTGCGCGCTCTCATCCGCCGCGCCGGTGGCCTGGCCTCACCGCTGCTGGTGTGCGGTGAACTGGCGCTGGACACGCGCAGCGGCCGCGTCACGCTGAAGGGCCAGACCGTGGCGCTGACCAGCCACGAATACAAGGTGCTGGAGTATTTGATGCACCGCCCGGGCGCGGTGGTCTCGCGCACCGAGCTCACCGAACACATCTACGCACAGGACTTCGAGCGCGACTCCAACACCATCGAGGTGTTTGTGGGCCGGCTGCGCAAGAAGCTGCCGCCCGCGCTGATCGAGACCGTGCGCGGCCTGGGTTACCGGCTGGTGCCAGCGCCATGAAACGCTGGGTGGGCTCGCTGCGGGTGCGCCTTCTGCTGGGCACCCTGATGGCTCTGGCGCTGGCGTTGCTGCTGGCTGGCGTGGTGCTCGGTGGCCTGTTCCGCGAGCACGTGATGCGCCAGTTCGAGACCACGCTCACGCAGCAGCTCGACCAACTCACCGCGCGGCTGGTGTTCGATACCAGCGGCCAGCCGCAGATCGATTCGCAGGCGCTCTCGGACCCGCGCTGGCAGCGGCCGTTCTCAGGCCTGTACTGGCAGCTGGACAAGCTCAGTGCGGACGGCCAGAGCCGCAGCGGCGTGCTGCGCTCGCGCTCGCTGTGGGACAGCGGCCTCACGCTGCAAGCCGACGCGATGGCCGATGGCGGCATCCACGTTCACGAAGGGCTGGGCCCGCAGGACATGCCGGTGCTGATGCTGGAGCGCACGGTGCGCGCGGCTGAGGCCCCGGGTGCCCAATGGCGCCTGATCGTGGCGGGCGACCTGCAGGAAACCGCGCAAGCGATCGAACGCTTTCGCGGCGTGCTCAACCTGTCGCTGCTGATCTTGCTCGCGCTGCTGGCGCTGGCGGCGCTGGCGCAGGTGCTGGTGGGCCTGGCGCCGCTGCGCGCCATGCAGCGGTCGCTCGTGGACGTTCGCGAGGGCCGCGCGCAGCGCTTGCAGGGGCACTTTCCGTCGGAGGTCCAGCCCCTGATCAACGACTTCAACCAGGTGCTGGCGACCAACGCCGAGGTGGTGGCGCGCGCCCGCACGCACGCCGGCAACCTCGCGCACGCGTTGAAGACCCCGCTGGCGGTGATGGCGCAGGCCGCCAGCACCGGTTCGGCGGATCTGCCGGCGCTGGTGCAGGCGCAGGTGGCGGTGTCGCGCCGCCACATCGACGCCCACCTCAGCCGTTCGCGCGTGGCGGCATCGCTCCAGCTGCCCGGCCAACGCACGCCGGTGGCCCCCGTGCTCGCGGGGCTGCTGCGTGTGATGGAGCGCGTGCACGCCGAGCGCCATCTTGCCTTCACGCTGGCGCCGGTGGACGACACCCTGGCCTTTGCCGGCGAAGAGCAGGACCTGCAGGAGATGCTGGGCAACCTGCTGGACAACGCCGGTCTGTGGGCGCGCAGTACGGTGCACATCGGCGCAGCCCGTGATGGCGAACAGTTGGTGATCAGCGTGGACGATGACGGCCCGGGCATCTCGGCCGGGCAGCGCAGCGCGGTGCTGGCGCGCGGTGCGCGGCTGGACGAGTCGGCCCCGGGCAGCGGTCTGGGCCTGGCCATCGTGGCCGATCTGGCCCGCCTCTATGGCGGCGACATCGCGCTGGAGCGCAGCGCGCTCGGTGGGCTGAGCGCCCGCCTCAGTTTGCCGCTGTCGGCGTGACCGGATCGAGCTGCGCGTAGGACGTCACACACGGCGCGAGGATGTCCAGCGAGAGGGCGTGCGCCTGGGTCTGCACGTCCATCAGGCCCAGCACCGAGTGAAACAGGTTGTCGTGCGAGAGCGGCGTATCGGCCTGGGCGCGCAGGCATTTTTCACCCACGCCGCTGCGCTGCTGCAGGCCCGGCGAGAGCCAGGCCACCATGGGCACATGGGTCTGTTGTTGTGGCGCCATCGCGTAGGGCAGCCCGTGCAGGTACAGGCCACTTTCACCCAGCGACTCGCCGTGGTCGGACAGGTAGATCAGCCCGGTCTGGAATACGCCGGCCTTCTCTTGGGCCTTCAACCACTGCAACGACAGGTCCAGGAAATGGTCGGTGGCGGCGATCGAGTTGTCGTAGCCGTTCACCAGTTCTTCGGGCGGACAGTCGGAGAGCGTGTTGCTGGTGCACTCGGGCATGAAGGGTTTGCGGTCGGGGGCCGAGCGCTTGAAGTAGGCTGGGCCGTGGCTGCCCATCTGGTGCATCACCAGCACCACGCCGCGCGCGCGGCGCACCGGGTCGAGCGCGGCGATGCGTTCGTCCAGGCCCACCAGCATGGCGGGATCCAGGCACTCGCCACTGTCGCACAGGCCGGGCAGTTTCAGGTCCAGCGTGCTGGCGTTGGGCACGCGGGCACACACGCCCTTGCAGCCGGCCTGGTTGTCGAGCCACAGCACGGCCAGACCGGCGCGCTGGAGCACATCGAGCAGGTTCTCGTGCTCGGGGATCTGGTCGCCACCTTGTGTGCGGGTGAGCGGTGAAAACAGGCAGGGCACGGACACCTTGGTGTTGGTGCCGCACGATTGCACCTGGCTGAAATTGACCAGGCCCTCCTCGGCCTGCCAACGGGCCAGCGCCGGCGTGGTGTTGCGCACGTACCCGTTGAGGCCGAAATTCTGCGCCCGTGCGGTCTCGCCAATGACCAGCATCAACAGCGGTGGTCTGGCCTGGGCCGCGTAGCTGGCACCGAGCCGGGCGTCCTCGCCCACCGGCTTCAAGGCCTGCACCTGCCGGGGCAACTGGTCCACCGCCAGGCGGCTGGCGGCGTACACGGTGTTCACGGGGTTGACCATGTAGCGCAGCTCCTTGTGGTTGCGCATGAGCGAGGCCAGGTCCTGGTAGGTGAGCAGCGTGGCGGCCACGACCGCGACCAAGCCGACGAGTGCGCCCAGCGCGTTGCGTCCGGTTTGCGGCAACCAGCTGCGCATGGCCAGCGGCCGACGCCAGACCACCCACAGCGGCAGGCCGGCGACCAGCAGCACGGTCAGTGGCAGGGCCCAGGACATCAGGTCCCGCACCTCGCGCACATCGGTCTGCACCACGTTGGCCAGCATGGTGGGGTCGATCACGGCGCCGTACTGCAGCATGAAGTGGGTGTTGAAGGCGCTCACCAGCACCAGAACCGTGGCCACCGGGCGGAACACGCGCGGCCAGGCCAGCAGCGAGAGCAGGGCGGCCGTGATGCCGAGCACCACCACGCCAAAGCCGGCGAACAGAGCCAGGCCCTGCATGGGCGAGTTGACCAGCCCGTTCACGCGCAGCCACAACGGCAGGTTGCCGGCCACGGCCAGCCACAGCGACAGCAGCCAGACGGCGGTGGCGGGGCGCCAGGTCGGGGCGGGAAGGCGGGCGGTGTGCGACGGTGCCGTGGAGAGGGTCGAAGACATGGGCGAAGCTTCCGGAGCCGGCACATGCCGACCGCCGCAGCTTCGCGTTCGCGGGTTAAGTGAGCCTTATGGCTGCGGGCGCTCCCAGCGCAGGGTGAAGCGCGTGGTCATGGGCGCCTCGCCACTGTCGCGCTGCAGCGTGGCACCCAGCTGCTCGGCGATGCGCTGTACCAGGCGCAGGCCCAAACCCAGGCCCGAGGACGCCTGCGCCGGTTTCGACACGGGCGCGTCGGCCCGCTGGCCATCGTCGCTCACCGACACGCCCACCGCCTGCGCGGTCTGCCAGACCTCCACCAGGACCTGCGTGCCCGCCGGGGTGTGGCGCAGCGCGTTCTCGATCAGGTTGCGCAAGGCCAGCTCCAGCAGCAGCGGCTGGGTGTGAAGGTTCACCGACGCGTCAGGCTGCTCCAGCGACAGTTCTTGCCCGCGCTCGAAACCCTCCTGTGCGTGGGATGCGATCAGCCCGGACGCGATCTCGCCCAGCGCCACGTCCTTCCACGCCGCGCGGCCGGTGCCGTCACGCTGCGCGCGCGCGAGTTCCAGCAACTGCGACAGGATGTGGCCAGCCCGCAGCGCGGAGGCCTCCAGCTGGGCCAGGCGCTCAGGCGAAGGGTCGTGCTGCGCGGCGCTGGCCTGCAAGGACATCGCCGCCAGCGGCGTGCGCAGTTCGTGCGCCACGTCGGATGCGAACTCGCGCTCGCGCCGTGCTTGCGCCTGCAGCGAATCCACCAACGTGTTGATGGCGCGCACGGTGCTGGAGAACTCGTGGAAACGGTGCGCCGTGTCCAGGCGCTGGCCACCCAGCCCGTCGAGCGCAGCCACGTCGCGCGACAGGCGCACCAGCGGGCTCAGGCCACGTCGCAGCGCCCACCACAGCAGCAAGGCCACCAGCGGCAGCACCAGCAAGGCCGGGCGTGCGAGTTTGAGCGCCATGTCGCGCCCGAGGTCCACCCGGTGGTCCATGTCCATCAGCACGGCCACATGGTCGGCCGCGTGTTCGCCCTGGCCCGGGGCGGCGTACACACGCCAGCGCACCTCGCCGTTGCCGGTGGTCTGCACCCGGTTGGAGAAACCCCTCGCGGGCGGATTGCTCCATCCGAGGCTGCCAGCCAGGTTGTGGGTGTCGGTGAACAGTTGTCCATCCACCCAGTGCAACACGGCCACGTCCTGCACATAGGCCCGAGCCCGGTTGGAAGCGATCGGCTCGGGAATCGACAAGGTCTTGTCGGGCTCTACCGAGAGCCACAGGCGCGCCACCGCCTCCAGCTGGCCGTCGGTGATTTCGTCGGCCTCGTGGTGGCCGGTGTACCAGGCCACGATCAGCAGCGTGGTCCAGACCACCAGCAAGGCGCCCACCACCCAGCTCCACAGGTAGCGCCCCAGCGTGGGCAGGCGGGGCTGGTCCGTCATGCGGGCGGATCCTGTTGCGGCACGAAGTAGCCGACGCCGCGCACTGTCTTGATCAGCGACTCACCCAGCTTGCGCCGCAGGTGGTGGATGTGCACTTCGATCGCGTTGCTCTCCAGCGCTTCGCCGAAGCCGTA
>NZ_JALHLX010000062.1 GCF_022844385.1 Hydrogenophaga sp. | reverse complement strand
CTGCACCTGCACCTGCACCTGCACCTGCACCTGCACCTGCACCTGCACCTGCACCTGCACCTGCACCTGCACCTGCACCTGCCACAGCCGACCCGTCCACGGCAGCCCGCGAGGCCGCTCCGTCTGCGAAAGCGGAACCTGCACCAGCTCCGCCGGCCGCGGCGCCGCGCGCCCGCGCGATGGAGCGCGACGAGGGGCCTGCGAGCCTGTCCTCGCGCCGCGCCACACCTGCGCCAGCAGCCTCGCCCGAGGCGGCCCTGCTGGCGGCAGCCACACGTGGCGCAGTCGACGGGGCGAGCGATGCGCTCGCGCGGGGCGCCGACGTGAACGGCAGCGACGCGGAGGGCCGGACCGCACTCATGCGCGCCGCACAGCGCGGTGACGCAGCCCTTGTGCGACTGCTGCTCGACGCCGGCGCCGACGCGCAGCGCAGCGACCGCGACGGTCTTCGAGCGGCCGATCTGGCGCGTGAGGCCGGCCACATGGCGCTGTTGCCTCTGCTCGACAACAACGCCCCGCGCTGAATGCCTGCCGCTACCATGCGCGCATGAACACACCGACCACTTCTTCCTCCGTTCACTTCGGTCATCAAGACCGTGTCGTCATCGTCACCGGCGGTGCGCAAGGCATCGGCGAAGCCTGCGTGCGCCGCTTCGCACGCGAGGGCGCAAAGCTGGTGATCGCCGACGTGGCCAATGCGCCTGGCGGCGCACTCGCCCGAGAACTCGGCGCGACCTACATGCACTGCGACGTGGGCGACAAGCTCGACGTGGACGCGGTGGTGGAAAAGACCGTGGCCGCCTTCGGCCGCATCGACGTGCTCGTGAACAACGCCGGCATCTTCAAGGCGGCCGACTTCCTGGAGGTCAGCGAAGAAGACTTCGACGAAGTCCTGCGCGTCAACCTCAAAGGCTCCTTCCTGATGGGGCAGGCGGTGGCGCGTGTGATGGCGGATCAGCGCGATGGCGCCATCGTCAACATGAGTTCGGTCAACGGCGTTCTCGCCATTCCCAGCATCGCCAGCTACAACGTGAGCAAGGGCGGCATCAACCAGCTCACCCGCGTGATGGCGCTGGCCCTGGCCGAACACGGCATCCGTGTGAACGCCGTGGCGCCGGGCACCATCGCCACCGAGCTCGCCGCCCGCGCAGTGCTCACCAGCGACGAAGCCCGGAACAAGATCCTCAGCCGCACACCGATGAGGCGCCTGGGCGAGCCCGACGAGATTGCCGATGTGGTGGCCTGGCTGGCCAGCGACGCGGCGAGTTACGTCACCGGCGAAATCGTCACGGTCGATGGCGGGCGCATGACGCTGAACTACACCGTGCCACTGTGAGCACACCAACGTTTTGACACAGCACGGGAACTCTGCCCGCGCCAACCACCTCCATCGAAAGTGTCAGCGCAGCGCACAAGCCGCTGCCGCTGATCCTCGTCCGCACGATGCGGCTGTTATTTCACGAAGCCGACACCTTGCTGAAACAACTCTTTGCCAGCACGCTGGCCACACTGCTGCTGGTCTGCGGCACCACGTTCGCCCAATCACCGGCCACACCCCCGCCACCGCCACCGCCGGTGATCGTGGCACCCAGCACGCAAGCCAACGACAACGTGGCTCTGACGATGCCCGGCAACGGCTCGGCGCGCCAGGCGGTGGTGATCTTTTCGGCGGTCGCAGGCGAAGTGGCCGAGGTCGGCTTCCGCCCGGGTCAAGCGGTGCGCGCCGGACAGGTGTTGGTGCGCCTGGAGGACCGGAGCGAGCGCCTGGCCGCCGACCTGGCCTCGGCCCGCCTGGATGCGGCCAAGGCGCTGGCCGCGCGCTACGAGGGCACGCGCGGCACCGGTGCGGTGCCCGAAAGCGTGGTGGACGAAGCGCGCGCTGCCTTGCGGGCAGCCGGGATCGAGCTGGCCCAGGCGCGCGAAGCCGTAGCCGACCGCGTGGTGCGGGCGCCATTTGCCGGCGTTGTGGGCCTGGCCACGGTGGAGCGCGGCGACCGCGTGACCCCGGAAACCGCATTGACCACACTGGACGACCGCCGCGTCCTGTTCATCGACTTCGAGCTCCCCGAGGCATACCTTGCCCGCGTGAAGCCGGGTCAGGCCGTCACGGCCGCCAACCCGGCTTACCCCGGGCGCGAGTTCAAGGGTGCGGTGGCGCAGATCGACAGCCGCATCGACCCGGTCTCGCGCAATGTGCGCATGCGCGCCGCCGTGCCCAACACCGACGACTTGCTGCGCTCGGGCATGTCCTTCCAGGTCCAGCTCGCACTGTCGGGCCAGACCCGCGTGAGCGTGCCCGAGCTGGCCTTGCAGTGGGACCGGGATGGCTCCTTTGTGTGGACGGTGCGCGAGGGCAAGGCGGAGCGTGTTCCGGCTCGACCGGTGCGCCGCGCGGAAGGACGCGTGCTGCTCGACAGCGAGCTCAAACCCGGTGAATCGGTGGTGATCGAGGGCGTGCAGCGCCTGCGCGCCGGCATCGCGGTGCGCGTGGTCGGCAACGGCGGCGCTGCGCGCACCCCACCATGATCGACGACCGTGCCAACGACCTGCCGGCGCTGGCCATCCGCCGCCCGTGGATGGTGATCGTCATCAACCTGCTGATCGTCATCGCCGGCGTCGGCGCCTGGCTGGGCGTGGAGGTGCGCGAGCTGCCCAACATCGACCGCCCCATCGTGGCGGTGCGCGCCGACTGGCCTGGCGCCGCGCCCGAGACGCTGGATGCCGAGGTCACCCGCGTGCTTGAAGGCGCGGCAGCGCGCGTGCCCGGTGTCTACCTCGTGCGCTCGGCCAGCGAAGAAGGCAACCTGCGCGTCATCATCGAATTCAACCCCGGCGTGGATCTGGTGACCGCGGCCAACGATGTGCGCGACGCCATCGCACGGGTCGAGAGAACGCTCCCCGAAGGCGTGGAAGGGCTCACCGTGGTCAAGGCCGACGCCGACGCCGAACCGGTGATGCAGGTCTCGGTGTCCAGCCAGACGCTGGCGGTGGACGAACTCGCGCGGGCGGTGGAAGAGCGCATCGAGCCCGAATTGATCTCGGTCGAGGGTGTGGCCGACATCACGCTGTTCGGCAGCCGTCAGCGGGTCATGCGCGTGCGCATCGATCCGCTCAAGCTCGCGACCTACAACGTGTCGGTGAACGACATTGCCACGGTGCTGCAGGGCGCACGGGTCGACGTGCCCGCCGGCAGCCTGGAGTCGGCCAACCAGGAAGTGCTGGTGCGCGCCAACGCCTCGGTGGCCACCCCCGAGCAGATGCGCGCCCTGCGCGTGCGCCCCGACCTGGCCCTGGGCACGGTGGCCGACGTGTACTACAGCCCGGCCGACGCCAGCTCCTACGTCCGCCTCAATGGATCACCGGTCGTGAGCCTGGGCATCGTGCGCCAGGCGCAGTCCAATTCCGTGGAGATTTCAAGCGGCGTGCGTGCCGTGGTCGAGCGCATCAACCAGGCGGGTGGCGACCTTCAGGTCACGGTGGTCTCGGACGACGCCACCTTCATCAGCGGCGCCATCAGCGAGGTGTTGGTCAGCCTGCTGATGGCGGTGGTCATCGTGGTGGCGGTGGTCGGCATCTTTCTGGGCCAGTGGCGCGCCACCATGGTGCCGGTGGTGGCCATTCCCATTGCCCTCATCGGCACGCTCGCGGCCATCTGGATGCTGGGTTTCTCCATCAACCTGCTCACCTTGCTGGCGCTGCTGCTGGCCACCGGTCTGGTGGTGGACGATGCCATCGTGGTGCTGGAGAACATCCAGCGCCGACGCGCCCAAGGGCTGGGTCCGCGCGCGGCGGCCGTGCTCGGCACACGCGAGGTGTTCTTTGCGGTGGTGGCCACCACAGCCACGCTGGTTGCGGTGTTCCTGCCGATCTCCTTTCTGCCGTCGGCGGCCGGTCGTCTGTTCGCCGAGTTCGGATTCGTCATGGCCATCTCGGTGGCCATTTCCTCGTTTGTTGCGCTCTCGCTGGGCCCCATGATCGCCTCGCGCCTGCCCGACGAACGAGCGCCGGGCCCGCTGTGGCGCCGGGTCTCGGGCTGGGGAACGCGCGCGGTGACCATCTACGAACGTTGGCTGGCTGGCGCGTTGCGTCGGGCCTGGTGGGTGGCCGGCGTGTGCGTGCTGCTCGCGGGCGCCGCGGTGTGGAGCTACACGCAACTCACCCAGGAACTCACGCCGGTGGAAGACCGCGGCGTGCTCTCGATCAGCCTGGACGGACCCGATGGGGTGGGCCTGACCTACATGGACCGCCAGCTCGAAACGGCCCTGGCCGCCGTCACGCCGCTGCAGGACGAAGGCCTGGTGGAGAACATCTTCACCATCACCGGGCGCTATGACCCGAACCGCGCACAGATCATTGCGCCGCTGGCCGACTGGGGCGCGCGTGAGCTGACACAAGCCCAGCTCACCGCACGCGTGCAACGCCTGCTGGACGACCTGCCCGGCGCGCGCGTGCGCATTCGCGGCGGCAACAGCCTGGGTGTGGGTGGGGGTGACGGCAGCGTGCAGATGGCGGTGACGGGCGACGACTACAAGCGCATCGCGGATGCGGCCTACGGTTTCGCCACCGCCATCGAACGCGACCTGCCAGGCCTGCGCGACGTGCGCGTGAACTACACCGCCTCGCAGCCGCAGATCACGCTGCGCATCGACCGCGAACGTGCCACACAGCTGGGCGTGTCGGTGGACGGGCTGGACGTGGTGCTGCGCTCGCTGGTCGACGGCACCGAGGTCACCGACCTCACGGTGGACGACCGCAACGTGCCGGTGATCCTCGAATCGACCGCGCGCGGCGCCACCGATCCGCAAGCCCTGCTGGGCTACAGCGTGCGCGCCAGCACGCCCGAGGGCGAGCGGCTGGTGCAGCTGTCGCAGTTCGTGCGCTTTGAGGAAACGGCCATTCCGTCCGAGCTCGAACGGCTGGGACAACGCCGCGCGGTGCAGCTCAGCGCCATCACCACCGACGGCGTGCCGCTGCAACAGGCGGTGAACGATCTGCGCACACTCGCACAATCCGAATTGCCCGACGGCATGGGCCTGCTGTTTCGCGGCGACGCCGCCACGCTGGAACAAACCGGGCGCGACGTGGCCATCACCTTCGCCATCGCGCTGCTGGTGGTGTTCCTGGTGCTGGTGGCGCAGTTCGAAGGTCTCACCAGTGCAGCGGTGGTGATCATCACCGTGCCGTTCGGTCTGGCCGCTGCGGTGTTTGCCATGGCCTTGAGCGGCACCTCGATCAACATCTACAGCCAGATCGGCCTGCTGCTGCTGGTGGGCGTGATGGCGAAGAACAGCATCCTGATGGTCGAGTTTGCCGACCAGTTGCGCGATGCCGGGCGCAGCGTGCTGGAAGCCGCGCAAGAGGCCGCATCGACCCGCCTGCGCCCCATCATGATGACCATGGCCTCCACCGTGCTGGGTGCGTTGCCGCTGGTGCTGGGCAGCGGGCCGGGTGCGGAATCGCGCGCATCCATCGGCTGGGTGATCTTCGGCGGCTTGTCGCTGGCTGCGGTCTTCACCTTGTTCCTCACACCGGTGGTGTACCTGGGCCTGGCGCGTTTTGCACCACCGCGCGCCAGCCACGGCGAGCGCCTGGCGGCCGAGATGAAGCAGGCTGCTGCGCAACAAACCGAGGAATTCTCATGAGCGTGGTTCACCGCCTGGGCGCCATGGCGATGGCAGCAGCCCTCGCCGGCTGCGGCAGCACCACGCTGCTCAACACCCCGCCCGAGGCCCCCACGCTGGGCATCTCGGACACCGACACCTTTGCCGCCGCACCCACCGGCGCCACCGCACCCACCGAAGCCGACCTGCGCTGGTGGAACCGTTTCAACGACCCGGCGCTGGCCCGCTGGGTCGAGCGCGCGCTGGCCAACAGTCCCGACACCGCGATCGCACGTGAAAGGGTCGTGCAGGCGCAAGCCCTGCTGCGGGGTGCCAGCGCCCGACGCAGCCCGCTGATCGGTGCCGAAGCGGGCGTGGAAGCCCGCAGCCGCCGCGCCGCAGGCGAACGCAGACTCGACCCCAGCGCCGCCCTCACGCTGGACTGGGACCTCGACCTTTGGGGCGGTCTGCGCCAGGCCGAACAGTCGGCCGCCGCCTCGCTGCTGCAGACCCAGGACTTGGCGCAGGCCGCGCGCCTGTCCACCGCCGGCCTCACCGCCCGTGCCTACGTGGCCTGGCAAGAGGCGTTGCTCGACGAACAGCTGCTCGCCGACGGGCTGGGCTTGCAGCGCGAGGTCTTGCGGCTGGTGGAGGTGCGGGTGAACGCCGGCATCGCACCGAAGCTCGACCTGGACCGCGCACAGAGCGAAGCGGCCAACCTGGAGGCCGAGGCGGCCGATGCGCGCGTGCGCTTGCGGCAGGCCGCGGCCGCGCTGCAGGTGCTGGCCGGTGAGCGTCCGCAGCCCATGGGCGCAACTGTCGCTCAGTTGCCGGTGTTGCAGGGCGCTGCCACCGTGGCGCGCCCGATCGACCTGCTGCGCCTGCGCCCCGACCTGCGGGCGGCCGAGCGTGGCCTGGCGGTGGCTGCGGCCGATCTGGGCGTGGCCCGTGCCGACCTCTACCCCCGCCTGCGACTGCCCGGGGCGATCACCCTCACCTCGGCCGGCCTGGGTGGGGGGGTGCTCGACATCGTGAGCGCCACCCTGGCCGCCGTGCTCGACGTGGCACTGTTCGATGGTGGTGAGCGCAGCGCCAACGTGGACGCAGCCCGCTCGCGCGTGGCCGAGGCCGGCGAGGTGTACCGCCGAACCTTGCTCGAAGCGCTGCAACAGGCCGAATCGGCGCTGGTCGCCACCGAAGGCACAGCCACGCGCACCCGGGCACTGGAGCGCGGCAACACCGCCGCCCTCTCTGCCGTGGACCAGGCCCGCACGCTCTACACCAATGGCCTGACCGGGTTTCTGGACGTGATCGAAGCCCAGCGCAGCGCCCTGGACACACGGCGCAACCTGCTGCGCGCACAGGCCGACGCTGCGCGTCAGTCGATAGCGGGTTTTGAGGCCATGGGGCTGATCGATCCAGCCCAGGACACGCTCACGCCGACCGCGGGCGCACCACCACCGCTTCGCGGATCGGCAGGTGGATGAGCGCCGCGCCCACCGCGAGCACGATGTCGATGTACCAGACCCAGTTGTAGTTGCCGGTGGCCTCGAACACCTGCCCACCGAGCCACGCGCCCAGGAATCCGCCGATCTGGTGCGACAGCATCACCAGGCCGAACAGCATGGCCATGTTGCCGGTACCGAAAAACTTGGCCACCAGCCCCACCGTGGGTGGCACCGTGGACAGGAACGTCAGGCCCATGACGGCGGCAAAGGTGAGCATCACCGCCTCGGTCTTGGGTGCGAGCAGGAAGATGAGCACGGCCACCGCGCGCGTGGCGTACACCAGCGACAGCAGCGACTTCATGCGCCAGCGGCCCACGGCCCAGCCCATGGCCAGGCTGCCGATGATGTTGAAGAGGCCAATGATGCCGAGCGCCCAGGCGCCCACCGGCGCGGGCAGACCACATGCGGCCACCACACCCGGCAGGTGTGTGGCCAGAAAGGCCACGTGGAAACCGCAGACGAAGAAGCCGGCTGACAGCAGCAGGTAGCTCGGGTTGGCCAGCGCCTTGCGGATCGCCTCACCGGCCGGCAGTGCCACGGGCGCGGGAGCGGCACCAGCGGCAGCCGCCGGACCGGGCCCACGCAGCACCCAGGCCGCCGGCAGCGCCAGCAGCACGATGAGCGCCAGCGCCTGCAGGGCACCGGCCCAGCCCAGACCCAACGTGAGCGCAGCGGCCAGCGGTGCCATCACGAACTGGCCGAACGAGCCACCCGCGTTCACGATGCCGGTGGCCATGCCCCTGCGTTCGGCCGGCATGAGGCGCGCGGTGGCGGCCATCAGCACCGACGGCCCGGCCATGCCGGCGCCACCGGCCGAAAGCACGCCGATGGCCAGGATCAGGCCCCAGGTGCTGGTCATGAGCGGCGTGATGTACGTGCCCAGCGCCACCAGCAGCACACCGGCGAGCAACACACGCCCGGCACCGATGCGGTCGGCCACGGCGCCGGCGAACGGCTGCGTGAGTCCCCACCAGAGCTGGCCAAACGCAAACGCCAGGCTGATGCTGCCCACGCCCAGACCGGTGGCAGTGTTCAGCGGTGAAAGGAAAAAACCCATGGTCTGGCGCGTGCCCATGGTGAGCGCAAAGGTGCCGGCGGCCGCCAGCAGCACCAGCCACCAGACAGCGTGTTTTTGAACATCAGTCTTCATGGTCGTCCCCCTCATGGAATGCAGCGAGTCCCTGGTCCAGCAGACCGTGCAGCGCTGCCACGGTGGCCACGCCGAGCTTGTCGTTGAGCGCGAGCTGCGCCGCCTTCCAGCGGCGCTGCGCCTGACGCCGTGTCTCACGTCCTGCCTCGGTGATGTGCACCAGGCGGCTGCGCGCGTCGGCGCCCTCGCCCATCTCAAGCCAGCCTGCGGCCACCAGCGGTTGCAGGTTGCGCGTGAGGGTGGAGGCGCCCATGTCCATGCGACGGGCCAGTTCACCAGGCGCTACGGGGCCGAGCTTGTCCACGTGCGCGAGCAGCGAGTACTGCGTGATCTTCAAACCCGAGCCCGCGAGGTGCTGGTCGTAGTGCTGGGTCACGCGCCGAGTGAGCTGGCGCAGCTTGAAATTGGTGCAGCCCACCGGGGTCAAGGCCAAGGGGGACGGTGACGCGGAGGTGTCAGTGCTCATGATTTGATTGTATCTACAATCATTGCATCTGCAACAGAAAAGGAATGCACATGTCTGCTGAAGCGATCCAGGCCGACTGGACCCGCCACTTCGACGAAACCCGGGCGCGCCTGCGCAGCGGCGCCGGCCCTGGCCTGGCTGATACGGCGCAGCTGGCCGGCATGAACGGGCTGCAACAGATGCAGGCCATGCTCGAAGGCCTCCTGCCCTACCCCCACATCGCCGACACCATGGACTTCGCGCTGGTCGAGGTGGGCGAAGGCCGCGCGGTGTTCCAGGGCCAGCCCCAGCTCAAGCACTACAACCCGCTGGGCAGCGTGCACGGTGGCTGGTACGCCACCCTGCTCGACTCGGCACTGGGCTGCGCCGTGCACACCACGCTGCCGGTGGGCCGTGGCTACACCACGGCCGAGCTGGGGGTGAACATCGTGCGCGCCGCATCCCACAAAAGCGGGCCACTGCGCGCGATCGGCACGGTGTTGCACGCGGGGCGCCAGCTCGCCACAGCCGAAGCCCGCATCGTGGGCGCCGACGGCAAGCTCTACGCGCACGCCACCACCACCTGCCTGGTGTTCGAAGCGCCTGCGCGCTGAGGCCAGACGCAAAAAAGCCCGGCGAACCGGGCTGTCTTCGTGAAGGATGCGCTGACTCAGCCGGCGATCATCACTTCCACACGGCGCGCTTCGGCGTCATTGCCGGTGCCGGTGGTCTGCTCGGGCTTCTTCAGCTCCATGCTGGTCTCGGCCACGCCCGCACCCACCAGCGCGTCGCGCACGGCCAGCGCACGCTGCCTGGCCAGTTCGGCGTTGAAGGCCGGGTCACCGGTGGCGTCGTGAAAGCCCGAGAGCACCAGTTGTTTGCCGGCCTTGGCCGCCGCGATCGCATCACCCAGCGCCACCAGCGCTCCAGAGGCCAGATCGGCCTTGCCCGAAGCAAAGTAAAACTTCACAACGCCGTTTTCCACCACCACGCTGGCGTCATCGCTGGCCGCTGTGACCGGGGCTGGCGCGGCGGCAGGCGCTGCCATCTGGGTGGACGGAGCACCACCGCGGGATTTGTGGATGCCCAGGCCCACGGCGAAGCCGGTCACCAGCACAATCACCGCCACCAGCAGCACCGCGACCACACGGTACTCAACTTCGTTATCTTGGGAAGACATGGGAAACACTCCGTGAAAATGGTTGTCAATTCGTCGACCTCCCGGGCGCAGCGCGCCGACCTGTCACAGCGGCGCAGCCCATCGGGCGCTGCGGGATTGTAAATGGCCCCCTCCTCCTCTCCACCCTCTGCACCCCCCATGACCGTGCGCCCCACCACTTGGGACCCGGCCCAGCGCAACGGCGCGCAGATGATGGCCGACACCCTGGCGCAGTGGCGGTCCCTTGGCCCTCGCCCCGACCTCTGGGTGTTCGCCTACGCCTCGCTGGTCTGGCGCCCCGAGTTCGCTGCAGCCGAGCAGCGCCTCGCGCGCGTGCACGGCCACCACCGCTGCCTGGAAATGTGGAGCCGCGTCAACCGCGGCACCTTCGAATGCCCCGGCCTGGTGTTTGCGCTCATGCCCGGGGGCAGCTGCACGGGGCTGGCGCTGCGCGTGCCGCACGACGAGGTGGAATCCCTCATGCCGCTGCTGTGGGCACGCGAGATGCCCAACCCGGTGTACGACCCCAAATGGCTGACCTGCCAGACCGACCAGGGCCCGGTGCACGCGCTGGCCTTCACGCTGTCGCGCCGCAGCCCCAGCCACACCGGCACGCTCAGCGAAGAACGTTACCGCGACATCTTCAGCCGATCGTGCGGGCGCTACGGCACCACCCTGGACTACGCGCGCCAGACCTTCCACGGCCTGCTGCACCACGGTATCCACGACCGGGCCCTGGGCAAACTGCTGTCGCTGGTCGACGGCATGGATTGACCTGCCGCAAGCCCGGGTCTGAACCCCGCTTCTATACTGAAATCATGAACATCGCCGACCTGCGCAAGAGCTACGAAAAGGCCGAACTCAGCGAGTCCGCCTCCAACGCCAACCCCCTGCTGCAATTCTCGAAGTGGCTGGAAGAGGCCATCAGCAGCGAGGTGCCCGAACCCAACGCCATGACGGTGGCCACGGTCGGCTCCGACCTGCGCCCGAGCACCCGCGTGGTGCTGATCAAGGGCTATGACGAGCGCGGCATCGTCTGGTACACCAACTACGCCAGCCGCAAAGGCCAGGAGCTCGCTGGCAACCCGTTCGCCGCACTCCAGTTCCACTGGGTGGAGCTGGAGCGTGTGGTGCGCATCGAAGGCGTGGTGGAAAAAGTGAGCGATGCCGAGAGCGACGAGTACTTCCACAGCCGCCCACTCGACAGCCGCATCGGCGCCTGGGCCAGCCCGCAAAGCCAGGTGATCGAAGGCCGCACAGTGCTGGTGACCAACGCGGCCCGATACGGTGCGCAGTTCCTGCTGCAACCGCCCCGCCCGCCGCATTGGGGTGGCTACCGCCTCAAGCCCGAGCGCTGGGAGTTCTGGCAGGGCCGAAAGAGCCGCCTGCACGACCGGCTGCGTTACACCGCGCAGGCCGACGGTGGTTGGTTGCGCGAGCGGCTGGCGCCCTAGATTTTTTCGATGGTCTGATCGGCCACGGCGGCCAGTTGCCCGGCGCTGACCAGCGCCCGCGCGATCTCGGCCAGCGGTACCAGCACGAACGCGCGCTGCGCCATGCGCGGATGCGGCACGGTCAAGCGCGGTGAATCGATGCGCGCGCTGCCGTAGAGCAGCAAG
Source organism: Hydrogenophaga sp. (assembly GCF_022844385.1). GTDB lineage: Bacteria > Pseudomonadota > Gammaproteobacteria > Burkholderiales > Burkholderiaceae_C > Hydrogenophaga. Next base: position 7,347 of record NZ_JALHLX010000062.1, on the reverse strand, counting down.
TCCAGATCGAGTGTGCGCGGCGCGTTGCGGTAGGGGCGTTGCCGGCCGGCGCCGTCTTCAATGGCCTGCAGGGCATCGAGCAAGGCGGGAGCGGTGAGCGTGGTCGAGACCTCGGCCACCGCGTTGACGTAGTCGGGCCCGGTGGATTGCACCGGTGCGGTCCGGTACAGGCGGGAGGCCTGCACTAGCCGGACGCCCGGCGTATCACCCAAGGCCGTCAGGGCATCGCGCAGGGCCTGTGCGGCATGGCCGAGGTTGGCACCCAGCGCGACAAAGGCCGTGACCTCAGCGCGGTCCACGGCCAACGCGTTCAAACCGGTCCCGGCTCACCACCGGTGGCTGCGCCACCGGGCTTGCGGCGGCGACGGCGGCGCTTCTTGGCCGGGGCCGAGCCGTCGGTGGGCGCGGTCGACTCGGCGCCGTCATCGGCTTCGCCGCTGTCGTCCTCGTCCCGGTCTTCGCCACCCTCGTCGGCCGCGCGAAAACGTGGGTCAGGGGCCAGTGCTTCGGTCGGCGCACCGGCATTGGCCGGGTGGTCGTCGTCGCTGCGTTTCACGCGCCGCGCCTTGCCGGCACCGGGCTTGGCCAGGTTTTCCTTGCGCTGCGCGTCCACCATGTCCTCACGCATGTCGTCACTGGCCATGCTGAAGGTTTCCCACCAGTGGGACAGCTCTTCTTCCACCTCGCCGACCTGCGCGCGCAGGCGCAGGAAATCGAAGCCGGCGCGAAAGCGCGCCTGGTCCACCAGGCTGAACGGCGAGGTGCCCACGCGCTTGTCAAAACGCGGCTGCATCATCCAGATCTCGCGCATGTCCGCACCGAGCTTGCCGCGGCCCGATACATCGCCGATGCGTGCGTCGAAGGCTTCGTCCACTGCGTCTTGCAGGGCCGCGAACGGCGGCGGCGGGCGCTGACCGGGGCGGGCATTGAGGCGCTGACTCCAGCCCTTGCGCACGTCGGCCCACAACACACAGGCGAGCAGAAAGCTCGGCGCGACCGGTTTGCCTTCGCCCACGCGGCGGTCGGTGTCCTGCAGGGCGAGCTTCACAAAATCGTCGTCGGCGCGCTGCACCACCACGTCGAGCAGCGGGTAAATGCCGGTGTCCAGGCCCACGGCCTTGAGTTGCGCCACGCTGGCCAGCGCGTGGCCGGTCTGCAGCAGCTTGAGCATTTCGTCGAACAGGCGGCTTTGCGGCACGTCCAGCAGCAGCTTGCGCGAGGACGCCAGCGGCTCCAGCGTCTTGGCGTCGAAGGTGAAACCCAGACCGCTGAGCTTGGCCGCAAAACGCACGGCACGGATGATGCGCACCGGGTCTTCGCGGTAACGCGTGGTGGCGTCGCCGATCATGCGCAGCGTCTTCTTTTTCGCGTCGCGAATGCCGTGGTGGAAATCGACCACGGTCTGCGACTCGGGGTCGTAGTACATGGCGTTGATGCTGAAGTCGCGGCGCGCGGCGTCGTGCTCGATGGGGCCCCACACGTTGTCGCGCAGCACGCGACCGCTGGCGTCCACCGCGTGTTTCATGCCGGCGAGTTCACCTTTGCTGGTGCGTTCGTTGCCCGCCACCTGCTCGGCGTCGGCGCTGTCGAGGTAGGCGCGGAAGGTCGAAACCTCGATCATTTCGTGTTCGCGGCCCCGACCATAGATCACGTGCACGATGCGGAAACGCCGGCCGATGATGAAGGCGCGGCGGAACAGGCCCTTGACCTGCTCGGGCGTGGCGCTGGTGGCCACGTCGAAGTCTTTCGGTCGCAGGCCCAGCAGCAGGTCGCGCACCGCGCCACCCACGATGTAGGCGTCAAAGCCCGCCTGCTTGAGGGTGTGCACCACGTCGAGCGCGCGCTGGTCCACCAGCTTGATGTCGATGCCGTGCACCGAGACCGGCACATCTTCGCGTTTTCCGAAGGGGCTGGCGCGGCGCGCAGGGGCCGCCGGCGATTTGCCGAGCAGCCTGTCAATGAATTTCTTGATCATTCGAATAGGTTCAATATGCGCCAGCCCCGGTCGAGGGCGATGGCTTGGAGCCGGGCGTCCGGGTTGGTGGCCACGGGCTCGTGCACTTTTTCCAGCAGCGGCATGTCGTTCATGGAGTCGCTGTAGAAGGTGCTGTGCTGCACGCCGGCCCATTCCAGGCCACGCGCGGCCAGCCATTGTTCCACACGGGCGACCTTGCCCTCGCGGAACGACGGCGTGCCCCGGATCTCGCCCGTGGGTTCACCGTTTTCATCGGTGGCCAGATCGATGGCGATCAGCTCATCCACACCGAAGGCTTGCGCGATCGGACGGGTGACGAATTCGTTGGTGGCGGTGACGATCACAACCGTGTCGCCCGCGGCCTGGTGGGCACGCACCAGCGACAGCGCACTGTCCTTGAGCGAAGGCAGCACCACCTCGGCCATGAAGCGCGCGTGGGCCTCCTGCGCGGTTTTCAAGCCGCGCTCGCGCACCGCTTCGATGGCAAAGCGCACGTACCGGTGGATGTCCAGCGTGCCGGCCTTGTAGTCGGCGTAGAAGCCGTCGTTGGCCTTGGAGAAGCTGTCGCCATCGCGCCAGCCCAGCTTCACGGTGAATTCGCCCCAGGCGTAGTCGGAATCGAACGGGATCAGGGTGTGGTCGAGGTCAAAAAGCGCCAGTCTCATTCGTCTTCCAGCATGGATTTGATCAAGGGGATGGTGATGGCGCGCTGGGTACGCAGGGCGTAGGTGTCGAGCTGGTCCAGCAGCAGCATGAGGCTGGAAAGGTCGCGCGAGAAGCGCCGCAGCATGAAGTCCATCACCTCGTCGCTGAGGAAGACACCACGATCGTCGGCGGCGCGGCGCAGCACGCCACGGCGTTCCGTTTCACCCAGCGCATGCAGCTGGAACACGTGGCCCCAGCCCAGGCGGGTGCGCAGGTCTTCGCGCAGACGCAGATCGGCCGGCGGGCAGTTGGCGGCGGCCAGCACCCAGCGCGCCGGGCCGTGCGCCGGGTTCTGCGCGTTCACAAACCAGTTGAAGGCCGCCGCCTGCTGGGTAGCGGTGTAGAGGTGGCAGTCGTCGAGCAGCACCGCGTCCCAGTGTTCGTCGTACTCGGGCGGGTCCAGCGTGTCCACATCGATCCAGCCCACGCGGCTGCCGTGCTCGCGCAGGCTTTCGCGCACCGCGCGCAACAGGTGCGTCTTGCCGCTGCCGCTTTCGCCCCAGACAAACGTGGGCACGGGCGAACGCAAGGGGTTGTGGGTCCAGAGCTTGAGGTGCTCCAGCGCCGCTTCGTTGCCCGCAGGCACGAAGTTGGTGAGGGTGGGCACGGGCGCCAGACCAATGTCCAGGGCCATCTGTTTCATCGGGCCGGTGCTCATTCGTCGGCTCCGGTGGTCCGTGCGCGAGGCACATCACCCTGGTACATCTCGCTCGCCAGATAGCCTCTCTTGGCGCGCCGGATGGCCACCAGCAAGACGGCGCTCGCCGGCAAGGCAATGAGCACGCCCACGAATCCAAACAGATGACCAAAGGCCAGCAGCGCAAAGATGACGGCAATCGGGTGCAGGCCGATGCGCTCACCGAGCAGGCGCGGCGTGAGGTAAAGACTCTCGACCACCTGGCCGAGCATGTAGATGCCGCCCACCAGGGCCACGCCGAGCACACTCTGGAACTGCAGCAGGGCCGCAAACAGCGCCATCACCATGCCCAGACCAAAGCCCAGGTAGGGCACAAACACCGCGAGGCCGGTGAACACGCCGATCGGCAGCGCCAGATCCAGGCCCACGAGCGCGAGTGCCACGGTGTAGAGGACAGCCAGCACCGCCATGACCAGCAACTGCCCACGCAAGTACTGGCCCAGCACCTCGTCGGTTTCGTTCAGGAAACTTTGCACGCTCTCGCGCCAGCGCGGTGGGATCAGGTTCTTGGCCCGTGTGATCAGGTTGGCCCAGTCCAGCAGCAAGTAATACGCCACGATGGGCATGAGGAACAGGTTGCCGACCACCGCAGCCAGCGCGCTGCCGCCGATGCGCAGCGACGACAGCAGGCCGTTGATCAGCTCGCTTTCGTTGCCGGTGATCAGGGTGCGCAGCCACTCGCGCACCTGGCTCACGTCCACCTGCAGGTTGACACCGAAACGGGTGGCCAGGGGCAACAGCGCCTCGTTCAGGCGAACCAGCAGCAGCGGCACCTGGTCGCGCAACAGCGGCACCTGCTTGGTGATCACCGGCACGATGAGCAGCATCACGGCGAGCAGCACCAGCATGAGCAGCGCAATGGCCAGGCCGGCGCCGAGCCAGCGCGGCACACGCCGGGCGTGCAGCCGCTCCACCAGCGGGTGCAGCGCGTACGCGAGCACAGCGGCCAGCAAAAAAGGCATGAGCACCGGTGCCAGCAGGGAGAGCAGCAAAGCACTCACCACAGCGATCAGGGCCCAGAGCAAGGCGCGGATCTGGTTGGAGGTCAGTGGCATGGAGCGCGAGGGTCGATGAGGCCGCGAGGGCGACCCCTTAAAATCTGGGGCAAATTCTATCGGGCCACTCTCAGGGTACCCGAAAGCCCCCTACCCGCCCAGCGTCCCGCTCCAACGACCGCGCCGCCCACCCCTCCCCACCACCTCCGGGCCAGCATTCTCATGACCTCTTCCACCACCCCCCTCTCGTACAAAGACGCCGGCGTTGACATCGATGCGGGCGACGCGCTCGTCGAGCGCATCAAGCCGCTGGCCAAAAAGACCATGCGTGAAGGCGTGCTGGCCGGCATCGGCGGTTTTGGCGCGCTGTTCGAAGTGCCCAAGCGCTACAAGGAGCCGGTGCTGGTGAGCGGCACCGACGGCGTGGGCACCAAGCTCAAGCTGGCGTTTGAGTGGAACATGCACGACACCGTGGGCATCGACCTGGTGGGCATGAGCGTGAACGACGTGCTGGTGCAGGGTGCCGAGCCGCTGTTTTTCCTGGACTACTTCGCCTGTGGCAAGCTCGACGTGGACACGGCGGCGGCCGTGGTGGGCGGCATTGCCCAGGGCTGCGAGCTCAGCGGCTGCGCCCTCATCGGTGGCGAAACCGCCGAGATGCCGGGCATGTATCCGGCGGGCGAATACGACCTGGCCGGCTTCTGCGTCGGTGCGGTCGAAAAATCCAAGATCCTCACCGGCCAGAGCGTCAAGCCGGGCGACGTGGTGCTCGGCCTGGCCTCGCACGGTGTGCACTCCAACGGCTTCTCGCTGGTGCGCAAGTGCATCGAGCGCGCGGGCGCCGATCTGCCCGCCACGCTGGATGGCCTGCCGTTCAAGCAAGCCATCATGAAGCCGACCCGCCTTTACGTGAAGAACGTGCTGGCCGCGCTCGCCGCCCACCCCATCAAGGCCCTGGCCCACATCACCGGCGGCGGCCTGCTGGAAAACATCCCGCGGGTGCTGCCCGACGGCACGGCGGCGCACCTGGTCAAGGGCAGCTGGCCACAAACCGAGCTGTTCGCCTGGCTGCAGAAGACCGCCGGCATCGACGACATCGAGATGAACCGCACTTTCAACAACGGTATCGGCATGGTGGTGGTGATCGACGCTGCGGAAGCTGCGGCCTGCGCCGCCACGCTGCGTGATCTGGGTGAAACCGTGTTCGACATCGGTCACATCGCGCCGCGCGGCGATGGCGCGGCTGTGGTCGTCGCCTGAGGCCCTACAGCAGGGCTTCCGACGGCAATACGTGCACCCCGGGTGCGGCCACCATGGCGGCCTGCAGCAGGTGGTGTGCGATGCGCTCGGCCGGTACCACGCGGTAGCGCCGCGGCAACAGCGGCCCTGCCCAGCCTGACACCTTCACCGCCAGCTGCTCGGCTGGACGGCTCTGATCGCGGTGTCCGCCGATCAGACCCGGGCGCACAAAGGTCAACGAGGGGTAACCCACCGCCTGCAGGTCGCGTTCGGTCTCGCCCTTGGTGCGCGAATAGAACACACGCGATCCCACATCGGCACCCAACGCCGAGTTGAAGGCAAAGGCCTGCGCGCCGTGCCGCCGCGCCAGGTGCGCCACGGCCAGCGGGTGGTCGTGGTCCACCTTGTAGAACGCGGCCTGGGAGCCCGCCACCCGGATGGTGGTGCCCAGCGTGCAGATGACCGCGTCCACCGCCCACCAGTCGGCGTCCTCGGGCAAGCGTTCGAAGTCAACCAAGGGGTTGAGCAGCTTGGGATGCGGCACCAATGAGCGGCGTGTGGGGGCGATCACACGGACCACCGCCGGGTCGGCCAACGCCTGCTGCAGCACATGCCCCCCGACCAGCCCGGTGGCGCCCACCAGCAAAAGTTGTTTCATCAGCGGGGCCCTGAAGTTGGTGAAGCGGCCAGTTTGCTCTCGATGGTGTTCAACAAGGTCTGGTAGTTCGAGAGTCGCACACCACCCAGCGCCACCGCCTGCCGGGCTGCCTGTTGGGCAGCGGGGAGTTGACCCAGCTCCAGCCGCACCTGCGCCAGGTTGTTCCAGGCGTCGGCGAAATCGGGATGCGCGCGCGTCGTGGCCTCAAAGGCTTGTGCCGACTCTTCGCGTTGGCCGAGCGCGTAAGCGGTGTTGCCCAGACCCAGCAGGCTGATGCGGTGCTGCGGCCATGTCTGCAGCCCGGTGGCGTAGGCCGTTCGGGCCGCCTGCGGGCTGGACCGCTCCAGCGCCGACACCGCCACGGCCCAATCATCGGGCTGCGCAGTCACGGGCAACTGGTCGGGGCGGCTGGCACGCATCGCCCAGTGGGATGAACGCGCCCAGGTGTTCTCAAACGTGCTCATGGGCATCACCAGCCGCTCGGATGTCCCCGAGTGGAGAACCATCTGCTGCTTCGTGCGGTCGTAACCGACCACCACCGCGTAGTGCCACATGGGCGAAAAAGGCAGGGAAAGGTTCTGCAGCACCAGCACCGGATGGCCACTGGCGACCTCGGTCAACACGGTCTGCAGTTCGGGCGCCAGCGGGTAAGCCACCAGGCCCTGGCGGCGCGTGGCGGCCAGCATCTCGGTTTGCAGTGCGCCCTGACGCCCCGGCAGGTACACCTGCGGCGTGAGCTGTTCGGGCGTGACGCTGGAGCCAGCGGCCTGCGCCACCATGGCCAGCGTGGCTGGACCACACAACAGGTCCTCCTGCGGATGAAACGGAACTTGATCCAGCAGCACTTGCTGCGGCAATTGCGCCGGCCAGGTGCGCTGCAGCGCGGCCGACTGCGGCGGCGTGGCACAACCGGTCAAGAGCAACCCACAAAGAACAACCCCCGCCAGGGCGGGGGTCGAACAGCGAAGTCGCCAGGACTTCATCGAACGCTGCGGGTGAACGGGAACACCGAGGTCAGGCCCAGGATGTCGGTGACCAGCAGCACCAGGAACACGGTGAACAGCACGCCGATCACACC
>NZ_JALHLX010000061.1 GCF_022844385.1 Hydrogenophaga sp. | reverse complement strand
CTCTCTTTCTCGCGCCTGGGGACCTTCATCGTCTTCGTCTACATGTGGCTGCCCTTCATGATCCTGCCGATCCAGGCGGCGATCGAGCGCATCCCCGGTTCGCTGCTCGAAGCATCGAGCGACCTCGGCGCGCGATCCGGTACCACCTTCTGGAAGGTGATCTTCCCGCTCGCCATGCCGGGCATCGCGGCTGGCTCCATCTTCACCTTCTCGCTCACGCTGGGCGACTACATCATTCCGCAGGTGATCGGCGACTCCACGCTGTTCATCGGGCAGGTGGTCTACCGCCAGCAAGGCGTGGCAGGCAACGTGCCGTTCGCCGCCGCGTTCTCGCTCGTGCCCATCGTGGTGATCGGCGTCTACCTGTGGATCGCCAAACGGCTGGGGGCCTTCGATGCGCTCTGACCCGTCGCGTGCCGGCTGGGGCCTGAAGGCAGCGACCTGGGCGGCCGTGCTGTTCCTGCACATCCCGCTCGCGCTCATCATCCTGTACGCCTTCAGCGCCGAGGACAAGAGCTATGTGTTCCCGCCACCCGCGCTCACCACGCAATGGTTTGCTGCGGCTTGGGAGCGCGAAGACGTGTGGGCCGCGATTGGCCTGTCGTTTCGGGTGGCGCTGGTGTCCACTGCGCTGGCCATGGTGCTGGGCACGCTGGCCGCGGCCGGCCTGGCGCGCACGCGCTTCTTCGGCCGTGACGCGATCTCGCTGCTGCTGATCCTGCCCATTGCGCTGCCCGGCATCGTCACCGGCATCGCGCTGCGCACCGCGTACCACACGGCCGAGATTCCGTTCAGCTTCTGGACCATCGTGGTCGGCCACGCCACCTTCTGCGTGGTCGTGGTCTACAACAACGCGGTGGCGCGGCTGCGGCGCACGAGCCCGTCGTTGATCGAGGCCTCGATGGACCTCGGCGCCGACAGCTTCCAGACCATCCGCTACGTGATCCTGCCGCAACTGGGCTCGGCCCTGCTCGCCGGTGGCCTGCTGGCGTTCGCGCTGAGTTTTGACGAGGTGATCGTGACCACCTTCACCGCCGGCCAGCAGACCACACTGCCGATCTGGATGCTGCAGGAGCTGATCCGCCCGCGCCAGCGCCCGGTGACCAACGTGGTGGCCGTGGTCATCATCGCGCTCACTTTCATTCCCATCCTGGCCGCGTACTACCTCACGCGCGCCGACGAACAACCCGGCGGGCGCTGAGCCCGATCCCCCTTCCACCCCAACGGAGAACACCATGGGCAAGACCCCCGATTTCCATGTCCCGATGTCGACCGAGCTGTTCATCGACGGCCAGTTCGTGGCCGGCGAGGGTGAGGCCGAGCGCGTGCTCAATCCGGCCACCGGCGAGGTGATCGCCCAGGTGCCCGAGGCTTCGTATGAACAGATCCACAAGGCGGTGCTGGGCGCCAGCCGCGCCTTCGACACCTGGAGCGAGACCACGCCGATGGAGCGCTCGCGTCTGCTTCTGAAGGTGGCCGACGCGATCGAGCAGCGCGCCGAGCAGTTTGCGCGACTGGAGTCGATCAACTGCGGCAAGCCCTATTTGCGCGCGCTGGAGGACGAGATCCCGGCCATCGTCGACTGCTTCCGCTTTTTCGCCGGCGCGGCGCGCTGCATGACCGGCTCCGTGGCGGGCGAATACCTGCCGGGCCACACCAGCATGATCCGGCGCGACCCCATCGGAGTGGTCGGCTCGATCGCGCCCTGGAACTACCCGCTCATGATGGCCGCGTGGAAATGCGCGCCCGCACTCGCGGCCGGCAACACGGTGGTGCTCAAGCCCAGCGAGCAGACGCCGCTGACCACCCTGATGCTCGCGCGCGTGATCGCCGAGATCATGCCCAAGGGCGTATTCAACGTGATCTGTGGACGCGGCCAGAGCGTGGGCCAGCCACTGGTGGAGCACCCGCTGGTGCGCATGGTTTCGCTCACCGGCGACGTGTCCACCGGTCGCAAGATTCTGCAAGCGGCCACCGGCACCTTGAAGCGCACGCACCTGGAACTCGGCGGCAAGGCGCCCGTTCTGGTGTTCGACGACGCCGACATCGAAGCGGTGGTGGAAGGCATCCGCACCTTCGGCTACTACAACGCGGGCCAGGACTGCACGGCCGCCTGCCGCCTGTACGCGGGCGCCAGGGTGTACGACCGCCTGGTGGCCGACCTGAGCAGCGCGGTCAAGACCATCCAGATGGGCACGCAGGACGAGCCCGGTGTGGAACTCGGCCCACTGATCACCGACCGCCAGCGCGACCGCGTGGCCAGCTTTGTGGAGCGTGCGCAGATGGTGGGCCACATGGAGGTGACGGCGGGCGGCAAGATGCGCGCTGGCAGCGGCTTCTTCTACGAGCCCACGGTGATCGCCGGAGCGCGGCAGGACGACGAGATCGTGCGGCGCGAGGTGTTCGGCCCGGTGGTGTCCATCACGCGCTTCACCGATCCAGAGGAAGCCGTGACCTGGGCCAACGACTCGGAATACGGTCTGGCCTCGTCGGTCTGGACGCAGGACGTGTCGCGCGCGCTGCGCACGGCGCGCAAGCTGCAGTACGGCTGCACCTGGATCAACACCCATTTCATGCTGGCGAACGAAATGCCGCACGGCGGCATGAAGGCCAGTGGCTACGGCAAGGACATGTCGATGTACGCGCTGGAGGACTACACGGTGGCGCGGCACATCATGGCGAAACTCTGAAGTACCCCCCGCCGCGTTGCACGCGACCCCCCTCAGGAGGGGGGCGACACCTGGGACCGGCGGAGCCGGATCCTCGGTGTCTCTGGGTGGGAGCGCTCTCTCCGGCAACAAAAAAGCCCGGCGGTTGCCGGGCTTCATGTCGTCGGAGAGGATGCGATCCGCCGCCGGGCCGTCCCAAGGCGGATCAGCCCCCTCGGGGGGCAGCGACCCGCGCAGCGGCGGAGCGTGGGGGCCTGTTTACTGGCGTGCAGGCTCGGCCACGTAGATCTCGACGCGGCGGTTCTGTGCACGACCTTGAGCGGTGCTGTTGTCGGCAATCGGTTCGCGCGAACCGCGGCCGTCGGTGGCAAAGCGGGCTGGTGACACGCCACGGGCCACGAGGTAGTCGCGCGTGCTGTTGGCGCGGTTGAACGAGAGCGGGTTGTTCACTGCGTCGCTGCCGGTGCTGTCGGTGTGGCCGACGATGGCAATCGCGGTCACCGGGTTGGCGTTGAGTGTGTTGGCGAACTGGCCGAGCACGCGCTGCAGCGTGGGGCTCACGGTGGAGCTGCCGGTGGCAAAGCCCGCGTCGGCGGGCACGTCGAGCTTCAGGCGGTTGTCCGAGGTCTGGCTCACGCCGATGCCGGTGCCGGCGGTGGCGGCTTCCATGGCGCGCTTTTGCTCCTGCATCTTGGTGGACCAGATGTAGCCACCCAGTGCACCCGCGCCAGCGCCGATGACCGCGCCCTGGGCTGCGCCCTTGGAGCCGCCGGTGGCGGCGCCCAGCAGCACGCCGGCCAAGGCGCCGATGCCGGCACCCTTGGCCGAATCGGTCTGGGTTTCGCTCATGTTCGCGCAGCCGCTCAGGGCGAGGGCAGCGGCGAGGGCGGTGACCGTCAGGCCACGGGTGATGTTGGTGATGTGTTTCATGTGCAATGCTCCACTGGCGTTGTTGAAGAATGGATAGTTGGTCGGCTTCGGATCGACGGCGACATCATCATCACACGGCGGGGTGTGTTCGTGGTGACTGCGGCGCAACCCGATGCGCTCTAAACTTATACCCCGGCCTATCGCTTTGGCATCAATTCCCTTCTGACTTTACAAAAAATTGCATGAAAAATGTTCCATTGGGCGCCAGCGCACTGACAGTTCCTCCCGTTTGCCTGGGCACCATGACCTTCGGTGAGCAAGTCGATGAAGCCATTGCGCACAGCATCCTGGATCGCTCGATGGAGCGCGGCATCAACTTCCTCGACGCCGCCGAGATGTATTCGGTGCCCGCACGCGCCGAGACCTGCGGCGCCACCGAAACCATCCTTGGCAACTGGTTCGCCAAGGACGCGAGCCTGCGCAGCAAGGTGGTGTTGGCCACCAAGGTGGCGGGCCCGTCGCGCGGCATGCCCTGGATTCGTGGGGAAAACTCGGGCGTGAGCAGGGCAGAGATCCTCAAGGCTTGCGACGACAGCTTGCGACGCCTGCAGACGGACGTGATCGACCTCTATCAAATTCACTGGCCCGCTCGCAACGTGCCGGCGTTCGGTTTGCTGAGTTTTGATCCCACCAAAGACAAACCGTGTGCCTCGGTGCTGGAGCAGCTCGAAGCCATGGCCGAGCTGGTCAAGGCAGGCAAGGTCAAAGCCATCGGCCTGTCCAACGAATCGCCGTACGGCGTGCACGAGTTCGTGCGCCTGGCCGAGCAGCACGGCCTGCCGCGCGTGGCCACGGTGCAGAACCCCTATTGCCTGATCAACCGCAGCTACGAGAACGGTCTGGACGAGACCTGCCACCGCCTGGGCGTGTCGTTGCTGGCGTATTCGCCGCTGGGCTTTGGTTTGCTCAGTGGCAAGTACGACAAGACCGGCCTGGTGGGTGACGCCGGTCGCATGGCGCTGTACGAGTCGATGCGCAAGCAGCGCTGGGGCCGACCCGAGGCGCTGGACACGTCGCGCCGCTACAACGCGCTGGCCAGCGACCACGGTCTGACGCCCTCGCAAATGGCGCTGGCGTTTTGTTACACCAACTGGCGCGTGGCCAGCACCATCATCGGCGTGACTTCGATGACCCAGCTCGACGAATGCCTGGACGCCTGGGGCACGACGTTGTCGCCCGAACTCCTGGTCGAGATCGACAAGATCCGCTGGGAGTCCCGAGATCCAGCGCAGTGAGCTGACGCTTGGCCAAAAAGTCGCACGTCAGCGAGACACCCGCCACCGCCTGGCTCAAGGCGCATGGTGTGGTGTTCACCGAGCACAGCTACGAGTACCTGGAGCACGGCGGCGCGCAGCACAGCGCGCAAGTGCTCGGTCTGGATCCGTTTGCCGTCGTCAAGACCTTGATCATGCAGGACGAGGCCGCCAGGCCGCTGGCGGTATTGATGCATGGCAACCGCACCGTGTCGACCAAGAACCTGGCGCGGCAGGTCGGCGTCAAGTCGGTTGAGCCCTGCAAGCCCGAGGTGGCCAACCGCCACAGCGGGTACTTCGTGGGGGGCACTTCACCGTTCGGTTTGAAGCGTGCCATGCCGGTGTTTGTCGAAGCGTCCGTGTTGGGCCTGCCCAGGATCTGGATCAACGGCGGGCGACGCGGTTATCTGGTGGGCATCGACCCAGCCGTTCTCAGCGGCCCGCTGGGCGCCAGGCCGGTCGAGTGCGCGCTGGCAGAATAGCCCGGCGTCGCCCCGCAGAGGGCAGCCCGAACCACCGAGGAGACTTCGTTGTCATTGTTTTATCCCCTGCTGGCCACCCTGGCCGCCTACCTGATCGGCTCGCTCTCGTTTGCCGTGCTCGTGAGCCGCTTCATGGGTCTGAACGACCCACGCACCTACGGCAGCAAAAACCCCGGCGCCACCAATGTGCTGCGCTCGGGCAACAAGGCGGCCGCGGTCATCACGCTGCTGCTCGACGCGCTCAAGGGCTGGCTGCCGGTGGTTGCCGTGAAGTGGTGGGGCGAGGCCTGCGGACTGGGCGATGGCACCGTGGCGCTGGTCGGTCTCGCAGCCTTCCTTGGCCACCTGTATCCGGTGTTTTTCCGGTTCCAGGGTGGCAAGGGTGTGGCCACGGCGGCGGGCGTGATCGTCGGTTTTCAGCCCTGGCTGGGCCTGGCCGCACTGGTCACGTGGGTGATCATCGCGGGCTTCTTCCGATACTCGTCGCTGGCCTCCATCGTCACGGCGGTGTTCGCTCCAGCCTTCTTTCTGCTGGGTCACCGGGTGGCATGGGATGCGCCGGGCCTGCAGGTGATGAGCCTGGTGGTCATGGGCATGCTGCTGGTGTACCGCCACGCAGAAAACATCAACCGCCTGCTGGCCGGCAAGGAAAGCAAACTGGGAGCGAAAAAAACATGAGCCAACACATCACCCGCATCGGCGTGGCTGCGCGGTACAGCGAAGCCGCTGTGTTCAATGGCGTCGTGTACCTGGCCGGCATGGTGCCCGAGCGCGGCGACACGGACATTCGTGGTCAGACCGAAGACGTGCTGGAGCAGGTGCAGCAGCGTTTGCTGGAAGCGGGCAGCGACAAGTCGCGCATTCTGCGCGCTCAAATCTTCCTGACCGACGTCGCCGAGATCGGTGCGATGAACGAAGTGTGGGATGCCTGGGTGGTGCCGGGCACCGCGCCACCGCGGGCGACGGTGCAAGCCGCTTTGGCCAACCCGGTCTACCGGATCGAGATTGTCGTGACCGCCGCGCAGAAGGCGCTGTGATCAATACCGTCGATCCAGGGTGAGCTGATCGTTGGTGCGCTGCATCTGGAAGCGCGTGAGAAAGCTGTTGCCCAGCAACACGAACGCCATGGACTGGGGCAGCACGATGGCCGACACGTCGTAGACCTGCGCCTCGCCGATGCGCACCGAGTCCAGCCGGATCTGGTGACCAACCACGTCGCCATTGGCGGTGCTCACACGCACCTTCTGACCCTGCTCGTATTTGAGGTTGATGCGCCTGGCATCGGACTCGCTCATGATCACCTGCGTGGCGCCCGTGTCCACCATGAACTGAACTTGCCGGCCATTGATCTGGCCGGGCGGCATGAAGTGGCCCTGCGCGTCGGCGGTGAGCACGATGCGCTGCGCACCGGGGTCTGCCTTGGCCTGCCCCAGACTCACCGGCGCCTCACCCACACGCAGGGTCTGGCGTTGTCCGTTGATCTCGATCACCGCTGCCTCGCCCTGCAGGCTCAGCAGCTTCACGCCCTGGTGCGCCTGGCCGGGGCTCAGGAAACGCGGCGCCGCAGCGTCGATGGTGAGCAGGGCCTTGCCGCCGGCCACGCCGGAAAGCGCAACCTGCTGCGCTGCGGCCGGCCATGCCAGCAGAGCGCTGACTGCGAGGGCGCAGGCGCGGACCATCTCAATCCCTGAAGTTGTTGAAGGACAGCGGCAGGTCCTTCAGTTCGGACTTGATCAGCGCCATGGCCGCCTGCAGGTCGTCGCGCTTGGCGCCCGTCACCCGCACCGCGTCGCCCTGGATCGCACCCTGCACCTTGAGCTTGCTGCCCTTGATGGCCTGCTGGATCTTTTTGCCGTCTTCGGTGCTCACGCCGTTGCGCACCTTCACCACCTGTTTGACCTTGTCGCCACCGACCTTTTCGACCTTGCCCACGTCGAGAAAACGCGCGTCGACACCGCGTTTGGTGAGCTTGCCGCGCAGCACGTCGTCGATCTGCTGGAGCTGGAAATCGGCATCGCCGTGCAGGATGATTTCCTTGTCCTTGAGCTCGATGGCCGCGCTCGTGCCCTTGAAATCGAAACGGGTGCCGATTTCGCGCGCGACCTGATCGACCGCATTTTTCACTTCTACAAAATCGGCTTCAAGAACGGTGTCAAAAGAAGGCATGCTGGGGGTCTTGCAAAAAGGTGAATGAGAGAATCGAAGAATGGTAGTCGAGAACAACGTGGCGCTCCAGCCGTATAACACTTTTGGCATCGTTGCCCGGGCGCAGCGTCTGGTGCGTGTGCGCTCAACAGACGATGTGCTGGCCTTGCTGGCCGATCATGACGTGCGCGCGGAATCGGGCACACCGCCCTTCGTTCTGGGTGGCGGCAGCAACCTGGTGATCACCGGCGACATCAAGCAACTCGTGATCAAGGTCGAGATCACCGGACGGCGCCTGGTGGAAGAAACCGCCAAGGGTTGGCTGGTGGAGGCCGGGGCCGGCGAAGACTGGCACGATTTCGTGCGATGGACGCTGGAACAGGGCTACCCGGGCCTGGAAAACCTGGCGCTGATCCCGGGCACGGTGGGTGCCTCGCCGGTGCAGAACATCGGCGCTTACGGGGTGGAGTTGCAGGACCGGTTCAGTGAGTTGGATGCGATCGACCTGCAGACGGGGCAGAGCTTCACGCTGGACGCCGCGAAGTGCGGTTTTGGCTACCGGGATTCGGTGTTCAAGCACACGCCGGCCGGCGACAAGGGCCTGGGCCTGGCCGGTCGCGCTCTCATCACCCATGTGCGCTTCTGGCTGCCCAAACCGTGGAAGGCGGTGCTCGGTTATGCCGACCTGGACCGCAAGATGGCCGAGACCGGCATCGCTTCGCCCAGCGCGCAACAGATCTTTGACTGGGTCTGCGCGATCCGCCGCGCCAAACTGCCCGACCCGGCGGTGATCGGCAACGCCGGCAGCTTTTTCAAGAACCCCACGGTGTCGCGCGAGCAGTGCGCCGACATCATCGCGGTTGAGCCGAAGGTGGTGCACTACCCCATGGCCGACGGCAGCGTCAAGCTGGCCGCGGGCTGGCTCATTGATGCCTGCGGCTGGAGGGGCAAGGGTGTGGGCAGTGCGGGCGTGTACGAGCGGCAGGCGCTGGTGCTGGTGAACCGGGGTGGTGCCACCGGTGGTGAGGTGATGACGCTGGCCAAGGCCATCCAGACCAGCGTTTATGAGCGCTTCGGTATCCTGCTGGAGACCGAGCCTGTGGTGGTCTGACCGGCGCTCTTTGCGAGAGGGCGGGGCGCGAGCCGCTCCGTCACATCAGCAGATGCTCTCCGGCGTTGTCCCCACCCAGGATCACATAGTTCACCTTGCGCACGTCCATCAACTTCGTGCCGCCCGAGTAGCTGATGGAGCTCTGCACGTCCTGCTCCATCTCCACCAGCGTGTCGGCCAGCTTGCCCTTGATGGGCTCCAGAATGCGCTTGCCTTCCACGTGTTTGTACTCGCCCTTGTTGAAGTCGCTCGCCGAGCCGTAGTACTCCTTGTAGAGCACACCGTCCACCTCCACCGTCTGGCCCGGTGACTCCTCGTGGCCCGCGAAGAGTGAACCGATCATCACCATGCTCGCACCAAAGCGCACGCTCTTGGCAATGTCGCCGTGGCTGCGGATGCCGCCGTCGGCAATGATGGGTTTGGTCGCTACGCGCGCGCACCACTTGAGCGCGCTGAGTTGCCAGCCACCGGTGCCAAAACCCGTCTTGAGCTTGGTGATGCAGACCTTGCCCGGACCCACACCCACCTTGGTCGCGTCCGCGCCCCAGGTCTCCAGATCGATGACCGCTTCGGGTGTGGCCACATTGCCCGCGATGATGAAGGACGAAGGCAGCTTCTCCTTCAGGTACCCGATCATGTTCTTGACGCTGTCGGCGTGGCCGTGCGCGATGTCGATGGTGATGTACTCGGGCGCGAGGCCTTCTGCCACCAGCTGGTCCACCGTGGCGTAGTCGGGCGCTTTCACGCCCAGCGAGATCGAGGCATATACGTCGTGGGCGCGCATGTCGCGCACGAACTTCAGGTTGTCCAGATCAAACCGGTGCATCACGTAGAAGTAGCCGTGTTTGGCCAGCCAGACGCAGATGGACTCGTCCACCACCGTCTTCATGTTGGCCGGCACCACCGGCAGTCTGAACTTGCGCCCGCCGAGCTCCACGCCGGCGTCGCATTCCGAACGGCTCTCCACGCGGCACTTGCGCGGCAGCAGCAGGACGTTGTCGTAGTCAAAAATTTCCATATGAACCAGGCTCCAGAAGACTGTTGTTGAACAGGGAGAGCGCTTGGCTTGGCCGGCTTTGTGCGTCGGGCACAAAAAACCGGGCGCAAGAATCTTGGGCCCGGTGACTGATTCTAGGCGCCTTGGGGAGCTTGGGGGTAGCTTTGCACAAGGGCAACGCCATATGGTGGCCATACGCATGACCGTATAAGGCGCGTGAAGCAGGGCGCTTCCTACAATCGAACCATGCTGTTTGAAGAATCCGTCGCCCCGTCCCCGCTGCTCGCGGGTCTCAATGCCGAACAAGGTGCTGCCGTCATGCTCCCGGCCGAGCACGCGCTCATCCTGGCGGGTGCCGGTTCGGGCAAGACCCGGGTGCTCACCACGCGCATTGCGTGGCTGCTGCAGACCGGGCAGGTGACGCCCGGCGGTGTGCTCGCGGTGACCTTCACCAACAAGGCCGCCAAGGAGATGATGACGCGCCTCTCGGCCATGCTGCCGGTGAACGTGCGCGGCATGTGGATCGGCACCTTCCATGGCTTGTGCAACCGTTTTCTGCGCGCGCACCACAAGCTGGCGGGCCTGCCGGCCACCTTCCAGATCCTGGACACGCAAGACCAGCTCTCGGCCGTCAAGCGCCTGTGCAAGCAGTTCAACGTGGACGACGAGCGATACCCGCCCAAACAGATCCAGTACTTCATCAGCGGCTGCAAGGAAGATGGCCAGCGCCCGCGCGACGTGGTGGCGCGCGACGCGGAAACGATCAAGAAGACCGAGCTGTATGCGCTGTACGAAGAGCAGTGCCAGCGCGAGGGGGTGGTGGATTTCGGTGAACTCATGCTGCGTTCGTATGAAGTGCTGCGCGACAACGACCCCGTGCGTGAGCACTACCAGCGTCGCTTTCGTCACATCCTGATCGACGAGTTCCAGGACACCAACCGCCTGCAGTACGCCTGGATCAAGATGTTCAGCGCACCACCCATCGAAGGTTTGCCGGGCGCCGGCAACGCGGTGTTTGCGGTGGGCGACGACGACCAGAGCATCTACGCGTTTCGTGGCGCGCGGGTGGGCAACATGGCCGACTTCGTGCGCGAATTCAACGTGCGCCACCAGATCAAGCTGGAGCAGAACTACCGCAGCTGCAGCAACATCCTCGACTCGGCCAACGAACTCATCAGCCACAACACCAACCGCCTGGGCAAGAACCTGCGCACCGACGCCGGTGCGGGCGAACCGGTGCGTGTGCACGAAGCCACCAGCGACTTTGCCGAAGCGCAGTGGATGGTGGACGAGATGAAGCAGCTCGCGCGCGAAGACGTGCCCAAGGTCGAGATGGCCGTGCTCTACCGCAGCAATGCGCAAAGCCGAGTGGTGGAAACGGCGCTGTTCAACGCCGCCATGCCCTACCGCGTGTACGGTGGACTGCGCTTCTTCGAGCGCGCCGAAATCAAACACGCGCTGGCGTATCTGCGCCTGCTGGAAAACGCCAACGACGACACCAGTTTTCTGCGTGTGGTGAACTTTCCGCCGCGCGGCATTGGCGCGCGCAGCATCGAACAACTGCAGGACGTGGCGCGCAGCTCGGGCTGTTCGTTGCACGACGCGGTGAGTGCAGTGACCGGGCGCGCCGGCGTGGCCATCGGCGCGTTTGTGGCGAAGCTGGATGTGCTGCGGGAGCGCTCCGAAGGCATGACGCTGGCCGAGATCATCGAACTGGTGCTCGACCACAGCGGCCTTGTGGAGCACTACCGCGCCGAGCGCGAAGGGCAGGACCGGGTGGAGAACCTGGAAGAACTGGTGAGCGCAGCCAAGAGCTTTGTGGGTATCGAGGGTTTTGGGCGGGATGCGGTGGCGCGCACCGCAGACGGATCGGCGTTGACGCAGAGCCCGGTGAGTCAGGGGCTGGAGCCGGGGGAGCCCTCACCCCAACCCTCTTCCAGAGGGAGAGGGAGCGATGCGGGGCCCGGCTTGCTCCCTCTCCCTCTGGGAGAGGGCGGGGGTGAGGGCCTCCCCGCACCCGACCTGGAAACCGGCGAAACCATGAGCCCGCTCGCCGCCTTCCTCACACACGCAGCGCTCGAGTCGGGCGACAACCAGGCCCAAGCGGGGCAGGACGCGGTGCAACTCATGACCGTGCACGCTGCCAAGGGTCTGGAGTTCGACGTGGTGTTCATCACCGGCATGGAAGAGGGCCTGTTCCCGCACGAGAACTCCATGAGCGACCGCGACGGGCTGGAAGAAGAACGCCGCCTGATGTACGTGGCGATCACACGCGCCCGCAAGCGCCTGTACCTCAGCCATTCGCAGACGCGCATGCTGCACGGGCAGACGCGCTACAACATGAAGAGCCGTTTCTTCGACGAGCTGCCCGAAGCCTGCCTGAAATGGCTCACGCCGCAGCAGCCGGCCTGGGGTGCGCCGGGCGGTGCGGGTGGCGGTGGTGGCCAGTGGCAGAACGGACGGCGCAGCTTCGGCGCACCGCCGGCGCTGCAGCCTTCGTGGTCACCCGGCTTCAACGACAAGGGCGACCCCAAGGGTCTGGGTCAGAACGCGCCCGAGCCCGACCGGGGCACCGACATCAGGGCCGGCATGGCCGTGTTCCACAACAAGTTCGGCGAGGGCAAGGTGCTGTCCATCGAAGGGGCGGGCGACGACGCCCGCGCGCAGGTGAACTTCAGCCGCCATGGCACGAAGTGGCTCGCGCTCAGCGTCGCGAAGCTCACGCCGATCGTCTGATTGCGCGGGCGGCGTGTGCCGCTTCCACCGCGCTCCAGAAAAGGTCCAGACCGCCCACCTGCAACGCCGGCCGCTTGGCCGCATCGTCCCAGCGGCGCAATTGCAAGGCCTGCTGCGCGTGAGCCGTGGCGTCAAATGCCGCCGCCTCGGCCGGTTCAAGAACGCCGCCCTGCAGGGCCAGGCTGCGCAAGGAGTCTTCGGACAGCGCCTTCAGGTAGCGAGCGTCCATGCACAGGCGGCGCTTCGCCGCCACGTGAAAACGGATGGGCTCGGTGACGTCAGGTCCGAACAGTGGGGACAGCGCATCCGCCGCGATCACCTCGTGTCTGTCGTCGTGGCCCTGCGCGCTGGGCGTACCGCGCAGGCCGCTCAACAGGTGTCCGATGTCGTGCAGCAGCGCCGCGGCCACCAGCGCAGGCGCTGCCCCTGAGCGCTGCGCGAAGGCGGCGGTCTGGCAAGCGTGTTCGAGGTGGCTCACAGGCTCGCCGGTGTACTGCTCCCCGCCACGGGTCTGCAGAAGCTGCTTCAGCTGGATCAGATCAAGGGTCATGGCGTCAAGGTTCTGTCAAATGCTTGTCATGTTGAAAGCTGAGCATGACGGATTCACGACAAACCCAGGAGTCCTCATGACCCGCCTCACCAGCCCTGCTTTTTCGCGCGTTTGCGCAGCCGCCGTTCTCCTGTCCGTCGCCGGCCTCGCGTCGGCCCAGGCGAAGTCCGAGCTGGTCGTCTACACCGCCCTGGAGGCCGATCAGATCAAGGCGTATGAAGCAGCCTTCGAGAAAGCCCACCCCGCCATCGACCTGGTGTTCGTGCGCGACTCCACCGGCATCATGACCGCCAAGCTGCTGGCGGAAAAGGCCAACCCGCGCGCGGACGTGGTGTGGGGGCTGGCTGCGTCGTCCATGGCGGTGTTCGACAAGGAAGGCATGTTGATGCCCTACGCGCCCAAGGGCATGACCAACATCAAGGCCAACATGCGTGATGCCAAGGCCGAGCCGACCTGGGTGGGCATGAACGTGTTCGCCTCGGCCATGTGTTTCAACACCATCGAAGCCGGCAAGAAGAACATGCCGCAGCCCAAGAGCTGGGCCGACCTGACCAACGCCGCCTACAAGGGCGCCATCACCATGCCGCACCCGGCCAGCTCGGGCACCGGCTACCTGATGGTGGCCGCCTGGCTGCAGATGATGGGCGAAGACAAGGGCTGGGCCTACATGGACGCGCTGCACCAGAACGTGGGCGTGTACACGCACTCGGGCAGCAAGCCCTGCACGCTGGCGGGTGCGGGTGAATACCCGGTGGGCCTGAGCTTCGAATACCGGGCCAACAAGCTCAAGACCGACGGCGCGCCCATCAATGTGGTGCTGCCCAGCGAAGGCCTGGGCTGGGAGCTTGAAGCCACCGGCATCATGAAGACCACCAAGAACGTCGCTGCGGCCAAGGCCCTCGCCGATTGGGCGGCCACCCGCGACGCCAGCGAGCTGTACGCGAAGAATTTCGCGATCGTGGCCTACCAGGGCGTGCAACCCAAGCTGGAGCACATCCCCACCAACATCGACACCTTGCTGGCCAAAAACGACTTCGCATGGTCGGCCGCCAACCGCGAGCGCATCCTGGGCGAATGGAGCAAGCGCTACGAAGCCAAGGCCGAGAAGCGCTGAGCGAATCCGCTTCACCCCGGTCATGAGCGATCCCGTGCCCGGCAGCTGGTTGCAGCTGCGCGGCATCACCAAGCGATACGGTCGCCAGACGGTGCTCGACGGCATCGACCTGGCGATCGACGCCGAAGAGTTTGTCTGCCTGCTCGGCCCGTCGGGCTGTGGCAAAACCACGCTGCTGCGCATCCTGTGCGGCATCGAGCCCGAGCACGAAGGCCGCGTGTGGCTCGACGGTGAAGACATCACCACCTGGTCGGCCGCGCGGCGGCGTTTCGGCGTGGTGTTCCAGTCGTACGCCCTGTTTCCCAACCTCAGCGCGCGGCAGAACGTGCGCTACGGCCTGCAGGGCATGGACCCGGAGAAGGCTTCACGGCGCGTGGACGAGATGCTCGATCTGGTGGACCTGGCGGCCCACCGCGACAAGTACCCGAGCCAGCTCTCGGGTGGCCAGCAGCAACGCGTGGCGCTGGCCCGCGCGCTGGCGCCTTCGCCGCGCCTGCTGCTGCTCGACGAGCCCCTGTCGGCGCTGGACGCGCAGGTTCGCACCTTCCTGCGCCACGAGATCCGCCGCTTGCAGCGCCACCTGCGCATCCCCACCGTGATGGTCACGCACGATCAGGACGAGGCCATGGGCATGGCCGACCGCATCGTGCTGATGGACAACGGCCACATCGTGCAGGAGAGTCCGCCGGTGCAACTCTATGCGCGGCCGCGCAACACCTTTGCCGCGCGTTTTGTGGGCCGCATGAACGTGTGGGACGGTCTGCTCAACAAACCCGATCAGGTGCAGGTGGGCGAACAGCGTCTGCAGCTCGGCGTGCACGCACGCGAGGCCAGCACCGCGAAGCGCCAGATCGGCATCCGGCCCGAGCTGGTGCGCCTGCGCCAGCGCAACTGGGCCAACGAGCGCGCGCCCGAACGGGCGCCCGACCCGGTGAACTGCGTGCCGGTGAGCGTGAGCGAGCTGGTGTTCTGCGGCGCCTACGTGCAGATCCGCCTGGACGCACCCAGCATGGGCGCCAGCATCGAGGCCGAGGTGGCCACGCCCCTGGAGGGCGCCTTGCCGTGGGCGCGGGGCGATCGCATCGAAGCCGAACTGCCGGCCGCGGCCCTGGTGCTGCTCGACGCCCATGGCTGACATCGCCGTGCCGGCGCGCGACGCTGCGTCCGCTCCACGGGTGCGCAGCGGCCCGAGCGACGGTGTGTGGATCGGCACCGGCGCGTGGCTGGTGCTGCTGCTGGGCGTGCTCTTCATCGTGCTGCCCGTGGGCAGCCTGCTGCAGCGCAGCCTGTGGAATGGCGCGGGCGAGTGGGTGGGCCTGGCCAACTACATCACCTATCTGCAGACGCCGGCGCTGGTGGAGTCGGTGGGTCGCAGCCTGCGCCTGTCGGCCATCGCTGCTGTGCTGTGCGTGTTGCTGGCCTATGGCTACGCCTATGCGCTCACGCAGAGCTGCATGCGCCACAAGGGCATGTTTCGTGCGGTGGCGCTGGTGCCGCTGCTGGCGCCTTCGCTGCTCATGGCGATCAGCCTGATCTACCTGTTCGGCAACCAGGGCCTGCTCAAGGGCTGGGTGGCCCCGTTCGGCGGCATCTACGGCGAGCTCGGCATCGTCATCGGCTCGGTGCTGTGGACCTTTCCGCATGCGCTGTTGATCCTGCTGACCAGCATGGCCACGCAGGACGGGCGCCTGCAGGAAGCGGCGCGCACCTTGGGCGCCAGCCCCTGGCGCGTGTTCTGCACCGTCACGCTGCCGGCCAGCCGCTACGGGTTGCTGATGTCGGTGGTGGTGGTGTTCGTGCTGGTCATCACCGACTTCGGTGTGCCCAAGGTCATTGGTGGGTCGGCCAACGTGCTGGCCACCGACCTATACCGCCAGGTGGTGGGGCAACAGAACTTTGCGATGGGGGCGGTGGTGGGCGTGTGGCTGCTGCTGCCGGCGGTGGGCGCCTTTCTGCTGGAGCGGCACTTCCGGCGCAAGCAGGCGGCGGCACTGGGTGCGCGCGCCAGCCTGTACCAGCCGCAACCCGATGCGCTGCGCGACCGCCTGCTGTGGATCTACTGCGCGCTGGTGGGTGTGTGCCTGCTGGCCGTGATCGGCGTGGCCCTGTTCGCCTCGCTGGCCACCTTCTGGCCCTACAACCTCAGCCCGAGCCTGCGCCACTACGACTTCGACAACATGGACGGTGGCGGCTGGGCGAGCTACTTCAACTCCCTGCGAATGGCGCTGGGTGCGGCGGTGCTGGGCACGGTGTGCGCGTTCTTCAGTGCGTGGCTGGTCGACAAGCCGCGCACCCACGGCACCGTCCGCGAGCTGGCCAACCTGGTGCTCAACCTGCCGCTGGCCGTGCCCGGGCTGGCGCTGGGCATCGGCTACATCTTCTTCTTCAATTCACCCGGCAACCCGCTGAACGGGCTGTATGGAACCATGGCGATCCTGATCATCTGCACCGTGGTGCATTTTTTCAGCGTGGCCCACCTCACCATGCTGGCCGCCATGCGCCAGCTCGACCGCGAGTTTGAAGTGGTGTCGGAATCGCTGGGTGTGCCGGTCTGGAAGACGCTGCTGCGCGTGCATTTGCCCATTTGTTTGCCGGCGCTGCTGCAGGTGGCTGGCTTCTTTTTCGTCAACGCCATGACCACGGTGTCGGCCGTGGTGTTCCTGTACGCACCGCACACCACGCTGGCCTCGGTCGCAGTGCTCAACATGGACGACGCCGGCACGGTGGCACCCGCTGCAGCCATGGCGGTGCTGATCTTTCTGACCTCGGCCGCCGTGCGTTGCGTGCTGGCGCTGGTGTCGCACCTGCTGCTCTCGCGCACCCAGCGCTGGCGCCAACGCTGATCTCCACATGAACAACAACCCTCAGCATTTCGACGTGATCGTGGTGGGCGCCGGCATCGTGGGCCTGGCCCACGCGTGGATGGCGCTGCGCCGGGGCCTGCGGGTGGCCGTGATCGACCGCGACCACCGCTGTGTGGGCGCTTCGATCCGCAACTTCGGGTTCGTCACGGTCACCGGTCAGCGCGCCGGCGACACCTGGCGCCGCGCCCTGCGCTCGCGCAACCTGTGGGCCGAGCTGGCACCGCAGGCCGGCATTCCGGTGGTCCACCGCGGCCTGTGGGTGGTGGCCCAACGCGCGCTGGCGCTTGATGTGCTGGCCGAGTTCGCCGGCACCGAAATGGGGGCGGCCTGCGAACTGCACCTGGGTTCTCAATGGGGTGGTCTGGCACCCGCCTTGCGCAGCGAGGGCACGGCGGGTGCGATGTACAGCCCGCACGAGTTGCGTGTGGAATCCCGCTCGGCCATCCCCCGCCTGGCCGCCTGGCTGCAGGAGCAAGGGGTGCACTTCGTCTGGGGGCAGGAGGTGCTGGCCATCGAAGGCGACGTGGTGCACGGCTCACAATGGCAGTGGCGTGCCGAACGTGTGGTGGTCTGCCCCGGCACCGAACTCAACGGTGTGGCGCGCCGGCTGCTGCCCGACCATGCGCTCAAGCTCACACGCCTGCAGATGCTGCGCGTGAGGCCCGAGGCCGGCTTTCAACTCGGGGCGGCGGTCATGAGCGACCTGAGTCTGGTGCGTTACCACGGCTACGCCGACCTCGTGAACGCGGCGCCCTTGCTGGCTCAGTTGCAGGACGAATGCGGCCAGAGCCTGGACGACGGCATCCACCTGATTGCGGTGCAGAGCGAAGACGGCACGCTGGTGGTGGGTGACTCGCACCACCCGCACGACAGCCCCGAGCCCTTTGCCAGCGAGGCGGTGGACCGGCGCATCCTGCACCACCTGCGCGAAGTGGTGGAGCTGGCCGAGTGCGAGGTGATTGAGCGCTGGACCGGCGTCTACCCCACCGGCCACAGCTCCGACTGCCTGATCGAAAAGCCAGCGCCCCACCTGCGGCTGGTCATGGTGACCAGCGGCACCGGCGCCAGCACCGCCTTCGGCATCGCCGAAGAAGTCTTCAACACCTGGTGAACACCCCATGAGCAACCACCCCATCCAGGCCGTCGTGTTCGACTGGGCCGGCACGGTCATCGATTTCGGCAGCCAGGCGCCCATGGGGGCCTTCGTCGAGCTGTTCAAGCGCCATGGTCTGAGCATCACGATTGCCGAGGCGCGTGTGCCCATGGGCATGCCCAAATGGCACCACATCCAGGCCATGGGCCAACAGCCGCGCATCGCAGCGCTGTGGGAACAGATGCACGGCCGCCCCTTCAATGACCGCGACGTGGACGCGCTGTACGAGGAGTTCACACCCATGAACGCGGCATCGGTGGTGCACCACGCGCAACTGATCACCGGCACGCTGGATACCCTGGCCTGGCTGGCCGCGCGCGGTATCCGCGTCGGTTCGACCACCGGCTACAACCGCGCCATCATGGACGTGGTGATGCCACTGGCCGCCGCGCAGGGCTTCAGACCCGAGAACGTGGTGTGCGCAGACGATCTGCCCGAGTCGCGCCCGTCCCCCATGGGCATGCGCCACACCATGGAACTGCTGGGCGTGACCGGGCCGCGCCACGCGGTGAAGGTGGACGACACGGTGCCAGGCCTTCTCGAAGGCGCCAACGCCGGTTGCTGGACGGTGGCGGTGCTGGCCAGCGGCAACGCCCTGGGTTTGACCGAGGCGGAGTGGCAGAGCAAAGGGGAATCGGTCCGAGCGGCGTTGCGTGCCCAGGCTCGCGCAATGCTTTCGGGCGGGCAACCCGATTTCTTCATTGACACGGTGGCCGAACTGCCCCGCGTGATCGAGCGGATCGAGGCCCAACCATCGCACTTCGCCCAGGGTCGCTGAGGCTCGGCGCCGGCCTGCGACGCTTGTTTCGGCGCACTTACTCCTGCTTTGTGTCGATGCCCATGCGCTCGGCGCGCTTGGCCCACAGCTGCCGGGCCAGTTGGCGCATGTCCTCCACCTTGTCTCCCTCGTCGAGAATTTCATTGCCCAGCAGGGTCTCGACCACGTCCTCCAGCGTCACCAGACCCTTGGTTTCGCCGTACTCGCCCACCACGATGGCGATGTGTTGGCG
>NZ_JALHLX010000060.1 GCF_022844385.1 Hydrogenophaga sp. | reverse complement strand
ACGAGCGGTGATGCGCGTGCTCTTTGCCTTCAGCGCGCGTTCGACCCAGGCCAGATCGTCCTTCGGACACGGCAGCGAGATGAACCACTCGCCCTCCAAGGGGTCGAACCCCAGCGAGTCCTCTTTGGCGTCGCTGCCGTCGATGGCGTCCTCGTTGTACAGACAATAGATGCGCGTTCGCGGGCCTTTGCACTCGACGACGATGGCGGCATCCTTGGGCGCCATGTCCGTGAGGATGGAGCTGGCGATGCCGGCGACGGACAGCAGCTCGTCTCGCTTGGCTCCGGATTTCCCCTGGGTCAGCAAGTCGACGACGAAGTCCCATGTCTCGACGGAGTCTCTGTGCGGTGATCCGCGGACCACGCGCTTCACCACAGTAGCGTTGCTCATTGCTTACCTTTCGGGCGCGCGGCCTTGGCGAGGGCTACAGCTGACTGAATATCGGCCAGGGTCAGCTTCGCGGGGGCCACCGCCACTTCTTTGCGCGAAGCGAGCGCGTTGGCTACAACCTTGCGAATCGTTCGACCGTCCAAGCCAACCGTGTCAGCGACCAACCGCTTGAAGCCGGCCTCGTGAGGCAGCTTTTCGATGCCCTTGAAAATCTCGCCCAGTTCCGTCAGGCATTCGGTCAGGATCTGCTCACAGGCATCACGGTTGGGGAGCGGAACCTCGAGCACCAGATCGCAGCGCGAGGTGAACGCAGCATCTATTGCCTGAGGGAAATTGCTGGTCGCGATGAACAGGATGTTGTTGAACTGCTCTGCCAGGGCGTCCAGCTGAACGAGGACCGCGTCGGTAGCTCGCATGACATCGACCGGGTTGGCGTCCATGCTGAGCTTTGAGCGGTCGACCGCCAGAGTTTCGACTTCGTCCAGCAGGACGATGGTCGGGCCGCGCATTGCCGCTTCAGCGATCGTCTGCGAGAACAGCTCAGAAACCGCCTTCTGCGTCTTGCCCATCATGGCGCTTCCGAGTGCGTGAGGGTCAACCTCCAGCAGCGTGAAGCCCGCCTTCGACATCAGCGCGGCTACCTCGTTTGCCAAGCCTCGCGCCAGCGAGGTCTTGCCCGTCCCCGGCGGCCCGACGAGCAGGATGGCGCCGTGCAGCGGTAGCACGGTACGCTTGACCTTCGGACGGACGGTGAAGTTGACGATCGCTTGCGAGACGAGGCGAGATTTGATGCCGTCGTCGACAACGATCGAGTTCCACAGATCTGCCAGGCCCCTATCAGGCAGCTTGACGATACGGTGGATGCCCTTGGGAGCTTCGGAATGGTTCGACATCAAGGTGTTTCGCAGTTCGAAGGAGGCGGTCCGCGCCGGGCCGTTTATGCGTTCAGGAAGCGGTCAAGCTGCTTCCCTTTGAGCGAAAGGAAGAAGCCCAGCAGTCCCAACCCGATGACAAGGACGAATGAGATCGGGTGCTCGGGAACCCACCAGGTCGTCACGCTGGGCAACACCTCAGCCAGCGTCAATGCCGGGCGGCGCTGCATTGCGGCCGGCACGGCGGTGATGACGTGCCCGACGAAGCCAAACATGCACCAGCACACCGCCACGTTGGTCAGAAATTGGCCCGCGCCCCGCAGCCGCCCACGCTGATAGAAGTAGTTAACAAACAGATCAAGCACCATCGGCCCCTGTAAACCCGCCTCACTCACATCACCACGATGCCAGTTTTAGACGGTGTGATTACTATACATAGTCATTATGATTAGGTCAAAGGGTTTTTGCGATGAGGTTCGAGCGGCGAGATAGGTATCATTCGTGGATGGAATCCCAGACCAGCCCAAACACGGCGCCGTCCTTAGAGGCCCTGACCCGAGTACAACGAGAGCGGCTGTCGCACATCGACTTCACCCTGTTCTTTCTTGGCGAGCTCAGACGAGCAGACGTTATCTCCAAGTTCGAGACCGCACCGGCTGGCGCCACCCGAGATATCGCTATGTATCGAGGTCTGGCCCCAGACAACCTAGATTTCGACAGCACGGGCAAGCTCTACCGGCCAAGCTCGAAGTTCAAGCCGCTGTTTGACCACCCTCCGCTACGCGTGCTGGCGACGCTCTCCCAGGGATTCAGCTTGGTCCAGGACGTAATGAGCGCGCCCGTCATCCCCTGCGAGTTCCCCGCCACCCTCAGCGCTCCCTCGGTCGAGGTCCTTGCTCCCATCACCCGTGCAATTCACCGGGGTAAAGCCGTCTCACTGGCGTACCACTCGGTGAGCAGCGGCAAGACTCGTCGAGAGATCGTGCCACTAGCGCTGGTCGACAACGGGGTTCGCTGGCATGTCCGCGCCTTCGACCGTCTGAGGAAGCACTTCACCGACTTCGTTCCGACGCGGATGGAAGACGTAGAGGTGCTCGAAACCAGCCCAATTGGCCGGGAAGAACGCGCAGACCAGGATGACCAGTGGAGCCGCATCATTGAGTTGAAGCTAGTGCCTCATCCAAACCACCCTCGTCCAGAGATAGTCCAAATGGACTATCCGATGCAAGACGGCGTCTTTACGGTCAAAGTCCGCTCAGCCAACGCGGGCTACATGCTCAGACGATGGAACGTGGACTGCTCCCCGGATCATCACCTCCAAGGTCTTGAGTACGCGCTTTGGCTTCAAGATCCTTTGTCTCTCTACGGATCCTCCAACGCAACAATCGCGCCGGGTTATGAGCCTCCGAGGATCCAGCTGGTGGAGCGAAGAACTGACGGACAGGCAACTGAGGCACCTTAGCCTGAGCTCGGGCGGCACTACACGTTCGATACGGACCGTGTCTTCCGCAAGGACGGCTTAATCTGGGGGCACGCAGAGCGAGAGGTGCCCCAGGCCGCCGCGGCCGTCCTCACAAGGAACAGGATGCTCCAGAGCAAGCATGGTGCGCTCTATGGCCTCCGCACCCTCGGGTGCAGCCAGGCAAGATTCGAAGCTAGGTCAAGGCGGGTCGCGAGTGACCGCAGGAGAAGCCTTCTTCTTCACTGGCAAAAACGGCGCGCGGCGACCTCGCCCTTGAATTACATGTAACCGCTTATGTCGCAGTGAGCCTCGGAGCTCTCGCCGTACTACCTTTGCTCCCCAGTCTCTCGCCCGGCCGCCGTTTCGCGGTCATGTCGGTTTTCCGCGAAATCATCAACCGGAGCACTCAGGCAAGCTACGCGTTGGGCAGCGCCAGACGCGAGGTGTCGCCGTCGCCCTCTTCGTGCACGTCACGCCCGGCATTCAAGCGCGCAATGTCTTCCAGCGTGATGTCACCGGTTACGTACACGCCATCGAAAGGCGATGCGTCAAAACCGGTGAGCTTGGGGTTGAGCGAACCGATGGCCTGCGTCATCGCATCCAGGTCCTGGTAGATCAATGCATCGCAGCCGATGCTCTCGCGGACCTCTTCCACCGTGCGGTTGTGCGCCACCAATTCGTCGGTTGTTGGCATGTCGATTCCGTAAACGTTCGGATATCGCACTGGAGGCGCAGCACTGGCCAGGTACACCTTTCGGGCGCCGGCGTCGCGCGCCATCTGCACGATCTCCCGGCTGGTGGTTCCGCGCACGATGGAGTCGTCCACCAGCAGCACGTTGCGGCCCTTGAACTCGCTGCCGATCACGTTGAGCTTCTGGCGCACCGATTTTTTTCGAACGCCCTGCCCCGGCATGATGAAAGTGCGGCCGACGTATCGGTTCTTCACAAAGCCTTCGCGGTACGGCAGTCCTAGCAACTGGGCCAGCTCCATGGCGCTCGGGCGAGATGTCTCTGGAATCGGAATGACCACGTCGATGTCACTCGGCCGCACGGTGGAGACCACACGCTTGGCCAGAGTCACACCCATGTTCAGCCTGGCCTGATAGACCGAGATGCCGTCCAGCACCGAGTCGGGTCGGGCCAGATAGACGAACTCAAAAATGCAGGGGTTGTGGCTGACCTTATCGGCGCACTGCTGAAAGTGCACCTTGCCTTCCATTTCGACAAACACCGCTTCACCGGGCAGCACGTCGCGGTCGAGCTCGAACCCGTTGCCTTCGAGTGCCACCGATTCGCTGGCGACCATCACACTGCCCTGGTCGTTGTGGCCCACACACAGCGGGCGGATGCCGAACGGATCGCGAAAGGCCAGCAGGCCGTGGCCTGCGATCATCGCTACCACTGCGTATGAACCCTTGACGCGCTGATGCACGCCGCGCACAGCGGCAAACACGTCGGCCGGCTTCAAGGTGATGCCGCGCGTGACCTTCTCCAGTTCGTGCGCCAGCACGTTGAGCAGCACTTCCGAGTCGCTCTCTGTGTTGATGTGGCGGTGGTCAGTTTGAAACAGTTCTTGCTTCAGCGCCTTCGCATTGGTCAAGTTGCCGTTGTGCACCAGCACCAGGCCGAAGGGCGCGTTCACGTAGAAGGGCTGCGCCTCTTCTTCGCTATAGGCGTTTCCCGCCGTGGGATAGCGCACCTGACCCAGTCCGCAGATGCCGGGCAGCGTACGCATGTTGCGGGTTCGAAACACGTCACGCACCATGCCCTTGGCCTTGTGCATGAAGAACTTGCGTCCCTGCTGGGTGACGATGCCGGCCGCATCCTGGCCGCGATGCTGCAGCAGCAGCAAGGCGTCGTAAATCAGTTGGTTGACTGGCGTTTTGCTGACCACACCCACGATTCCACACATGTTTCGATCCCTCAAAAAATCAAACCGTTCTAAGCAACATTTCGGGCCACTGGCTCTGGTAACAAGTGCTTGATGGCATGCTCCGTGACCACCCTGCCTCAGGCGCCCCCGCCTCTCTTGAACGAGGCGATCGCCACGGCACGCGCGTCTTTGGGAATTTCGATGGTCATGCGTCGGAGCCCCGGGAGATTTTGCTCAGCCGACCCATTGGCGAGCATTGCGCCACATCTGCGTCCAGGCGCTCGGGGCGGTCGGGTCCTGGTCGGTCCAGCTCATCTGGATGTTGCGAAACACGCGCTCGGGGTGCGGCATCATGGCCGTGAAGCGGCCGTCGGCCGTGGTCACGGCGGTCAGGCCGCCCGGACTGCCGTTGGGGTTGAATGGGTAGGCCTCGGTGGCTGCGCCGGTGTTGTCGGTGAAGCGCATCGCGGCGATGGCCTTGGTCGCGTCGCCCCGATGATGGAAGTTGGCATAACCCTCGCCATGGGCGACGGCGATCGGCAGGCGGCTGCCGGCCATGCCCTGCAGGAACAGGCTGGGCGATTCGAGCACCTCCACCATCGAAAGCCGCGCCTCGAAGCGCTCGCTCTGGTTGGTGGTGAAACGCGGCCAGGCCTCGGCGCCGGGAATGATGTCGGCCAGCTCGGCGAACATCTGGCAGCCGTTGCAGACACCCAGAGCGAAGGTGTCGGTGCGCGCAAAGAAACCCTGGAACTGCGCCGACAGCCCGGGGTTGAAGGTGATGCTGCGCGCCCAGCCGATGCCGGCACCCAGCGTGTCGCCGTAGCTGAAGCCGCCGCAGGCGACCACGCCCTTGAAGTCGGCCAGTTTCGCGCGGCCGGTCTGCAGGTCGGTCATGTGCACGTCGTAGGCCTCGAAGCCGGCCTGGGTAAAGGCATAGGCCGTCTCCACATGCGAATTCACACCCTGCTCGCGCAGGATAGCTACCCGCGGCCGCGTTAGATTGAGAAACGGCGCGGCCACGTTGTCGTTTAGGTCGAAGCTCAGCTTTGTGTGCAGGCCCGGGTCTTCGGGCCGGCCGGCGGCCGCGTGTTCGGCGTCGGCGCAGGCCGGGTTGTCGCGCTGCTGGTTGATCTTCCAGCTCACCCTGTCCCAGACCTGGTGCAGGTCGAACAGGCTGGCCGAGAACACGGCCTTGCCTTCGCGCCAGACCTGCAGTTGTCCCTTGCCCGCCTCGATTGCCGAATTGGCCGGGCATGTCTTGCCGACAAAGTGGCTGTGTTTGTTCAACCCATGTTCGCGCAGGGTTTGCATCACCGCGTTGCGGTCGTCGGTTTTGACCTGCAGCAGCACGCCCAACTCTTCGCTGAACAGCGCCTTGAGCGTGAGTTCCTCGCGCCGCGCGCTGACCTGGCCGGCCCAGTTCTTGGCGTCGCCCATCTCGGCGCGGCTGTCGCTGATGCCGTCGCCTTCGGTGACCAGCAGGTCCACGTTGAGCGCCACGCCCACGTGGCCGGCAAAGGCCATCTCGGCCGCGGCGGCCAGCAGGCCACCGTCGCTTCGGTCGTGGTAGGCCAGGATCTGGCCTTGCGCGCGCAGGGCGTTGACCCCGTTGACCAGGCTCACCAGGTCCTTGGCGTCGTCGAGATCCGGCGCCTCGCCACCACCCTGCCCCAGCACCTGGGCCAGCACGCTGCCGCCCATGCGGTGGCGGCCCTTGCCGAGGTCGATCAGCACCAGCGTGGTGTCTTCGAGGGCGTTGTTCAACTGCGGCGTGAGCGTGCCGCGCACGTCGGCCAGCGTGGCGAAGGCGCTCACGATCAGGCTGACCGGCGAGGTCACCTTCTTCGTGTCACCGCCCTCTTTCCACTGCGTGCGCATGGACAGGCTGTCCTTGCCCACGGGAATCGAAATACCCAGCGCCGGGCAGAGCTCCATGCCGACCGCTTTCACGGTCTCGTACAGCGCAGCGTCTTCGCCCGGTTCACCACAGGCGGCCATCCAGTTGGCGGAGAGCTTCACGCGCGGCAGTTCGATCGGCGCGGCCAGCAGGTTGGTGATGGCCTCGGCCACCGCCATGCGGCCAGAAGCCGCGGCGTCGAGCGCGGCCAGCGGCGTGCGCTCGCCCATGCTCATGGCCTCGCCCGCGAAGCCTTTGAAATCAGCCAGAGTCACGGCGCAGTCCGCCACCGGCACCTGCCAGGGGCCGACCATCTGGTCGCGGTGCGACAGTCCGCCCACGGTGCGGTCACCGATGGTGATGAGGAAACGCTTGGAGGCCACCGTCGGGTGGCTCAGCACGTCGATCACGGCTTTCTGCAGGTCCACACCGGTGAGGTCCAGGGGCGCCGGCGCGCGGGCCACGGTCTGGACGTCGCGGTGCATCTTGGGCGGTTTGCCCAGCAGCACGTTCATCGGCATGTCGACCGGGCTCTGCTGGGCTTCATCGGCCAGCACCAGCTGGCGTTCTTCGGTGGCGACGCCGATCACGGAAAACGGGCAGCGCTCGCGCTCGCAGAAGCCTTTGAACACCTCAAGCGACTCGGGTGCGATCGCCAGCACGTAACGCTCCTGGCTTTCGTTGCACCAGATTTCCTTGGGCGCCAGGCCACTTTCTTCCAGCGGCACGGCGCGCAGGTCGAAGCGCGCCCCGCGTCCCGCGTCGTTGGTCAGTTCGGGGAAGGCGTTCGACAGGCCGCCTGCGCCCACGTCGTGGATCGCCAGGATGGGGTTGTTCGCGCCCTGCTGCCAGCAGTGGTTGATGACCTCCTGCGCGCGGCGTTCGATCTCGGGGTTGCCGCGCTGCACGGAATCGAAATCGAGCGAAGCGGCGTTGGTGCCGGTGGCCATGGAGCTGGCCGCGCTGCCACCCATGCCGATCTTCATGCCCGGGCCACCAAGCTGGATCAGCAGCGAACCGGCCGGGAACTCGATCTTCTCCGTCTGCGTCGCGTCGATCACGCCGACGCCGCCCGCGATCATGATGGGCTTGTGGTAACCGCGCTGCACGCCGTCCACCGACAGCTCGTACTCGCGGAAGTAGCCCAGCAGATTGGGCCGGCCGAACTCGTTGTTGAAGGCCGCGCCGCCCAGCGGGCCCTCGGTCATGATCTGCAGCGGGCTGGCGATGTGCTCGGGCTTGCCGCCCGGCTGGTCGGAGAGGCCACCCCAGAGCTTGCCGACGGTGAAGCCAGTGAGACCCGCCTTGGGTTTGGAGCCGCGGCCGGTCGCGCCCTCGTCGCGGATCTCACCGCCCGCGCCGGTGGAGGCACCGGGAAATGGGGAAATCGCGGTCGGGTGGTTGTGCGTTTCCACCTTCATAAGCACATGGTGCGTGGCGGTTTCGGCCGCATAGGCCGGCGAAGCCTCACCGCCGGCACGGGCCACGAAGCGCTCGACCACGCTGCCTTCCATGATGGAGGCGTTGTCCGAGTAGGCGACCACGGTGTGCTGCGGCGCCAGCTGGTGGGTGTGACGGATCATGCCGAACAGGCTCTTGTCCTGCGCCACGCCGTCGATGGTGAACTGCGCGTTGAAGATCTTGTGGCGGCAGTGCTCGCTGTTGGCCTGCGCGAACATCATCAGTTCGACGTCGGTCGGGTTGCGCTTCAGGCCGGTGAACGCGGTCACGAGGTAATCGATCTCGTCGTCGGCCAGGGCCAGGCCCCAGTCGGTGTTGGCGCGCTCCAGCGCGGAGCGCCCGCCACCGAGCACGTCCACCTGCTCCATCGGCGAGGCGTGCAGTTCGGTGAACAGGGCCTGCGCCTGGCTGCGGTCGAACGAGACGTTTTCCGTCATGCGGTCGTGCAGCAGATCGGCGACAGCGCGCAACTGGTCGTCCGACAGGCTGGCCTTCTTGCCCAGCAGGCCGGACTTGAGGTCGACGCGGTACTCGACCAGGCGCTCCACCCGGTGCAGCGCCAGGCCGCAGTTGTGGGCGATGTCGGTGGCCTTGGACGCCCAGGGCGAGACCGTACCCAGGCGAGGCATCACCAGCAGGGCTGGCGCGCCGGCCTCTTCCAGCTTCAGGTGGGCCGGGGTGCTGGGTTCACCGTAGGTCAGCAGCTCGCCCACGCGCCGCAGCGTCGCCGCGTCGGGCTCGCCGTCGAAGCTCGCGAGGTGCACGAAGCGGGCCGAGAGGCCGGTGATCTTGTCGGAAATGCCCGCGAGACGGGGCAGGAGCTGCTGGACTTTGAAGTCGCTGACGGCGTTGCCGCCTTCAAAAAAGCGCAGGTGCAGGGACACGTTGGGAGCCTGAGGTGCGTAGACCCGGGGGAGGCGCGGGCGGAGTCGAGATTTTATGCGCGCGACCTATAGAGTCATCGCCCTCGATGCCTTGCGCCACAGGGGTCGAAGGGACAATCGTGTGCACCTGAGCATCACCTCCAAAGACGAGGCATGCACCATAGGCATGTAGGTGCCCCCTCCTGGCCTCCGAAGTAGAAACTATTTCACGCTGCGGATGTAGCAGGGCGCAAGCACTCTGAAGATCGGCAGACTTGCGGGAGAGGCTTGCCGCGCGCTTGGTCTGCCGTCTACGAATACAACTGGAGGCTCCGCAACACCTGTCCCGCGCGCAAATTGGCTCGCCGCCTTGGACATCGCGCGCACCAAGAATCCGCTATTTACGTACTTCCCGCTAGTGACTGGCACGTGCATCAGGTCGAGCCGTTCACGCGACTCGCCGACCGCACGTGACATTTGCCATGCAAATAGATGGCTTGAGCAACTCAGCGGGGCACTGCTGGCCCCCGCCGCACCTGCAGGCGGGTACTCCGATATCAGGGACGGCGTCCCCGGAACTCCCTTGGAACATCATCGACAACATTGACTTGAGAGACGTATTCCCTTTGGCCTCATCTAGACAGCGAAGTCATTCGTTGCATCACGCACATACCTTCCGCCGTTGACCGAGAACCACTCTGACCGCATGTAGATTGCATCAGACTGGGGGTTGGCAGGGCCGACAAGTTCGTACACCTTTCCACTCGCCGTCACAGCTCGACGCGACAGTGGGTCATATATCAGGACTGCTGAACTGGCACGTGACTTACCAGTGGCCGCACGATGTCCGACCAAGTGCGTGGAAAAAGGCTTGGCCTCATTGGACCATCCGCAGATGAACGCGGACCACTCCGTCAGATAGATTTGCGGCACTTCCAGTACCGCCGCCCGTACCCACGTCTGCTCCATAGACCGCCTCCTCGCTTCCTGATCACGACACTCTTTGAGCCACTCCGCACGCCCAACGCAGCTTGCTTGGGCATGCGAGCCGAGGTCACTCAGCAATTGTCCAAATCCCACATTCAATGCCTTCATATCGTATACGATATGTTCATTGGACGCTGAGACTGAACTGAGCGGCGACTGGAAGGGCAAGGCTCATGACGAACAAGCCCAGCGGAACACGGCTATGTGCCATTCGGTCACGCCTTCGGCACGCCGGTGCCGCGACGAGACATCGCTCGATTCGCCTCGCGCCTATGCACACTGAGAGGTTTAGATGCAAATGGAATGGCTACTGCGAGCACCAAGATGCGCGAACGGGAGTAGGCCCCTGATGAAAGAGTGCTAGTTGAGCAGCCATGACTCCAAGAGGCCGTACGTTCCTGCTTCAACGCCGCAGAGCGCAGACGTGGTGCTTTATCTCGATCTCGATGGCGTCGTTCAGCATGAAGCGGTGCTCTATCACCCCAAGCGAGGCATCTACATGAGCCCGATACAGACGGGGCGCGTCTTGTTTGAATGGATACCCATTCTCGAGGGGATTCTTCGACCGTACCCGGATGTAGCGTTGGTCCTGAGCAGCACTTGGTGCATTCGCCCTGGATATGCGAAGACGCTGGAACGTCTGCCCTCCTCGCTTGGATCACGATTCATCGGAGGGACTTATCACCGTCGCATCCACGGTGCTGACCCGGCCTCGCTCTCAGTATTTCGAGACACCGCCAGGGGGCTGCAGGTTTGGGAAGATGTCCAACGCAGAAAGCCTCGCCAATGGCTTGCTCTTGACGACGACGTGTCTGACTGGCCGCACTGGGCTCGGGAACACCTAGTCGCATGCGACGGAACCACGGGGCTTTCAGATTTCAACGTACAGGCGGAACTCGCAACCAAGCTCGCAAGATGTCATGAAGCATTGAGCGGCATCCAAGGGACCCAACCATGAGCCTGCGGCCCATCATCATGTTGGACTTCGACGAAGTGATTGTCTTGAATCGTCCGGAAGACGTGGGGGGCTTCGACGCGATCTCAGCAGATTCGCCGCCTGGTTTCTGGAAGCGCCTTTTTCACGAGCCGGCGATGACGACCTTGAAGGAAGCCATTGCAATGCATCACGCACGCGTAGTCATCACGACGAGCTGGCTGCGGTTCTTGGGGCGGGACGGGTTCGAGCACATCTTTAGACAAACGGAGCTCGATGTTCTTTCCAACAGTCTTCATGATTGTTGGGAAGCCCCCCAAAATCGAGGGGAGACTCGTGCACAAGCAATTGACAGGTGGCTGGCCGTCAACCATCGAGGAGAGCCATACGTCATCCTTGATGATGAGATCTCAGGTACCGGCCTGCGCAAGTCCATTCACGACAAGAGTAAGAGGGTCATCCTTTGTAGAGTTGACGTCGGTCTTCACGTGGGTCACTTGCCCATAATCCATGCTGCTCTGCTCAAGGCGCCGTAGCCAGGAAGTGCCCAGATGAAAGATGATTTTCCTCCAGGCGTCTTTGAAAGGCCCCCTGACTATCCGCCAGAGCGCGTCGCGCTTGTCAGGAAGAATATAGGGATGAGCCAGGCAGCGTTCGCAGCGGTGATGAACGTCAGTGTCTCGACGTTTCGAAGATGGGAGTCGCCTACCGCTGGCAAGCGTCCGCGAGGGGCGGCTGCCAGGTTGCTTCAGATCGTCGAGGTCAAAGGGCTTTGATGCCTAGCCTCCTGAACTATCTGAAATATGCAAGAGAACCGCAGCTTCTATATAGATCGCGCGGTGGATCTGGAAATTGCCAGACTCTGCATGCAGCAACATGCCGTGGGAGCTGAGTTGCTTCGTCAGTTACTCCAGGCGGCATTGCAATCAGTCATGACTGGCACGGTGGCCATAGAGTCACTGAGCGTAGTGAAAGGCACCGACTTGGACGAACGTGCGAGCAATGAACGGGTGCTTCGGACTGCCTACTTGGACAGGGAGTTTGACGACTTCGTTCGGAAAATGGCCTTTGATCTGGGATGTAGCAAGAGTGAGCTTGTGTGCTGCGTCATCGGACTGAGGTTTCAAGCCGCCCCACATACAACGCACATACAAGGAACGTAGCTAGATGCTCCTTTCTCTGCGTAGCGGGTTTCATCACGAGACGAGGCTTCGACGCAACTCATCGAGTAACCATCGTCCCGCAAAGCCAAGCACACGATCACGCCTGTGTGCCGCGTAGATGATCAGTCCTTCGGGCGGAGTGGGATCTTCGTGAACCTCGATCGCGGTGAGCTCCCCGGCGGCGATCATTGGCGCCACGAGGTGATCAGGCATGCGGCACCAACCGAATCCCGCCAAAAGAAAATCGAATCGACGACCGAGATCGACAAATCGCCAAAGTCTAGTGCCGGCCACCCCGTAATTTGCGCTGTCCGGGTCGACCGGATCCGACAGGACCAATTGGACATACGGAGCGAGATCGCTCTCTGTCGCCGGACGTCCTAACAAAGCAAGAGGGTGGCCAGGCGCAACGACCGCATGCATTCGAGCGCGCAGCAACGGATAGGCAGCAATGTCATCAGGGACGCCAGGCAGCAGCAAGCACAGGGCAATGGCTGCCGAACCACTGCGAAGCCGCCGTAATGAACCGCCCAGCCCTTCAGTCGAAAAATGCACCGGGAGATCGGGAAAGGTTTCACTCAGCGCGCGCAAGCTGCCAATCAGCGGTGCGGTTGGCACCAGGGGATCGATCGCAATCGTCAACTCTGGCTCTACACCCGCGCGCGTACTGGCTGCAATGGCCTCGAAACGAGTGGCACTTGCGAGCACCGACCGAGCTTGATCGACCAGTACACGCCCCACATCAGTCAGGCGCGGTCGGTGCCCTCGGCGGTCAAACAGTTCAACGCCCTGGATTGCCTCGAGATTGCTGACGGCTTGACTAATCGCCGACTGCGCACGCCTAAGTTCGCGGCCGGCGGCTGAAAAACTGCCGGCCTCGGCAATGGCCACGAGGACGCGCAACTGGTCGAGGGTGAGACTTCCAATCATTGTCCATCTCCAAAACTGATTAAAAGTATCACATTTTCATCGCTTCCGGTGAAGCATTTCGGCCCCTAAATTACTGCTACGACTCCACTTGTAGTTCTGCGCGGCAGTTGCTGAAGCTTTTCAGCCCATCCAGCGGCAGCCCGTGTATTGCTCACCCATTCCGAAAGAAAGAACCCTCAGATGAACAAGCTTCTCGTTGTCGAGACCAGCCCACGCGGCGACCGGTCCGTCTCGCGTCAAATGACCCAACGCTTCCTTACGGCATGGCGCACTGCGAATCCGGAAGGTCACATCGTGCATCGCGATCTCGCCAATCCCGGGCTCTGTTTCGTTACAGCGCCTTGGCTCCAAGCCTACTTCACACCGCCCGCAGATCAATCGCAAGCGATGAAAGAGGAGCTTCGACTGTCCGATGAACTGGTCGCCGAACTCCTTGTGGCTGAGCACCTTGTCATCTCGACACCGGTCTACAACTACAACGTCCCGGCCTCGCTTAAGGCATGGGTGGATCACATCGTACGCAAGGGCATGACGCTCGGCTTTGACGGGCGGGGTCTTGTCAAAGGAAAGAAGGCGACCTTGTTGATGGCTTCTGGCGGCGTCTATTCCGAGGGATCGCCAATAAAGGATCGCGACATCGCGACGCAATACCTTCGGCTCATCCTCGGAGTTATCGGCATCGAGGACGTCACTGTGGTGGCGGGCGGCGGGGCGAAAGCCGTCGACCTGCGTGAGCTGCGTATTTCGGTCGCTGCTGGACACTCATTTCGGTTTCTCTTGGACAGCGGGAACGGCGGGAGATGGACACCCAGTTCGACACTCGTGGACACGCACAATGTGCTGCCAGTAGGCGTTGACGCTGCGGCGCCCAGTTGCCATGTTGGTTTGCCGGGCAGGTGCGCGGCCGGCTAGACTTCACCAATCGGCCAGAAACAGCCATTCCTTTTTCGGAGGTAAGCGTGATGCAATCGGTATCGCCTGACGTCGAAACTCGGGCGTCGAGGGCGGCCTCGTACCATCCGTTGTGGGCACAAGCAACTGCGCATGCGTACTGTGCGACTGATGTGTCCGTTGAGGCCGTGAACCTCATCGGGCGTATGCGCTCATTGACGGACACAACGCGTGAAGAGCTACTGAAGGCGCTCTTGACCGAAAACTCGGTCTTGGTTGTGAGCTGTTGGACCTCCGAGAAACAGCCAGAACCGCTTGCGGGCGGTGGCAAGCATTATGTGTTCTTGCTACACCCCGATTCCTTTCAAGTTCTGCATGCTGGAATTGGAACCTGGCGGGCTTAGCCAGGAGTCCGCTTCGGGCCCATCAGGGACATTCGAGCTCTTGATGCCAACGTGTCGAAGCTGACGTTCAAACATTGAGCAACTAGGGAGACTCTGCTATGGCGCCCTCAACCCCCACGCCACGCCGCTTCGCGATGATCCGCAGCTTTCATCTTGCCGACTTCATCACACTGGGCAATGCCGCCTGCGGCGTTTTGTCTGTGTTCCTGGCGATGATGTACATGGCCAGCGGCTCGCTTACGCACTTTCTGCTGTCGGCCGCAATGACACCGCTGGCCTTCGTCTTCGACGTCTTCGACGGGAAGGTGGCGCGCTGGCGTCACCAGCATTCGCCGCTGGGCCGGGAGCTCGATTCGCTGGCCGACGTCATCTCCTTCGGCGTCGGCCCGGCAGCGCTGGGCTTTGCCGCGGGGCTGCAGAGCGGTTGGGACATCGTCATCCTGTGCTACTTCGTCTGCTGCGGCGTCAGCCGGTTGGCGCGCTTCAACGTCACGGCCGAACACCTGACCACCGACTCGGGCAAGGTGGCCTACTTTGAAGGCACGCCGATCCCCACCAGCGTGATCCTCACTGCATTGCTGTCATGGGCCGCCTGGCAGGGAGCGCTGGGAGCGCAACTGTGGGGAGGAGTATGGCAACTTGGGCCCTGGCAGTTGCACCCCATGAGCCTGCTGTTCGCGCTGTCGGGCACGGCCATGATCAGCAAGACCGTGCGCATCCCCAAGTTCTGACCAGTTTGCGGCTACATCCAGCACCACGTCGTTGGAGGCGATGCCAGGAAGCTGCCTGCGTAAACGGCAGCAAATGGCCGATTCCTGAAGTCTAGCCTTGGAGCTGGCGATCGGCTACCTATCAATATGGGAACGCCAGCTTGGCTCAGTTTTGCGATGGCTGCAGCCGCTCTGCAGCTGTAGGAACAGGCCGCCCCATTGCAAGGTAACGACCAGGAAAGCGCGACCTTATCAGCCAGGATTCAGAGCAGCTCGCCCTCTGATCTTGCGCATCGATTCGCCCTTCAGCTGGACCCGATGAGCTTGATGCACCACGCGATCAAGAACCGCATCCGCGACGGTTGGATCTGGGAAGAAACCGTGCCAAGTGTCCGCGGGGTACTGACTGGTCAGAAGCAGAGATCCCGTGCGCATGCGCCGGTCGGCAACATCGAGCAAGACCTGCGCTGCGGTTGGGGACATTTCCCCGATTCCAAAGTCATCAAGGATTAGCAGGTTGGGTTTGTAGAGGGCCGTTTTGAGTTTTGGCAGCGAGGCATCGAGCACCGCTTGACCGATGCTGGTGAAGAGGTCGTTGGCCACGTAGAAGGCCACGGTCATGCCCAGCCGACAGGCCTGGTGGCCGAACGCCGACGCTAGCCAGGTTTTACCCACACCCGTGGGCCCGAGGATCATGAGGTTCTGCTTTCGCGCGATCCAGCTGCAATTGGCCAACGTTGACATCAGCGCCTTGTCCAGCCCTCGACTTGCACGCGCGTCATAGTCTTCAAATGCGGCAATTTCCGGAAAGCCGGCCGATTTCACGAGGCGGTTGAGCTTGCGGGAATTCCGGGTGGAGACTTCCGACTCAAGAAGCAAACCGAAGCGATCGTCAAACGCAAGCTGTTGCAGCTTGGCCTGCTCTTGCTGGAGTTCATAGGCTGTCGCCATGGCGTTCAGGCGCAGTTCGCGCAACTTGTTCAAGTTCTGGGTATTGGTGCTCATGTTTAATCTCCGAAGTATTGGGCGCCGCGCAGGTTGTCGTGCTCCATGCGGGGCGGTGGCGTGGCAGGACGGGGCCGCAGGTCCGCCTGGTTGGTCAGGATCGAAGTGATGCTGCGCAGCGAAGTGATGTTCAGCGGGAGTGCGTAGCGGCAGACGGACTCGAAGCGATCCTCGCCATGGTCCCGCGCCAGATCTCGCATGCGTCGGGCAGCGCGCATGCCATTTGCGGGATCGCGCCGCTCGTTGAGGTGGTAGCCGATCATTTCCTGAGCACTGACGCCCACCGCAGTGGCCCATTGCATCAGCGCCTTGGGCTCGCCTTCCAGAACCCGCTGGTGGGCCACAGGCCGGTGTTCAGGAAGCGTGGTGCTGTTGCCCGGCTCAGTGAGCAGCGCGTGCAACGCTACCCGGCGGCCACCTCGAAACACCTCCACCATGGACGCGGTGATGCGCAGATCGACGCGCTCGCCAGCCAGTTGGGAGGGAACTGAGTAAAAGCAGCGCAGGTGCTCTACATGGTGGTCATTGCCCACGCGGACTTGATAGCGCCAGTCGCACAACTCGAAGCGCTTTTGCACAAGCGGCTTGAGCGTAGCGCGTTCATCGCTTTCAAACCTGCTGCGCCGACAGCCTGGCAGTTTCTTGAACGGATGATCGTTGAGCTCGTGGTTCAACCGGCGCAGCTCCTTGTTGAGCTCGTCGATGCTGAAGAACACCCGATCGCGCAGTTTGAACAGTATCCAGCGCTGCGCGATCTGCACGCCCACCTCTGCTTTGGATTTGTCCTTTGGGCGCCTTGGCCTGGCGGGTGCAGGAGCGGTGTCGTAGTGGTGGAGGCAGTCGCGGTAGGTCGGGTTGATAACCAACTCATCGCG
Organism: Hydrogenophaga sp.; assembly: GCF_022844385.1. Lineage (GTDB taxonomy): Bacteria > Pseudomonadota > Gammaproteobacteria > Burkholderiales > Burkholderiaceae_C > Hydrogenophaga. The sequence continues at coordinate 2,598 of NZ_JALHLX010000060.1, read as the reverse complement.
GCTGCGGCGCCAGACAGCGGCCTTGAGGTTGTCACTGACCACCCAGCACGGTGCCCCCTCCAAGAACTCAAAGCACTCGACGTGGCACTGCACCCAGTCACCAGTCGTCTGGGTGGGGACGGCGTGCACAAAGGTGTAGTTGGAGTAGCCGAGCACCGCGATGAAGATTTGAGCAAACCGAGAGGGGCCGCCAGCAGGGTCTCGGATCTCCACGGTCCTGCCAGCGAAGTCCACAAACAACTTGTCGCCTGGCCGGTGTACTCGGCGCATGACTACGTGAAGATTCTTTCTCCAGGCCCGGTATCCGACCGCGAACTGGGTGTAGGCCACCCCTTCGGGGCATGTTTCCCTCCACTCGCGCCACAGCTGCTCCATGGTCGCATCGGGGCGTTGCATTTCCGTGTGCACCCACTGCCAGTCGGGCAGAGGTTTCCGCTGCGCAATGGAGCGATCGCGCGTGCCCAGGGTGTCTCGCCACTGATCGTCGTCAAGCGGCTCGATCGCTGACCATTCGTGCCCCTGCTTTCGCAGCATTCGGCGGAAGCTGCCGATCGTGGAAGGCGACATGCCCACGGTGCCGGCGATGGCGCGGTCAGAACTGTTGGGATCGTAGTAATGCAGGCGGGCGATTTCGCGCTGCAGGTGAATTGGAATGCGCATGGACTCACTTCTTGCGCAGCGCGGGAGGACGCGCTGCAAGGACGAGTTTGCCCAGCACGCCCAGCACTTGACGTGCCGAACGCTGCGACCGATACTCCATGCCACGAGATCTTTCCAAATCTTGCTGGCCTCGGCCGGACAAAAAGCCTGAGCTGCAACTCGGGCTTTTTCGTTTCTGGACGTGTAGTTTTTTTGCTCGGTGAGGCTCCTGGTTGCTGTTGATATGACGGCGCGATGCCATCGACATTGCGCGCGTTGTCGATATCCCCGTCCACGTTGCCGAAACAAGTGTCCACGTCGCCGAAAGAAACGTTTGGGCCGTCAAAACGGCAAGCTCGACACTTGGATCGGCACGCCGAATGCGGGGATCGGCCATCGTACGAAAGTCGATCAGGCCAAACTACTGGGCTATCTGGACACTTGAAATGCCGCTGTACCTCGACGACGCAGTGCCGCCACCCATGCCCCGAGCTTTCCTGGACGTTCTGCTCGATGGATACACGTCCTTCGGCGATGAGGCCGTGAACCCAGCCATGGTCATCGGCCTGCTGCGCGAACGCTTGCTGCCGCTCTTGCCGGACGTGCACAAGTCACTATTTGATCTACGGGGGCAGACCAGTTGGGATAGCCTCTGGATCCTCTACGCGAACCTTGCTACCGCCAGTGGTGGCACTGACAAGCAGCTCGGGGCAAGCGCAGCTGTTGTGAGCATCTTCGTGCGGCACACCACTCGACCACCGCGCGAGGTTGAGTTTCCTGCTCACCTGGAATTGGCGTCATTCGCGCGGATGGCTGACGTGCTGGGCCTGCCCAAGGCACATCCACACGTGGGCGCACAAGAAGTCGCTACGCCGCTCTACGCATTCTGTCGGTACTGCTGGCTGCCGCAGCGCTCGCGCGGCGTGTGCGAGAACCATTCCACCAACTCCACGTCTCGGGGCAGGGAAGGTGCTCCACTTTGCGCCGTGGCCACCCACAAACAGGTACAGCGGTTGCGCCTCGCTTTTGAGAATGAACTGAGCCGTCTGGTGAGCGCCGAGGAATGGCAGTTTCACGAGTCCGAGTTCAGCTTGGCGGTCATGGTGCCGCCATCAGGACTTGGCAACTGGTTGAAGGAGCGCCGGCCTGCTCTGTCGCAACAGCTGGATGCTGCTGGTCGCAAGGGTGAAGTCCGAGTGCTGCCCGCTTTGCTACGGGTTCTGTATGGGGACAAAGGGGTAGATGTGGCGCAGGCCATTGGGGGATCAGTGCACCTGCTCACCCCTACCACGGCCAGAGCAGAGGCCTGGCTTTGCGCCTGGGAAGGCAGAGCGAGTTGGGGCGGCCAGCGACGAGGTGTAGGCAAGCCTGCGGCGCCTAGCAGGATCAAGGACACCACTCAGCACAACCATTGAGTAGCCAACAATCCATGGTCCGCTGGGTGTTCTCGAGGGAGGTAAAAGTACCTCACTGACTGCGGTGCCGAACACGGTGTCAACGATGTCGAACTTGATGTCCAAGAAGTCCGAAATACGCATATTGATCCCGGAACCCCACTGGTGTATGTGGATCCGTCACAGTTGCACCAAGTCATTCTCAATCTGTGCACGAACGCAGTCCACGCAATCAGTGATTTGGACCATGGACTGCTGCGAATTTCAGTCTCCACCTGCGCAGCCCTAGCGGGGAAAGCCACTGGACCTGGAGAGGTGTTGCTTGTCACCGACCCTGAAGACTGGTCCGAGGAGAACGTTTGTGTTTGTGTAGAAGACAACGGCTGTGGAATGGACAGCATCACACTGGCACGTCTTTTCGAGCCCTTTTTTACGACGAAGGCTGTGGGGGAAGGCACTGGCCTTGGCATGTCAGTCGTGCACGGAATCCTTCGCGATCATCAAGCAGCAATTCGTGTCACAAGTAAGTTAGGAGCGGGCTCTTCATTCAGCGTCATTCTTCGAC
>NZ_JALHLX010000059.1 GCF_022844385.1 Hydrogenophaga sp. | reverse complement strand
ATCGCGCGCTACGTGGCCAGCGGCGAGCCCATGGGCAAGGCCGGGGCCTATGCCATCCAGGGGCGTGCCAGCCTCTGGGTGAGCCACATCAGCGGCAGCTATTCGGGCATCATGGGCCTGCCCGCGCACGAGACATCGCAGGTGCTGCACGCCGCCGGTGTGCCGCTGATCTGAACCGCATCACGCCACAGAGAAGGGCCCCATGAGCCAGGACATTCTGATCAATTGGTCACCGCAGGAAACGCGGGTGGCGGTGGTGGAGCAGGGGGCGGTGCAGGAAGTGCACCTGGAGCGCACGCTGGAGCGTGGTCTGGTCGGCAACATTTACCTGGGCAAGGTGTCGCGCGTGCTGCCCGGCATGCAGTCGGCCTTCATCGACATCGGGCTGGACCGTGCGGCCTTTCTGCATGTGGCCGACCTCATGCCGAACATCGCGGCCAAACACGCCGCCCCGCGCGCAAGCGCGCCCGCAGCCGGTGATACCGGGCAGGCGGCTGGCGCCAACGGCAAACTGCTCACGCCCAACCCCGTGCTGCCGATCGAGCGCCAGATCTTCGAGGGCCAGGCGCTGATGGTGCAGGTGCTCAAGGACCCCATCGGTACCAAGGGCGCGCGCCTCACCGCACAGATCAGCATTGCGGGGCGATTGCTGGTGTTTCTGCCGCAGGACAACCACATCGGTGTGTCGCAGAAGATTCCCCCGGCGCAACGCGAAGCGCTGCGCCAGCGCTTGCTGCAGTTGACGGCCACCACCGACGGCAGTGCCGCAGGGGGCTTCATCCTGCGCACCAATGCCGAAGACGCCACCGACGAAGAGCTGACCGACGACACGGCCTACCTGCGCAAGACCTGGCTGCGCATCAAGGAGGCGTCGACCCGCCAGCCTTCGGCCACACTCCTGCACGAAGACCTCAACCTGATGCAGCGCGTGCTGCGCGATCTGGTGGGCGCCGACACCCATTCCATCCGCATCGATTCGCGCGAGCAGCACGGTCTGCTCACCACATTCGCCGCCGAGTTCATGCCCGACACCGTGGCCAAGCTGCAGCACTACAGCGGCGAGCGCCCGATCTTTGACCTGTTCAATGTGGACGAAGACATCGTGCGCGCGCTCAGCCGCCGGGTCGACCTGAAGTCGGGCGGCTACCTGGTGATTGACCAGACCGAGGCACTGACCACGGTGGACGTGAACACCGGCGGTTTTGTGGGCGCACGCAATTTCGACGACACCGTGTTCCGCACCAACCTGGAAGCGGCGCAGGCCATTGCGCGGCAATTGCGCCTGCGCAACCTGGGCGGCATCGTGATCGTGGATTTCATCGACATGGTGCGCGAAGACCACCGCGATTCCGTGCTCGGCGAGTTCCGCAAACAGCTCGCACGCGACCGCGTCAAAACCATGACCGGCGGTTTTTCGCAGCTGGGCCTGGTGGAGATGACGCGCAAGCGCACGCGCGAGTCGCTGGCCCACATGCTCAGTGAGCCCTGCGAAGCCTGCAGTGGCAAGGGGGTGGTGAAAACCGCGCGCAGCGTGTGCTACGACATCCTGCGCGAGATCCTGCGCGAAGCCCGCGCATTCAACCCGCGCGAATTTCGTGTGGTGGCCTCGGCCAAGGTGGTGGAACTCTTCCTCGACGAAGAGCGGGCCCACCTCGCGGGTCTGTCGGACTTCATCGGCAAGCCCATTTCGCTCCAGAGCGAGGGCTCGATGACACAGGAGCAGTACGACATCGTGCTGCTGTAGACGCGCTCTTCAGGCTTCTGGCTCAGGCCTGAAGCTCTGCGAGTGCAACCGCGCGTAGAGTCCATCGGCGTGCAGCAATTCGCGGTGCGTGCCCTGTTCGCTGATGCGGCCGTCAGCCAGCACCACCACGCGGTCGGCGTGTTCGATGGTGGAGAGGCGGTGCGCGATCACGAGCGTGGTGCGGCCCTTCATCAGACGGGCCAGTGCGTCCTGCACCAGCCGTTCCGATTCGTTGTCCAGCGCCGATGTGGCTTCGTCCAGGATCAGGATGGGCGCGTCCTTGTAGATCGCTCGGGCGATGGCGAGGCGCTGGCGCTGACCGCCCGAGAGCTCGGCCGCGTTGTGGCCCACGTTGCTGTGGATGCCCTGGGGCAGGCGTTCGACCAGCTCGCCGAGGTTGGCCGACTCGAGCGCGGCGCGCACGCGGTCTTCGTCAACCTCGTTGCCCAGTGCGCCCAGCGCCACATTGGCGGCCAGCGTGTCGTTGAGCATCACCACGTCCTGGCTCACCATGGCGTACTGGCGGCGCAGGCTGCGCAGGTCCCAGTCGGCCAGCGGCACGCCGTCGAGCCGGATGTCGCCGCGCTCGATCTCCACGAAACGCGGCAGCAGGTTGACCAGGGTGGTCTTGCCGGAACCCGACGGGCCCACGAAGGCCACGACCTCACCGGGGTGGATGTCCAGCGAGACGCCGCGCAGGGCCACCAGGCTGTCGTCGTCGCTTTGCACGACCTGGTCGTCCTTGGCCGGGTAGCGCACCCACACGCCGCTCAGCGTGATCGAACCCGTCACCCGATCGGTCGTGTGCGTTCCGCTGGATTGTTCGGGCGTGTTTTCGATGAGTTCCAGCCCTCGCTCCAGGGCCGCGAGGCCGCGCGTGATGGGCGCGGTGATTTCGGCCAGGTGCCGGATCGGCGTGATCAGCATCAGCATGGCAGTGACGAAGGCCACGAAGTTGCCCACCGTGACGCCGCTGCTGCTGCTCTGCCACAGCGCCACCGCAATCACCGCCGACAGTGCCGCGGAGGCGAGCAGCTGCGTGAGCGGTGTCATGGCCGCCATGGCGATGGTGGACTTGAGCGCCAGCCGGCGCAACGCCAGACTGAGCACGTCAAAGCGCTCGGTCTGGCGCGCCTGCGCGCCGTGCAGGCGCACCATGCGGTGCGCCAGCGCGTTTTCTTCCACCACGTAGGCCAGTTCGTCGGTGGCGGTCTGGCTGTCGCGGGTGAGCTTGTAGAGCCGCCGCGATAACACACGCATGATCAGGATCAGCCCGGGGAACACCAGCATCACGATCAGCGTGAGCTTCCAGTTCAGGTAGAACAGGTAGCCCAGCAGTGCCAGCACGGTGAGGCTGTCCTTGGTGAGCGTGAGGAAGGCAGACACCAGCATCTGCGAGCCGGTCTGTACCTCGTACACCAGCGTGTTCGACAGTTTGCTCGCGCTCTGGCGGGCGAACAGCGTCATTTGCGCGTCGTTGAGTTTGACGAACATGGCCCGGCGCAGGTTGAGCAAGCCCAGACTGGCTGTGTAGGAGAGCGTGTACTGCGCCACAAAGCCCGCCAGGCCACGGATGCCGAACAGGCCCATGAGCGCCACCGGCACCATCCAGAGTTCGATGTTGCCCTCGGCAAAGCCGCGGTCCAGCAAGGTTTTGAGCAGGGCCGGAATCAAGGGCTCGGTCAGCGCACCGATCAGCGTGCTGACCGCCGCCAGGGCAATGCCGGTCTTGGCCGAGCGGAAGTAGGGCCAAAGGCGCAGCAGGCGCTGGGTCAGTGTGCCGGCCAGTGGCGGGCTGGTGTTGTTGGATGCGGTCAAAAGCGGATCGGTCCCAAAGTGTGCCGGCCTGCGGAACATTCCGCACTGTGGCGAGTCAGCCTTGCACCACAAGCGACGGCCCTGCGTGCACACATCTTGTCACGGGAGGGCCGTATGCCTCCGTTATTATCGGTTGGCTGTGCAGGGCGCTTTGTCCCTGCTGCCACCTCAGGACAAGCGACACACTCAGCATGCTGGATTTGAACCGACACAACGCGCCGCCCCTGATTCCGAGACGCCGCGCGCTCGGCCTGGTTTCCACCCTCCCTTTGCTCGCCTGGCCTTTGGCATCTCAGGCCCAATTCCGGGTCGAGGTCGCCGGCGTCGGTCTCACCCAGTTCCCGTTTTCTGCCGTGGGTTTTCGCGGCAACGACGTTGCCAGTGAAAACATCGCCGCCATCGTGCGCGCCGACCTGGAGCGCAGCGGCCAGTTCCGCTTCGTCGACCCCATCGCAGGCGGTCTGGACGAAACCTCCCGCCCCGATCTCGGCCCCTGGCGCGAGCGCAGGACCGACTCCCTGCTCACCGGCAGCGTCACCAAGCTGGCCGATGGCCGCTTCGACGTGCGTTTCCGACTGTGGGACGTGGTGCGTGGGCAAGACCTGGGCGGCCTGAGCTACCCGGTGGGCGCACAAGACCTGCGCCTGGCTGCGCACCGCGTGGCCGACTTCATTTACGAGAAGATCACCGGCGAGAAGGGCGTGTTTTCTACCCGCATCGCCTATGTGACCAAAACGGCGCAGCGCCACAACCTCTGGGTGGCCGATGCCGATGGGGAGAACGCGCGTGCGGCCCTCACCAGCCCCGAACCCATCATCTCGCCGAGCTGGGCACCGGGTGGCGCCCAACTGGCTTATGTGTCGTTCGAAGCGCGCAAGCCCGTGATTTACGCGCACGACGTGGCTTCGGGCAAGCGGCGCCTGCTGGCCAATTTCAAGGGCTCCAACAGCGCTCCCTCGTGGTCGCCCGATGGCCGTTCGGTGGTGGCCACGCTGTCGCTCTCAGGCAGTGCGCAGGTGTACGCCATGGACGCCAACGGCGGCGAGCCGCGCCGATTGAGCCAGTCGGCCAGCATCGACACCGAACCGGTGTTCAGCCCGGACGGCAAGTCCATTTACTTTGTGAGCGACCGCGGCGGTTCTCCGCAGGTCTACCGCATGGGTGCGCAGGGCGGCAACGCCCAGCGCCTGACCTTCACCGGCAACTACAACATCTCCCCCGCGCCCAGCCCGGACGGGCGCTGGCTGGCCTTCATCTCCCGCGTCAATGGGGCGTTCCGCCTGCACGTGATGGAGCTGGCCAGTGGTACCGTGACGGCACTCACCGAGTCGAGCGCCGACGAGAGCCCCAGCTTCGCGCCCAACAGCCGCATGATCATTTACGCCACCCGCGAGAAGGGCCAGGAAGCCCTGATGACGACCACGGTGGACGGACGCATCAAAACGCGCCTGGCCGGTGCACAAGGCGACATACGCGAGCCCGAATGGGGCCCGTTCCTGCGCTGATTCGCACCATGGGCCCCTGAGGGCTCCCGCACCCATTCTTTTTTTGTTTCCAAGGAATCTCTCCATGAACACCCTCTCGAACCCATCCGCCATTCGAAACACGCGCCTGCAGCGCGGCCTGCGCCTGGTGGCCGGGCTGGGCCTGGCCGCCGCGCTGGCCGCTTGCAGTTCCGGTGTGAAGCTCGACGACGTGCCGGTTGAAGACCGTTCTGGCTCTGCACTCGGTTCCGGCGGTGCCGCAGGTGGCCAGGGTGGCGCTGTCGATCCGCGTGGCGTCTCCGGCGTGTCCGTGGGCGGTGCCGATTCGGCCCAGCCCGCCGCCGTGGCACGCATCATCTATTTCGACTACGACAGCTTCGAAGTCAAGGCCGACTCGGCAGCTACGCTGGAAGCCAATGCGCGTTACCTCAACGCCAACCGCACCCGCCGTGTGAATCTTGAAGGTCACACCGACGAGCGCGGTGGCCGCGAATACAACCTGGCGCTGGGCCAGAAGCGTGCCGAGGCCGTGCGCCGCGCGCTGGGTCTGCTGGGCGTGACCGAAGCGCAGATGGAAGCCGTGAGCTTTGGCGAAGAGAAGCCCGCTCAAGTGGGTCTGGACGAAGCTTCATTCGCCAAGAACCGCCGCGTTGAACTGACCTACCGTTGAACATGAAGCTGACCTCCGCCGCGCCCTGGGCGCTTCTTCTTGCCATGGTGTGGCCCTTGCAGGCCCAAGCCTTGTTTGGTGACGACGAGGCGCGCAAGGCCATCATCGAGCTGCGGCAGAAGGTGGATGCCAACAAGCAGGCTGCCGACAGTGCTGCGGCCGAAGCGCGCGAAGGCGATGCGGGTATGCGCCGCAGCCTGCTGGAGCTGTCCAACCAGATCGAGCAGCTGCGGGCCGAGCTTGCGCGCCTGAGGGGCCAGAACGAGCAGTTGGCGCGTGAGGTGTCCGAGCTGCAACGGCAGCAGAAAGACGTGCAGGCCGGCATCGACGAGCGTCTGCGCCAGGTAGAGCCGCTGCGCATCGAGTTTGACGGCCAGACCTTCACTGCCGCGCCGGCTGAAAAGGCCGACTTCGAAGCCGCCATGGCGCAGCTGCGCAAGTCCGAGTTCCAGCCGGCAGCGGCAGCCTACGCGTCGTTCCTGCAGCGTTACCCCGCCAGCGGCTACACGCCTTCGGTGCTGTACTGGCTGGGCAACGCGCAGTACGCCATCCGCGCCTACAAGGAAGCCGTGGCCACCCACAGCCGTCTGGTGCGTGAATTTCCAGCCCACATGCGCACGCCCGAGGCCATGCTCGCCATGGCCAACAGTCACGTTGAACTGAAAGACGCGCGCACCGCGAAGAGCACGCTTGAAAACCTGGTGAAGGCGCATCCGAACTCCGAGGCTGCTGCTGCGGCCCGCGAACGGCTGGCCCGCCTGCGTTGACATGAGCCACGTGCCTCGGCACGTGGCTATCGGCGCAGAAGGGACTATGCCCGCCTCCTACAATGGCGGCCATGGAAATCGCCGACCTCGCCAAACTCAATACCCTCGTCCTCTGGGCCGCTTTCGCAGTGGCCCTTGTTTTTGGGTTCATCGCGCAACGCACGCACTTCTGCACCATGGGCGCGATCAGCGACATCGTGAACATGGGCGACTGGACGCGCATGCGCATGTGGGGCATGGCGGTGGGCATCGCGATGATCGGCTTCTACGGCATGGCCTGGGTCGGCTGGATCGATCCCGCGCAAAGCATTTACACCGGTCCGCGCGTCATCTGGCTCTCTGCGGTGGTGGGTGGGGCCTTGTTCGGTTTCGGCATGGTGCTGGCCTCGGGCTGCGGCAGCAAGACGCTGGTGCGCATCGGTGCTGGCAGCCTGAAGTCGCTGGTGGTTTTTTTCGTCATGGGCATCGCCGCGTTTGCCACCCTGCGCGGCGTGACCGCCGTCCTGCGTGTGAATACGGTGGACACCGTCTCCTTCAACATGGCATCGGGCTCCGCGTTGCCCGCCTGGCTCGCCACTGTCATGGGCTCGGCGCCTGCGGTCACGGGATTGTTGTTCGCGCTGGTGGTCGGTGGCGCCCTGGTGGTCTGGGCGCTGCTGGGACGTGATTTCCGCACCGGCAACAACCTGCTCGCCGGCTTCGGGCTCGGGCTGGTGGTGACCGCCATGTGGTGGGTCAGTGGCCGGCTCGGTTTTGTGGCCGAGCACCCCGAAACGCTGGATGCCGTCTTCCTGGGCAGCAACACCGGCCGCATGGACGCGCTGACCTTCACCGCACCCATGGCCTACACGCTGGACTGGCTCATCTTTTTCAGCGACACCTCCAAGGTGCTCACCTTTGGTGTTGTCACGGTGGTGGGCATGGTGGTCGGCGCGTTTGTGTGCGCCGTCCTCGAAGGCAGCTTTCGCTGGGAAGGATTCCGCAGCACGCAAGACACGGCCTTGCACATGGCCGGTGCTGTTTGCATGGGCGTGGGGGGCGTCACCGCGCTGGGCTGCACGGTCGGCCAGGGCATGTCGGGTCTGTCCACCTTGAGCCTGACCAGCATCATCGCGGTCACCGGCATCGTGCTCGGTGCCATCGGTGGTTTCCGGTTCCAGATATGGTTGCTGGACCGCGAGTGACCCAGGACAAGAACGAGCGATTCGAGCGCCGCTTTGGCGGGCTGCGCCGGCTCTACGGTGTCGATGGTGCGCAGCGCATCTTCAACGCGCACGTGGTGGTGGTGGGCATCGGTGGGGTGGGGTCGTGGGCGGTGGAGGCCCTGGCGCGCAGCGGCGTGCGGCGTCTCACCTTGATCGACCTCGATCACGTGTCCGAATCCAACATCAACCGGCAGATCCATGCCTTGGAGCCGACGCTGGGCCGGGCCAAGGCCGAGGCGATGCGCGACCGCATCGCGCTGTTTCATCCCGATTGCGGCGTCGATGTGATCGACGAGTTCGTCACGCCAGAGAACTGGCCCGCGTTGCTGCACGGTGTGTCCGGTCTTGAAGGTTTGCCCTCGGCGGTCATCGATGCTTGTGACCAGGTGCGTGCCAAGACCACCCTGGCCGGCTGGGCCATCGCCCACTCGGTGCCATTCATCACGGTGGGTGCGGCGGGCGGCAAGCGACTCGCTCACGCGGTTGACGTCGCTGATCTGAGCGAGGTGACACACGACCCCTTGCTCGCGCAGTTGCGCTATCGCCTGCGCAAACACCACGGCGGCGCGCGCACGGGACGCATGGGTGTTGGCTGCGTGTTCAGCCGCGAAACTGTGGCGCCGCCCGATGCGTCTTGCAACATCGAGGACGTTGACGGCTCACTCAACTGCCACGGTTATGGCTCGGTGGTGAGCGTCACGGCAGCGTTTGGTTTCTGCGCTGCAGGTTGGGTGATGAACAACTTGGCGAAAGATGCACAAGCAATCTTGAAGAGGTCTTCAAATGGCCCCGAAAAAGAAGTTATAATTTGAGGCTTCGCGGGATACACAATGTGCAAACAGTGTGTCGAATGTGAAGCCCTGATGGGACGTTAGCTCAGTTGGTAGAGCAGCGGACTTTTAATCCGTTTGTCGTGGGTTCGACCCCCGCACGTCCCACCAAAACATGTGAAGCCCTGATCGAAAGATCAGGGCTTTTTTGTTGCCCGCTGCATGCACTGCAGCGGGCAGGGCGCCCCGCAAGGACTCAGCGCTTCTTGAAGAAGCCGTAGATCACCAGCAGGATGATCGCGCCGATCACCGACGCAATGAAGCCGACCGGATCACCCTGGCGGTAGAAGCCCAGTGCTGCGCCAAGATACCCCGCCACGAAAGCACCGGCGACACCGAGCAGAGCGGTCATGATCCAGCCCATGCTGTCGTTGCCGGGCTTGATGGCGCGTGCAATGAAACCGGCGATGAGGCCGATGAAAAGGGTGCCGAGAATGGACATCATTCGAAAGACTCCTGAGCGTTGAGGTGGATACAAAAGCAGTAGAGCCTGCACTCTAGCTGCTTTTTACCTCGCCCCCAGGCCGTGCCACTGGCGGCTTGTCAGAAGCTCAGGCGTTCACGGCTTCGATGGCTTCGGTGAGCTCCAGCCAGCGCGCCTCAAGGGCTTCGTTCTCGTCGTTCACGGCCTTGAGTTGTTTGCCGTTTTTGGCCAGGTCGGCCGGGCTGAGTGGTTGTCCCAGGGTTGCCTCCAGGCGGGATTTGTCCTGGGCGAGCTGTGCCATGCGCTTCTCGGTCTGCTCCAGCTCCTTCTTCAGCGGCTTGGTTTTCTCGGCCAGTTGCTGGCGGCGCTGGGCGTCGTTGCGCTTCTGCTCGGGTGCCGCCACTGGCGCCGCGGCCGGCGTGCGTTGTGCATCGCGTTGTTCCTGGCGCTGGGCCTCGCGTGACTGCTTGGCCATGTCCAGCAGGTAGCGCTGGTAGTCGTCGAGGTCACCGTCGAAGGGTTCGATGCCGCCGCGCGAGACCAGCCAGAACTCGTCGCACACGGCGCGCAGCAACGCGCGGTCGTGGCTGACCAGCATCACAGTGCCTTCGAACTCGTTGAGCGCCACCGACAGGGCCTCGCGCGTGGCGAGGTCCAGGTGGTTGGTGGGCTCGTCGAGCAGCAGCAGGTTGGGGCGCTGCCAGACGATCATGCACAGCACCAGGCGGGCCTTTTCGCCGCCGCTCATGCTGCCCACGCTTTGTTTGACCTGGTCGCCGGTGAAGTTGAAGTTGCCCAGGAAACTGCGCAGGTCTTGCTCACGCGTGGGCTGGCCGCTCAGGCGGCCTTCAGCGGTGCATTCCCGCACCAGGCGGATCATGTGTTCCAGCGGTGTGTCGGCCGGGCGCAGCACGTCGAGTTCCTGTTGCGCGAAATAACCGATGTTCAGGCCCTTGCCTTCGGTGATCTCGCCGGCGATGGGTTGCAGGTCGCGCGCGATGGTTTTGACCACGGTGGACTTGCCCTGGCCGTTGGCACCCAGAATGCCGATGCGCTGTCCCGCCAGCACCGAGCGGCTGATGTTGCGCACGATCACGGTGGGCTCACTGCCTTCGTCGGGTGGTGGGTAGCCAAAGCTGGCGTCGCTCATGGCCAGCATCGGGTTGGGCAGGTTTTGCGGCTCGGTGAATTCGAAGGTGAAGTCGGCGTCGGCCAGCACCGGACCGATCTTCTCCATGCGCTCCAGCGCCTTCACACGGCTCTGCGCCTGCTTGGCCTTGCTGGCCTTGGCCTTGAAGCGGTCGATGAATTTCTGCAGGTGCGCCATCTTGTCCTGCTGACGCGAATACGCCGACTGCTGCAGCGCCATCTGCTCGGCGCGCATGTCCTCGAAGCGGCTGTAGTTGCCGCCGTAGCGGGTGAGCTGTGCGGTGTGGATGTGGATGGTGACGTTGGTCACCGCGTCGAGGAATTCGCGGTCGTGGCTGATGACCAGCATCGTGCCTTCGTAGCGCTTGAGCCAGGCTTCCAGCCACACGAGCGCGTCGAGATCCAGGTGGTTGGTGGGCTCGTCGAGCAGCAGCAACTCGCTTGGGCACATGAGGGCGCGCGCAAGCTGCAGGCGCATGCGCCAGCCACCCGAAAAGCTGTTGACCGGGCGCTCCAGTTCGTCGGTGCGAAAACCCAGGCCGAGGATGAGAGCCTGGGCACGTGCGGGTGCGTCGTGTGCGCCAGCATCGTGCAGGGCCATGTAGGCGTGGGCCATGCGTTCACCGTCGCCACTGTCTTCCGAGGCAGTCACCTCCTGCTGTGCGGCGAGCAGGGTCACGTCGCCCTCGATCACGAACTGCGTGGCAGATTCCTCGGTCTCCGGCATGTCCTGCGCCACCTGAGCCATGCGCCACTGCGGTGGCACGTAGAAGTCGCCTTTGTCTTCGTGCAGCGTGTGGTTGAGCAGGCCGAACAGGCTGGACTTGCCCGCGCCGTTGCGCCCCACGAGGCCGACTTTTTCACCCGGGTTGATGGTGCACGACGCGTTGTCGAGCAGGACCTTCACACCGCGGCGAAGGACAAGGTTTTTCAAGGTGATCATGGAGCGGGCGTCTGCGAAGTGGGCAGCGCCAAAAGGGATTCAAGGGTGAGCAAAAGGACTTGGTCGTCGCCGGCGCTGGTGGCCAGCCAGACGACTTCCAGGTGGGGAAACGCGGCTTCAAAGTGCTCGCGTTCGTTGCCGATTTCGAGCACCAGCACGCCCTGGGGTTTGAGGCGCTTGGGCAGGTCGCGGATGAGGGTACGCACGAAATCCATGCCGTCGACGTTGCCGGCGGTGTTGCCGTCCAGCGCCAGGGCCGGTTCGGCGCGGTATTCGGGTGGCAGTGCGGCCATGCTGCGCGCGTTCACGTAGGGCGGGTTGCACAACACAAGGTCCCAGGGGCCGGGGCAGTTCTGCAGGCCGTCGGACTCCACCAGCCGGATGCGATGCTGCAGTTCGTGGCGCGCTACGTTGATGCGTGCGACTTCCAGCGCGTCCGGGGAAATGTCGGCGCCGGTCACGCGAACATCGGGGTACGCCATGGCCGCGAGCACGGCCAGGCTGCCGTTGCCGGTGCACAGGTCCAGCACGTCGCGGGTTTTTTCGTCCAGCCAGGGGTCGATCGAGCCTTCGGCCAGCAGCTCGGCAATGAAGCTGCGCGGCACGATGGCGCGCCGGTCCACGTGGAAGGACACGCCTTGCAGCCAGGCTTCGCCGGTGAGGTAGGCCGCCGGTTCGCGGGTGTCGATGCGCCGCTGGATCAAGGCGTTCACCTCGGCTTGCTGCTCGGGTGTCACGGGCTGGCGGGCGAGGGCGTCCAGGTCGCTGTCCAGCGGCAGGCCGAGCTGCCACAGCACGAGCCAGATGGCCTCGTCGCGCGCGTTGGTGGTGCCGTGGCCATAAGCCAGTCGGGCCGCGTCCAGGCGGCGGGCGGCCGCAGCCAGCAGTTCTTTCAGTTTCACGGGGCGCTCAGTCGGGAGAGCCGCCAAGACGGGACAGCTTGTCCAGCGTGCAGCGGTAGATGTTCTTGAGCGGTTCGATGTCGGCCACGGCCACATGCTCGTCGATCTTGTGGATGGTGGCGTTGGGTGGGCCGAGTTCGATCACTTGGGGGCATACCTGGGCAATGAAGCGCCCGTCGCTGGTGCCGCCGGTGGTGGAGAGTTCGGTCGTGATGCCGGTTTCATCAAAGATGGCTGCGCGCACGGCCTCCACCAGCGTGCCGGGCGGCGTGAGGAAGGGGCGCCCGCCCAGTGTCCAGGCGAGGTCGTAGCCGCTGCCGGCTTGCAGGCCGTGTCGGGCCAGGATATCGGTCACGCGTTGCTGCAAACCCTCGGGGGTGGACTCGGTGGAGAAACGGAAGTTGAAGTCGATCACCACGGTGCCCGGGATCACATTGCTCGCACCCGTGCCGCCGTGGATGTTGCTGATCTGCCAGCTGGTGGGCGGGAAAAATGCGTTGCCGGCGTCCCAGGTCGTGGCGGCCAGTTCGGCCAGCGCGGGCGCGGCGAGGTGGATCGGGTTCTTGGCGAGGTGCGGGTAGGCAATGTGGCCCTGGATGCCCTTGACCGTGAGCTTGCCGCTCATGGTGCCGCGGCGGCCGTTCTTGATCATGTCGCCGGTGCGTTCCACCGAGGTGGGTTCGCCCACGATGCACCAGTCGAGCCGCTCGCCGCGTTGTTTGAGCAACTCGCAGACCACCACTGTGCCATCCAGGGCAGGGCCTTCTTCGTCGCTGGTGAGCAGAAAGGCGATGTCGATGGAGGGTCTTGGGTGTTCAGCCACGAACTCCTCGCACGCCACCACCATGGCGGCGAGCGAGGTTTTCATGTCGCTCGCGCCGCGACCATAAAGCTTGCCGTCGCGGTGCGTAGGGGCGAACGGATCGCTGCCCCAGGCGGTGGTCGGGCCCGTGGGCACCACGTCGGTGTGGCCGGCAAAAATCAGCGTGGGTTGCTGGCCCGTGCCCAGGCGAGCCCAGAGGTTGGTTACGCGGAAATCGTCTGGGCCGCTCTCGATGGTTTCGCAGCGGAAGCCCAGGGCCTCAAGACGCTGCGCAATGACTGACTGGCAGCCTTCATCGCGCGGCGTGACGGAGGCGCGGGCGATGAGCTGTTCGGTCAGGCGCAGGGTGTCTGTCATGGAGTCAATACTTCACGTCGAGCGTGAACTCGGTGAAGGTGGCGTTCTCGGCGGCATCTTCGTCGGTGGCGTGCGCTGCGTCGTTCGACTTGTTCGCATGAAAGTCGTTCTGCAGGCGCCACAGCAGGTTGTTGGGCGAATCGGCCTGGGCCAGACCTTCGTTGCGTGTGACCAGGCCATCGTTGATCAGCCGCGCAAGGTCCTGTTCGAAACTCTGTGAGCCGTCGGCCAGCGACTTTTCCATGGCCTCGCGCACGCCGGAGAAGTCGGCCTTCTGGATCAGGTCGGCGATCAGCGAGGTGTTGAGCAGCACTTCCATGGCAGGCACGCGGCCCCCGGTGTGGGTGCGCAGCAGGCGTTGTGAGACGATGGCGCGCAGCGCGGCGGCCAGGTCACCCAGCATGGTGGGGCGCACCTCGACCGGGTAGAAGCTCAGGATGCGGTTGAGCGCCTGGTAGCTGTTGTTGGCGTGCAGAGTGGCCAGGCACAGGTGGCCCGACTGCGCGTAGGCAATCGCGGCCGACATGGTTTCGCGGTCGCGAATCTCGCCGATCAGGATGACGTCGGGCGCCTGGCGCAGTGCGTTCTTCAGCGCGATCTGCAGCGAAGCTGTGTCGGGACCGATCTCGCGCTGGTTCACCACCGATTTCTTGTTCTTGTAGACGTATTCGATCGGGTCTTCAATGGTGAGCACGTGGCCGCTGGCGCACTCGTTGCGATGATCGATCATGGCCGCCAGCGTGGTGCTCTTTCCGGCGCCGGTGGCGCCCACCATCAGCACCAGGCCGCGTTTTTCCATCACCAGGTCGGCCAGCACGGGCGCCACGTTGAGTGAATCGAGCGCCGGGATGTCGCCCGGGATGAACCGGATCACCACCGCGATGTTGCCGCGCTGGCGGAATGCGCTGATGCGGAAGTTGCCGAGCGCCTCCAGCGGCACGGCCATGTTGAGCTCGCCGGTTTCCTGAAGCTCTTCCATGCGGGTGGAGGGAATGATCTCCGAGAGCAGGTTGCGCGGCGCCTCGGGGGGCAAGACCTGGCTGTTGATCGGAATGGTCTGGCCGTTGATCTTGATCATGGCCGGCGCATGCGCCGTCAGGTACACGTCCGAGGCCTTCTTGTCGGCCATCAGGCGCAGGATGCGCTCCATTGTTCCGCTGCTCATGCTGATCCCTTCAAGTGAATACGTACAGTGAGGCAGGCCGCCGCGCCGGGCCGTCCCAAGCAAGGCCAGCCCCCTTGGGGGGCAGCGACCCGCGAAGCGGTGGAGCGTGGGGGCATCATGTTCAGTCGCGGAGGAGATCGTTCAAGCTCGTTTTCGAGCGTGTCTGCGCGTCCACCGTCTTGACGATGATGGCTGCGTAAGTGCTGTAGTCCTTGCCCGAGGCCGTCTTCTTGGGCAGGCTGCCGCTGATCACCACGCTGCCGCTCGGTACGCGGCCAAACACCACCTCGCCGGTCTCGCGGTTGAAGATGGGGGTGCTCTGGCCAAGGTACACGCCCATGCCGAGCACGGAGTTCTCTTCGACGACCACACCCTCAACCACCTCGGAGCGCGCGCCGATGAAACAGTTGTCTTCAATGATGGTGGGACCCGCTTGCAAGGGCTCCAGGACACCGCCGATGCCCACGCCACCCGAGAGGTGCACGTTCTTGCCGATTTGCGCGCAGGAGCCGACCGTGGCCCAGGTGTCGACCATGGTGTTTTCGTCGACGTAGGCGCCGATGTTCACGTAGCTGGGCATGAGGATCGCGCCCTTGGCGATGAAGCTGCCACGGCGGGCCACGGCTGGCGGCACGACGCGCACGCCGGTGGCTTTCATCTCGGCTTCGCTCAGGTGCGAAAACTTGGTCTTGACCTTGTCGAAGAAGCCCAGGTCACCGGCGCGCATGATTTCGTTGTCCTTGAGGCGGAACGACAGCAGCACGGCCTTCTTGATCCACTGGTGCACCGTCCACTGGCCCACAGCCTCACGCGTGGCCACGCGCAGATGGCCATTGTTGAGTTCTGCGATCACGTGTTCCACCGCGTCCAGCACTTCCTTGGGTGCGGTGGCGGGAGAGAGTTCGGCGCGCTGGTCCCAGGCGTTGTCGATCAGGCTTTGCAGTTGTTGGGTCATGGGTCTGGTCAAAGGAGGGAATTGTGGGAGGAAGGATCAGCGTTGCCCGGCCATGAAGGCGCGAATGCGGTGCGCCGCTTCCAGGCATTCGGCGGGTTCGGCCACCAGGGCCATGCGCACGCGGCCCGCGCCGGGATTCGAACCGTTGAAATCGCGCGCCAGGTAGCTGCCGGGGAGAACCGTCACATTGTATTGAGCCAGCAAGGCGCGGGCGAATGCTTCGTCGGCACCCAGACCGGCGCTGACGTCTGCAAACGACGCCGGAACGCCCGCCCACAGGTAAAACGACGCGTCGGGCAAGGCCACATCCAGCACCTCGGCCAGCAGCGGCGTGACCTGGGCGAACTTCTCGCGGTATTGGCGCCGGTTGTCGACCACATGCGCTTCGTCGCCCCAGGCCGCCGCGCTGGCCGCCTGCACGGCCGGGCTCATGGCGCCACCGTGGTAGGTGCGGTAAAGCAGAAAAGGTTTGATCAGCGCAGCGTCGCCCGCCACAAAGCCGCTGCGCAGGCCCGGCACATTGCTGCGCTTGGACAGGCTGGTGAAGCTCATGAGGTTGCGGAAATCGGCGCGCCCGAGCGCCTGTGCGGCTTCGAGCCCACCCAGCGGCGGTTCGTCGCGGAAGTAGATCTCGCTGTAGCACTCGTCGGAGGCGATCACGAAGCCATGCCGGTCGCTGAGTTCGAACAGCTTGCGCCACTCGTCCAGCGGCATCACCGCACCCGCCGGGTTGCCGGGCGAACACACAAAGAGCAGTTGGGTGCGGGCCCAGACCTCGGCCGGCACGCTGCCCCAGTCGGCCGCGAAATTGCGGGCCGGGTCACTGGCCACATAAAACGGCACGGCGCCCGCCAGCAGGGCCGCGCCCTCGTAGATTTGGTAGAAGGGATTGGGAAACACCACCGTGGCGCCCGCCCGGGTCGGGTCGACCACGGTCTGGGCAAAGGCAAACAAGGCCTCGCGCGAGCCGTTGACAGGCAGCACCTGGGTGGCCGGATTCACTGTGACTCCGTAGCGCCGGTGCACCCAGGCCGCGCAGGCTCCGCGCAGGCCGGGCTCGCCCGCGGTGGCCGGGTAGCTGGAGAGACCTGTGTCCAGTGCGGCGGCCAGGGCTTGCTTCAGGAAGTCGGGAGCGGCGTGTTTCGGCTCGCCAATGCCCAGGCTGATGGGTCGCAAGTCCGGGTTGGGGGTGATGTCGGCGAACAGCCGGCGCAGCCGCTCGAATGGGTAGGGCTGGAGGCGGGTCAAAAGCGGATTCATCCGGCGATTATCCGTTTGCCCCGGCCGGCACCCAGCCGCAGGGGACTTGGTCGGTTTCTTGCCGACCGTCCCGGGGCCGGCGCGCGGGGTCAGCGGGGTATCATTTCGCTCGCGTCGTCGGCCAAGGGCGGGCGTTTCTCCTCCAGTCAGTCATCGGGCAGCGCCGTGCGTCTCAACTCCATCAAGCTCTCGGGCTTCAAGTCCTTCGCCGAACCGACCAATTTCATGCTCCCGGGGCAACTGGTGGGCGTGGTCGGGCCGAACGGTTGTGGCAAGTCCAACATCATGGACGCGGTGCGCTGGGTGCTGGGCGAGTCCAAGGCCTCCGAGCTGCGCGGCGAGTCCATGCAGGACGTGATCTTCAACGGCACCAACACGCGCAAACCGGCCAGCCGCTCCAGCGTGGAACTGGTGTTCGACAACAGCGACCACCGCGCCGGCGGCCAGTGGGGCCAGTTCGGCGAGATCGCCGTCAAGCGCGTGCTCACGCGCGACGGCACCAGCAGCTACTACATCAACAACCAGCCGGTGCGCCGCCGCGACGTGCAGGACGTGTTCCTGGGCACTGGTCTGGGCCCGCGTGCCTACGCCATCATCGGCCAGGGCACCATCAGCCGCATCATCGAGAGCAAGCCCGAAGAGCTGCGTCTGTTCCTCGAAGAAGCCGCCGGTGTCTCCAAATACAAGGAACGCCGCCGCGAGACCGCGCACCGCCTGGCCGACACGCGCGAGAACCTCACGCGGGTCGAAGACATCCTGCGCGAACTCAACGCCAACCTCGACAAGCTGGAGAAGCAGGCCGAGGTCGCGGCCAAATACAACAACCTGCAGGCCGGCGTCACGCTCAAGCAGCACCAGCTCTGGTTCATGAAGCGCAGCGAGGCCGAAGCCGATCAGGTCAAGGTCAAGACCGATGCGGCCCAGGCGATCAACGACCTGGAGTCGCGAACCGCCGATTTGCGTCGCGTCGAAAGCGAGCTGGAAACCATCCGCCAGGCGCACTACGCCGCAGGCGATCAGGTCAACCAGGCCCAAGGTAAGTTGTACGAAGCCAGCGCCGAGGTCGGCAAGCTCGAAGCCGAGATACGGTTTGTGGTGGAGGGCCGCACCCGCGTGGAACAGCGCCTGGTGCAACTGAAAGAACAGATCGCTTCATGGACCACCCGCAGCGAAGACGCGGCGGTGGAACTGGAGCAACTGGCCGAATCCATGGTTCAGGCCGAAGACCAGTCGGTGGTGCTGGCCGCGCAGGGCGAAGAACAGTCGGGCGCCTTGCCCGCGCTCGAAGACAGCCTGCGCCAGGCCCAGGCCCGCGCCAACGAGCAGCGCGCCAGCGTCACGCAGGTGCAGCAGCAGATCCAGGTGCTGGCGGCCGAGCAGCGCAGCATCGAAGAACAGAGCCGCACGCTCAACCAGCGGCGCGAGCGCCTCACCGCCGACCGCAACGCCCTGGCCGCGCCCGACGAAGCCCGTCTGCTGAGCGCACAAACCCAGCTCGCGGGCGCGCAGGAAGCGGCGGAGATGAACGACGCCGTGCTGCACGAGTTGCAGGACAGCGTGCCCCAGCTCGACGAGGCCCGCCGCAGCGCCCAACAGGCGGTGAACCAGGAGTCGGCCAAACAAGCCGATCTGTCGGCCCGGCTGGAAGCGCTGAAGGCGCTGCAGGAGAAGGTCAAGACCGACGGCAAGCTCAAACCCTGGTTGGTCAAACACGGGCTCGACGGGCTGCAAGGCCTGTGGAGCCGCGTCCACATCGAGACCGGTTGGGAAAACGCGCTGGAAGCCGCGCTGCGCGAGCGCCTGGGTGCGCTTGAGGTCTCGCGCCTGGACATGGTGCGCGCCTTCGGCAACGACGCACCGCCGGCCAAGCTGGCCTTCTACAACCCGCCTTCGGCCGGTGCCAGCCCTGCGAGCACCAGCGGCCTGAAACCTTTGGCCGCCTGGCTGCGCCTGAACGACGCTGGCCAGCAGGCCCTGCTCGCCGAATGGCTGCACGGCTGCCTGACCGCGCCCAGCTTGGAGGACGCCATGGCGCAGCGCGCGCAGCTGCAGCCCGGCGAGGTGATCTTTGTGGCCAGTGGCCACGCGGTCACCGCGCACAGCGTTAGCTTCTACGCGCCCGACAGCGAGCAGGCCGGTCTGCTGGCGCGCGCGCAGGACATCGAGAACATCGACAAACAGCTCAAGGCGCAGGTGTTGATCAACGAGCAGGCGCGTTCCAGCCTCATCCGCACGGAGGCGGCCTACACCGACGCCTCGCAGCGCCTGGTGAGCGCGCGCCGCGAAGCGGCCGAGTCGCGCACCCGCGCGCACGAGCTGCAGGTGGAAGCCCTGCGCCTCACCCAGCTGGCCGAACAGACCCGCGCGCGCAGCGAGCAGATCGCGGCCGACCTGGCCGAGGTGGACGCGCAGCTCGACGAACTGCAGGAGCGCCGCGTGACCGCCGAGGCGCGCTTTGAAGAACTCGACATGCAGCTGGCCGACAGCCAGGAGCGCCACGCGCAGCTGGACGACACGGTGATCGCGGCCGAACGCTCGCTCAACCAGGCGCGTGAACAGCAGCGCTCACTGGAGCGCACCGCGCAGGAAGCCACGTTCGCCCTTCGCAGCCTGCAGGCGCGCCAGGCCGAGCTGCAGCGCTCGCTGGAGACGGCGGCCACGCAAGAGAAGTCGCTCGCGGACGAGCAGCAGCGCGCCGCCGACGAACTCGGCCGCCTGAACGACGCTGCTGCGCAGGCCGGCCTGCAGGACGCGCTGGCCATGAAACTGGAACGTGAACAAGCGCTGGGCGCGCTGCGCAGCCAGTACGACGACCTTACCGCCAAGCTGCGGGCCAGCGACGAACGCCGCCTGCAACTGGAGCGTGAACTCGATCCGCTGCGCAACCGCATCACCGACTTTCAGCTCAAGGAACAGGCCGCGCGCCTGGGCGTGGAGCAGTA
>NZ_JALHLX010000058.1 GCF_022844385.1 Hydrogenophaga sp. | reverse complement strand
GCAGGGTGGTTCTCAAATCGCTCATGCCGGGATGTCGGAGGACAGGTCGGCGGCCGCAGCCGGCAGCGTGGCGAACCCCTTGAACCCGCCCTTCTTCAGATGGATGAGCAGCAGCGAGACACTCGCCGGCGTGATGCCCGAGATGCGCGAGGCCTGGCCCAGCGTCTCGGGACGGTGCTTGGCCAGCTTCTGCCGCGCTTCGAACGACAAGGCCGTCACCTGCAAATAGTCCAGGTCGGCGGGCAGCTTCAGGCCTTCGTAGTGCGCGGACCGTTCCACTTCGCTTTTCTGGCGGTCGATGTAGCCCGAGTACTTGGCGGCAATCTCCACCTGCTCCACCACCGGCTCCAGCAGATCACCGAGTGTTTCACGTGAAACGTCGGGCCCGGTGTATTTGCCGCCATCGAGCCCCACCAGGTCGGCGTAGGCCACGCCGGGCCGGCGCAGCAGATCAAACAGGTTGTGCTCGTGCTCAATCGCCTTGCCCAACACCCGCTCCGATTCGGCGGCGGGCAGATTGCGCGGATTCACCCAGGTGGCTTTCAGGCGTTCTGTTTCACGTGAAACAGCATCGCGCTTGCGGCAGAAAGCGTCCCACTGCG
Organism: Hydrogenophaga sp.; assembly: GCF_022844385.1. Lineage (GTDB taxonomy): Bacteria > Pseudomonadota > Gammaproteobacteria > Burkholderiales > Burkholderiaceae_C > Hydrogenophaga. The sequence continues at coordinate 18,876 of NZ_JALHLX010000058.1, read as the reverse complement.
CATCCCCCACCAGGCCCAGGCGGCGGCCGGCTTCGGTCAGGCGCATGTCGGCGTTGTCCTCGCGCAGCTGCAGACGGAACTCGGCCCGGCTGGTGAACATGCGGTAGGGCTCGGTCACGCCCTGGGTGATGAGGTCGTCGACCAGCACGCCCAAATAGGCTTCGTCGCGCCCAGGCAGCCAGGCGCCCTCGCCCCGACACTGCAGCGCAGCGTTGATGCCGGCGAACATGCCCTGCGCCGCCGCTTCTTCGTAGCCGGTGGTGCCGTTGATCTGGCCCGCAAAAAACAGACCCTGGATCAGTTTGGTCTCGAAGCTGCTTTTGAGCGAGCGCGGATCGAAGTAGTCGTACTCAATGGCGTAGCCGGGCCGCAGGATATGCGCGTTCTCCAGGCCCTTCATGCTGCGCACCAGCTGGTACTGGATGTCGAACGGCAGGCTGGTGGAGATGCCGTTGGGGTAGACCTCGTGCGTGGTCAGGCCCTCGGGCTCCAGGAAGATCTGGTGGCTGTCCTTGTCAGCGAAGCGGCTGATCTTGTCTTCCACGCTCGGGCAGTAGCGCGGGCCCACGCCCTCGATCTTGCCGGTGAACATGGGGCTGCGGTCGAAGCCGCTGCGGATGATGTCGTGCGTGCGCTCGTTGGTGTGCGTGATCCAGCATGGCACCTGCTGCGGGTGCATGGCGGTGTTGCCCATGAAGCTGAACACCGGCACCGGTTGGTCGGCGTTCATGCCGCCGGGCACGCCGTCGCCGGGTTGTTCGGTGCACTGGCTGTAGTCGATGCTGCGGCCGTCCAGGCGCGGCGGGGTGCCGGTCTTCAGCCGCCCCTGCGGCAGCTTCAGCTCTTTCAGCCGGGCCGACAGCGACACGGCCGGCGGATCGCCCGCACGGCCGGCGGCGTAGTTGTTCAGGCCCACATGGATCTTGCCGTCGAGGAAGGTACCGGCGGTCAGCACCACGGTGCGGCTGCGGAAGCGGATGCCCACCTGCGTCACAGCGCCGACCACGCGGTCGCCCTCCACCATGAGGTCGTCCACAGCCTGCTGGAACAACCACAGATTGGGCTGGTTCTCCAGCATGCGGCGGATCGCGGCTTTGTAGAGCACGCGGTCGGCCTGGGCGCGGGTGGCGCGCACGGCCGGGCCCTTGGAGCTGTTGAGGATGCGGAACTGGATGCCGCCTTCGTCGGTGGCCAGCGCCATCGCGCCGCCCATGGCGTCCACCTCTTTGACCAGGTGGCCCTTGCCGATGCCGCCGATGCTGGGGTTGCAGCTCATCTGGCCCAGCGTCTCGATGTTGTGGGTCAGCAGCAGCGTCTTGCTGCCCATGCGCGCAGCCGCCAGCGCGGCCTCGGTGCCGGCGTGGCCGCCGCCGACGACGATGACGTCAAATTCCTGGGGGTACAACATGGTGGTTTTCGCTTCCGGGGTGCTGTCGGCCCGGCGCCCCGGGCAACCCGCGATTGTCCCACCGTTGCGCCATTTCTGCCCCGCCCCGCCATCGGGCCATGCACCCAGCACGCCGACCCCCGTGCGCCGCCCGGATGGCCGCGCGTCGGGCCCCTTCCTAACCTGAGCACCAGCCCACTCCCGGGCCGACCACAGGAAGGACCTCTCCATGAAAACCCCCTGGCTCCTGGCCAGCACCACCGCACTGGCCTGCTTGAACGCACAGGCAGCCGGCTTCATGTTCGGCATCAGCCACAACTTCGGCGGCGACACCGGCGTCACCTTCAAGATCCTGTCCACCGACCGTCGCAACCGACCGGTGCTGGCCGCTGGTGTGAGTTTCTTCCCGGGCGAAGGCCGCCGCATCGGCCTGGACGTGGGCGTGGGTTACAACTTCCGCCAGACCACCGTCACCTTCAGCCGCGACCTGGTCATGGAGCGCTTCCAGATGGCCTGGGGCCTGGCCAGCCGCCGCTGCCCGCCGGCCCCTGCACCGGTGGCCACACCAGCCACACCACCTGCGCCACCACCGCCACCCGATTTCTTCGACAGCGTGTTCTGAGCGAAGGCCGCGACAATGGCGGCATGAGCACACCCCTACCCCTCCTCGTCTTCGCTGGCAGCACCCGCGCCAAATCCTTCAACCGACAACTCGCCAACGCCGCAGCCGCCTACGCCGGCACCGCCGGCGCCCAGGTCACCCACATCGAGCTGGCCGACTTTGACCTGCCGCTCTACAACGCCGACCTGGAAGCGCGCGGCACACCCGCTGCTGCCGTCCGGCTCAAAGAGATCTTCCACGCGCACCCGGCCTGGATCATCGCCTCGCCCGAGTACAACGGCAGCTACACCGGCCTGCTCAAAAACACCATCGACTGGGTCTCCAGTCCCATCAAGGGCGACCCGCTGTGGTCCAGCGGCACCAAGCCGTTTGCGGGCAAGGTGGTGGGCTTGCTGAGCGCCTCGCCGGGCGCCCTGGGTGGCTTGCGGAGCTTGACACACCTCACGCCACTGCTATTGAATTTGCAGTGCTGGGTGACCCCGAAGCAGTTTGCCCTGTCCCGGGCGGGCGAAGCCTTCGACCCCGATGGCCAGCTCTCCACCGAGACCTCGCGCAACGCGGTGCACAGCGTGGTGGACCAGGTGCTGTGGGCCGGGCAGCGCCTGCAAGCCTGAGGCTGGCGCCATCCCCATGGAATCAACCGCACTGGCCTGCCGTCCCGGCTGCGCCGCCTGCTGCACCGCGCCGTCGATCAGCAGCCCGCTGCCCGGGTTGCCGCTGGGTAAACCCGCCGGCATGGCCTGCCCACAGCTCGACGCCGCCCTGCGTTGCCGCCTGTTCGGCCTGCCCGAGCGTCCGGCGGTGTGCAGCTCGCTTGCGCCCGGGCCCGAGATGTGCGGCGACAGCCGCGAACACGCCATGACCTGGCTGACCCGGCTGGAACGCGCCACCCTACCCCAAACAACATGAATACCACCGACTGGCAGACCCTGGCCCAGCTCTACCCCGCGATCGGAGAAGCGGTCTCGGCGCCCGACGCCCTGGCTGTGATGGACGTGCCCACCGGCACCACCCTGTTCCGCGAACAGGAGCGCTGCGGCGGTTTCCCGCTGCTGCTCAGCGGCGAGGTGCGGGTATCCCGCTCGGCCAGCAGCGGACGTGAGCTGGAGCTCTACCGCGTGGTACCGGGCGAGATGTGCCTGGTGTCTTCCTCCTGCCTGTTTGTGGACCAGCCGCTGAGCGCGCACGGTGTCACCGTGAAGCCCACGCGGCTGGCACTGTTGTCGCCCGCCGCGTTTCGCGAAGCGCTGGGCCACACCGGCTTTCGCGACTTCGTTCTCGGCCTCTTCGCCGCGCGCCTGGCCGACCTCACCGGCCTCATCGAAGCCATCGCCTTCCAGCGCCTGGACAGCCGCCTGGCCGCTGCCCTGCTGGGCCACGGCACGCAGGTGCACGCCACCCACCAGGCACTGGCCGACGAGCTGGGCACGGTGCGCGAAATCGTCACCCGCTTGCTGCACCGGTTTGAACGCGACGGCTGGGTGGAGCTCTCGCGCGAGTGCATCACCGTGTGCAACAGCGCCGCCCTGCGATCGCTGGCCGCACTGCAGCCCCGCTGACGGGCTTTGTGACCCAGGTCACATACCTCGGAGCTTCGCAAGCGCCCAATGGCTGCACACCACCCCACTCCGGGGTGGCCCCAGCCCACGGAGCAACACCATGACCAAAAACGTCGGCGGCATCGACCGCACCCTTCGCATCACCATCGGCCTGGCCCTCATCGCCGCCGCCGCCACGAGCACCGTGGGCTGGTGGGGCTACCTCGGCGTCGTGCCGCTGCTCACCGGCCTGGTGGGCTGGTGCCCGCCGTATGCCATGCTCGGCTTCAACACCTGTCCCATGAAGAAGTGAACCGTGGCGCGCCGCTGTCCTTGCTGGGACAGGACAGGTGAGCGCCAGCGGCATACAGTGCATGGCTCGCGCCCAAGTCGAGGCGCATCAGGAGACACACCATGCACATCCCGTCCCTCAAAGAAGTGGTCAGCGCCGAAGAATGGGCGCTGCGTTGCGACCTCGCCGCCTGCTACCGGCTGGTCGCGGCCTACGGCTGGAGCGATCTGGTCTTCACCCACATCAGCGCCAAGCTGCCCGACTCGGTCACTGGCGGTGAACACCACTTCCTCATCAACCCCTACGGCCTCATGTTCGACGAGATCACGGCGAGCAGCCTGGTCAAGGTCGACATGGCCTGCAACAAGCTGCTGGACTCGCCCTTCCCGGTCAACCCGGCGGGTTTCGTGATCCACAGCGCCGTGCACGAAGCGCGGCCCGAAGCCGGCTGCGTGATGCACACCCATTCACGCGCGGGAGTGGCCGTGAGCGCGCAGAAGGCCGGCATCCAGCCCATCAGCCAGCAAAGCACCTTCGTGCTGGCCTCATTGGCGTACCACGCCTACGAAGGCGTGGCCCTGCGCTCGGAGGAAAAGGTGCGCCTGCAGGCCGACCTGGGCACCGCCAACCACCTGGTGTTGCGCAACCACGGCCTGCTGACCGTGGGCAAGAGCATCCCCGATGCCTTCCTCGCCATGTACACGCTGGAGAACACGTGCCGCATCCAGATCGATGCCATGGCCGGTGGCACCGAACTCACGCAGGTTGACCCCGCCATCCTGGCCGGCATGGCCGATGTGATGCGCGTGGCCACGGCCGGGTTGGGCTCGCAGCTGGCCTGGCCGGCGCTGCTGCGCAAAGTGGAAAAGCTGGACGCGGGCTACAAGACCTGAGTGTCTTGTCAGCTCAGGTGCTTGCCCACCAGACCGGTCATTTCGAACATGGTGACTTCATCCTTGCCGAAGACGGCCTTGAGCTTGGCGTCCGCCAGGATGTTGCGCTTGTTCTTCGGGTTCTGCAGGTTGTTGGCCTTGATGTATTCCCACATCAGCTTCACAACTTCGGTGCGGGGTTGGGGAGTGGCACCGATCACAGCGGCCAGTTCGGCGCTGGGTTTGAGGGCACGGCTGAAGGCGGTTGGCTTTTTGTCGGTGGTCATCTGGGGCTCTTCGGTTGAAACCGCGATTCTAGGCCGTGCGTACGATCCGTTTGTAACCACCTGACACAGGGCACCCGGCTACCGGTTTGCCGCCCGCGCCACAAACGCCGTCATGCCTTCGAGCACCGTGCGCAAGCGCATCAGCTCACGCGAGCCATCCAGACGGGGTGACCATGCCGCCAACTTGGACACCCAGCCCAGGCGAGGCAGCAGGTGGGCGATGAAGTCGCGCAGCGCGGGGCCGCCGGTGCCCGCGTCGGCGTAGGCCTGCAGCACCGCGCGCACCGCGTCCGGGCCGAGTGGCTGCAGGTAGCGCGCCATCGACAGCAACAGCTGCAACGCGTCGTACACCTGCACCGTGGCGAGCGCCATGCCGGGTTGCAGGCGCTCTTCGAAGTCGAGGCGGGCGAAGTGCTCGCCGCTCCAGGTGAGGTTGCGCGTCTGCGCGCCGCCGTGCCAGTGACCGCGGGCGTGGAAGGCGGCCAGGTCGGCGCTGGCAGCGCACATCAGCGCCAGACGCTCACCTTCGGGCGAGCGGTGCAACACGTGGTCGAGCGTGTCGCCGATGTCGCTGGTGGTGAGCGAAAACCCGTCGAAAGCGAGCACCGTGGGCACCCGTTCGCCGGCGGCCGCCAGGGCCAGCAGGCGCTGGTGCTCGTAGGCCAGCAACTCTGCGCCATCGGTCTGGCGCACCGCGTGCCATGGCACGGGCACACCCACGAAGTGCGCAAACAGCCAGATGCTGGCGGACTTGCGCCAGCTGCGCAGCGGCCGGTCGGCGGTCTTGGTCCAGGTCTTGGCAGACGCGGCGGGGGCGGCAGTGGCGGCGGGGGTGTTCAAGCAGCCGGATTATCCCGAAAGCCAGAGCACCCGCGAAACTGGCTTTGCCAGGCCGCAGGGTGCGCCCCCTGGAGGGGGTGACGCCGCAGGCGGCGCGGGGGGTGACTTTGATCAGGCCGCGTTGGCGTAGCGCTCAAGCTCCCAGTCGCTCACCTGCTGGTTGTAGCTGGCCCATTCGGTGTGCTTCAAGGTGAGGAATTCCTTGCAGAAAGCCTCGCCCACGGCAGCGCGCAGCGGCGCGTCCTGCTCCAGCGCCTGCAGCGCCGCGAAGAGGTCGCGCGGCAGCCGGTCGGGCAATGCCTCACCGCGCGAGTGCGCCTCGTACAAGTCGTCGGCGCAAGGCGTGACGGCGGGCAGGGCCTGCTCGATGCCCGAGAGACCGGCGGCGAGCGTGCCGGCGATGGCGGCGTACACGTTGCACGACGGGTCGGGCAGACGCCATTCGATGCGGCCGGCCACGGTGCGCACAAGACAGGTGCGGTTGTTGTCGCCCATGGCCTTCCACACCGGCGACCAGGTGGTGCCCGAGGCGCTGCGGCTGGCAGCCAGGCGCTTGTAACTGTTGACGGTGGGCGCGCACAGGGCGGCGAGTGCGTCGGCGTGGTGCAGCAGGCCGGCGGCGAACAGGTGGCCGATGCTGCTCAGGCCCAGCGCGCCGTTGGCGTCGGCCATCACCGCCCGACCATCGGCGTCGGTCAAGCTCAGGTGGAAGTGCAGCCCGCTGCCCGGTGCGTGCGCCAGCGGCTTGGGCATGGTGGAGAACACCGCCCCGTGCTGCGCCGCCACCGCCTGCGCGGCGAGCTTGAAGAGCTGATAGCGATCGGCTGCGGCCAGTGCGTGGTCGTGCTGGTAGTTGATCTCGTACTGGCCGCACGCGTCCTCGTGATCGATCTGCTGCAGCCCGAAGCCCAGCGCGGTGAGCGTCTGACGCATCGCGTCCAGAAACGCAAAGTTGCGGCCGATGGCCTGCAGGTCGTAGGAGGGTTTGGCGAGACCATCCTGGGCGTCGGCCACCTCCCAGCGGCCCTGGTTGTTGCGGTTGAGCAGGAAGAACTCGGGCTCGATGCCGACCCAGAGCGTCCAGCCGCGCGCCTTCAGGCGTTCCACCTGGCGCTTGAGCACCTGGCGCGAGCAGGTGTCCAGCGGTTCGCCGCCAGCAAACCCGTCGCACACCGCGTATGCCACGCCAGGCATGAAGGGCAGCGGGCGCAAGCTCTCGGGCACCACACGGCCCATGTACTCGCTGCGCGCGCCCATGCGCGGCAGGCCGGTGCCGCTAATGCTGGGGCCGGAGAAACCTGCCCCGTTGTTGACCGCGCCGGGCAAGCCTTCGAGCGGCACCAGCTTGCCCTTGGGGCCACCGGGCAAGTCGGTGAAGGTGGTCAGCACCGAATGGATGCCCTGCGCGCGCAGGGCCTGGATGCGCTCATCCAACGAATCAGCAAAACCTCCGTGCTCCGCACTGCGGTGCGAGCTTGCTTGGGAGCGGCGCGGCGCTGCGCTCAAGCAAGCACCTCGGCCAGCGCGGCGTCGAACACGGCCAGCCCCTCGGCAAACACGCTGTCTTCAATGGTGAGCGGGAAGAGAAAACGGATCACGTTGCCATACACGCCGCAGGTCAGCAGCAGCAGGCCGCGCTTGAGCGCCGCCGCCTGCACCTTCTTCGTGGTGTCTGCGTCGGGCGCCCCTTTCGCATCAATGAACTCGCAGGCCACCATGGCGCCCAGGCCACGCACGTCGCCCAAACGTTTGGGGTACACGGCGCGCTGCGCGATCAGGTGGCCGATGAGCTGGTCACCCAGCTTCTCTGCGCGCTCGGGCAGGCGTTCTTCAGCCATCACGTCCAGCACCGCGTGCGACGCGGCGATGGCCAGCGGGTTGCCGGCGTAGGTGCCGCCCAGGCCGCCCGGGGCCGGGCCGTCCATGATGGCGGCCTTGCCCGAGACGGCTGAGAGCGTGGTGCCGCCGGCCATGCTCTTGGCCATGGTCATGAGGTCGGGGCTCACGCCGTAGTGCTCCATCGCAAACATCTTGCCGGTGCGGGCAAAGCCGGTCTGCACCTCGTCAGCCACCAGCAAGATGCCGTGCTGGTCGCACAGCTCGCGCAGCCACTTCACGGCGGCGGGCTGGATGGGGTTGAAACCGCCCTCGCCCTGCACCGGCTCGAACACGATGGCCGCCACGCGGCTGGGCTCGATGTCGCACTTGAAGAGCTGCTCCATCGCGTGCTTCGTGTCGTCCAGCGAGCTGCAGTGGCACGGAAACGGCACGTGGTAGATCTCGGGCGGGAACGGGCCGAAGCCCGCCTTGTAGGGCTGCACCTTGCCGGTGAGCGCGACCGAGAACATGCTGCGACCATGAAACGCACCACCAAACGCAATGACACCGGTGCGCCCGGTGCTGTAGCGCGCGATCTTCATCGCGTTCTCGATGGCTTCCGCGCCGGTGGAGAAAAACGCGGTCTTCACCGGCCCGTCGATCGGCACGATGGCGTTGATGCGCTCGGCCAGCGCCACGTACTCGGTGTAAGGCACGACCTGATAACAGCTGTGCGTGAAGCGCTGCAACTGCGCGGCAATGGCTGCCTGCACCTTGGGGTGCACATGCCCGGTGTTGAGCACCGCGATGCCACCGGCGAAGTCGATGAAACGCCGTCCCTCGATGTCCCAGAACTCGGCGTTCTTGGCTTTGTCGATGAAGAAGTCACCCATCACGCCCACACCGCGGGGTGTGGCGTCGAGCCGGCGCTGGTGCCAGGCGGCGTTGGTGCTGTCGGTCTTGATGTCGTTCATGGCATTCATGGGTGTCTCCTTAAACGGGGCTGTCGATCCTGATCCAGGTCGTCTTGGTCTCGGTGTACTTGTCGAACGCGTGCAGCGACTTGTCGCGCCCCACGCCGCTCTGCTTGAAACCACCGAAGGGCACGGTGATGTCGTCCTCGTCGTACTGGTTCACGTGCACCGTGCCCGCGCGCAGCGCGCGCGCCACGCCGTGCGCCTTGTTGATGTCGCTGGTCCACACGGCGGCCTGCAGGCCGTACACGCTGTTGTTCGCCTCGCGCACCACCTCGGCCGCGTCGGTGAAGCTCAGCACCGAGAGCACCGGGCCGAAGATCTCCTCGCGCGCAATCGTCATCTGCGGAGTCACGCCGTCAAAAATGGTGGGCAGCACGTAGTTGCCACCGGCCACCGGCATCGAAGCCTCACCACCGGCCAGCAGTTTGGCGCCTTCGCTCTTGCCCGACTCGATGTAGCGCAACACCGTGTCCATCTGCACCTTGTCGACGATGGCACCCATGGTCGTGGCCTTGTCCAGCGGATTGCCCGGCTGGTAGTCGGGCACAAGCTTCAAGGCCTTCTCCAGGAACGCATCCTTGATCGACGCCTCGATGAACAGGCGCGAAGGCGCGTTGCAGCTCTCGCCCTGGTTGAAGAAGATGCTGCCCACAGCGGCTTCCACCGCTCGGTCGAGGTTGGGGCAATCGGCGAACACGATGTTGGGCGACTTGCCGCCCAGCTCGGTCCAGGCGCGCTTGAGGTTGCTCTGCCCGGCCATCACGTGGATCTGCTTGCCCACGCGCGTGCTGCCGGTAAACGCAATGCAGTCCACGTCCATGTGCAGCGCCAGCGGGCTGCCCGCCTCGGGGCCGTAGCCGGGCACCACGTTGAACACGCCGGGTGGAATGCCGGCCGCCAGGGCCAGCTCGGCCAGGCGCAGCGCGGTCAGCGGACTCTTTTCGCTGGGTTTGAGCACCACCGAGTTGCCGGCCGCCAGCGCGGGCGCGATCTTCCAGGCCGCCATGATCATGGGGTAGTTCCAGGGCACGATCACGCCCACCACCCCCACCGGCTCGCGCGTGATCAGCGCCAACGCATTGCGCCCCGTGGGTGCGATCTCGTCGTAGACCTTGTCCACCGCCTCGCCGTACCAGCGGATGCAGTTGGCCGCGCTGTTCACGTCCACGCCCTTGGCGTACTTGATGGGTTTGCCCATGTCCAGCGTTTCGGTCAGCGCCAGTTCGTCGGCGTGCGCGGTGAGCTGCTCGGCGAACTTGATCATGATGCGCTTGCGGTGCGCCGGCGCCAGGCCGCTCCAGCGGCGGTCTTCAAACGCGGCACGCCCGGCCGCCACGGCGGCATCGATGTCGGCCTCGCCACAGCGCGCCACCGCTGTCAGCAGGCGGCCGTCCACCGGTGAAATGCAATCAAAGGTCTGGCCGTCGCGTGCGGCGATGCGCTCGCCGTTGATGAATGCGCGGCCGTCGAAGCTCAGGTCGGTCATGGAGTGTCTCGGGGAATTGCAGGGCAGGAATTGGCCTCATGCTACGCCCGAAACACTCGCCACTGCAAAGCCACTTTGCCCGGTGACCAACGATCCAGTGGACTTCAGGATCTGAGTGCCGCCGCCACCTCGCGTTCGCGCCGGCGCGTGGATCGCGCCACCCACACCGCATAACCCACGATCACGATCGTCACCGTGACAATCAGCAGCGTGGCCGCGGCGTAGACCGTGGGGTTGATGCCGCGCCGTGCGTAGCCAAAGATCACCTGCGGCAGCGTGTTCACGCCCGGTCCCGAGAGGAATTCGGCGATCACCACGTCGTCGAACGACAGCGTGAATGCGAGCAGAAAAGCCGCCAGGATGGCCTGGAAGATGTTGGGCAGCGTGATGAGAAAAAACACCTGGTGCGGCCGCGCGCCGAGGTCCATGGCCGCCTCTTCGATCGAGCGGTCCATCTCCATCAGCCGGCTCTGGATCACCACCATGCCGTAGGCCATGCCCAGCAGCGTGTGGCCGGCGATGATGGTGATCAGACCGCGCTGCGGCCAGCCAAACAGGTTCTGCGCACCCACGAACAGCAGCAGCAGCGACAGGCCGATGATCACCTCGGGCATCACCAGCGGCGCGTTCACCATGCCGCTGAAGACGGTGCGGCCGATGAAGCGGCGGTAGCGCACCAGCACAAAGGCCGCGAACGTCGCCAGCACGGCCGACAGCGCACCCGTGACCGCCGCCACCTTGAGCGAGAGAAAAAAGGCATCGACGATCTTGGAGTCCTGCATCAGCGCCTCGTACCAGCGCAGCGAGAAGCCGGTGAAGCGCGCGTCCTGCCGGGTGCTGTTGAACGAGAACACGATCATGAACAGCAGCGGCAAATACAGGAAGGCAAACACCAGTGCCAACCAGGCTTTGCCGAAGTGTTTTTCGAGCAGCTGTTTCATCGGGAGTCCTTCGCGGTCGGGCCTGGTGTGGTCACTGCTTGTCAGCGGTTGAACGGTAGTACATCGCCAGCGGTATGACGATCAGCGCGATCATCACCACCGCCAGCGCCGTGGCACGCGGCCAGTCGTTGGCGGTGAACATCTCGTCCCAGACCACGCGCCCGATCATCAGGTTCTCCGGCCCGCCCAGCAGCGACGGGATCACGAATTCACCCACGCACGGAATGAACACCAGCATGAAGCCGGCCACGATGCCGGCCTTGGACAGCGGCACGGTGATCAGCCAGAAAGCCTTGAACGGCGTGGTGCCCAGGTCGTACGCAGCCTCCAGCAGGCGGAAGTCCATCTTCACCAGATTGGCATAGAGCGGCAGCACCATGAAGGGCAGGTACACATAGGTCATGCCGATGAGCATGGACACGTTGGTGTAGAGCATCTGGATCGGCTCGTCGATGATGCCCAGCGACATCATCAAGCGGTTGAGCACCCCCTGGTCGGTGAGGATGCCTTTCCAGGCGTAGACGCGCAGCAGGAACGAGGTCCAGAACGGCAGCATCACCATGAGCAACAACGCCGGGCGGACACTGGCCGGCGAACGTGCGATGAAGTAGGCGAAGGGATAACCGATCACCAGGCAGAAGAAAGCCGTGCACAGCGCGTACCAGATGGAGCGCACGTAGGCGTCCACGTACAGCGTCTTGAAAAGCGGCGCGCCTTCTTCGGTGCGGAAGATCGCCAGGTAGTTCTCGTACTTCAGCGACAACACGCCACTGACAGGGTCCCAGATCGGCTTGAACGGACTGATATCGCCGCCCATGTCGACAAAGCTGATGTAGAGCAGGATCAGAAACGGCAGGAAGAAGAAAACGATCAGCCAGACAAAGGGCACGCCGATCACGAAGCGTTTGCCGGGGAAAGGTATGCGAGATGCCATCGTTGTGCTCCAGAGCTTCAGTCGGCGAACAGGTCGGGTCAGTCGCGAAGCACCACGCCTGCGACGTCGCTCCACCAAAAGTAGACCGTGTCTTCCCAGGTGATGTCCGACAGGTCCTGGCGCGAGGTGTTGGCCTCGGTGACCTTGAGCTTGCTGCCGTCGCTGGCCTGCACGATGTAGGTGTTGTACGAACCGAAGTACGCAATCTCCTTCACCACACCGGTGAACAGGTTGGCCGCCACGCCGTCGGGGCGCTGCTTGCTGATCTCGATCTTCTCGGGCCGCACAGCGAGTGCCACCGGCATGTTGAGGTGACCCGGCACGCCGTGGCCCACCTGGATCTCGCCAATGCCGGTGCTCACGGCACAGCGGTCGGGCTCGTCCACGCTGAGCTTGCCTTCGAACAGGTTCACGTTGCCGATGAAGTCGGCCACGAAACGGTTGGTCGGATGCTCGTAGATCTCTTCGGGCGTGCCCACCTGCAGCACCCGCCCCTTGCTCATGATGGCGATGCGGCTGGCCATGGTCATGGCCTCTTCCTGGTCGTGCGTGACCATCACCACCGTCACGCCCACCTTCTCGATGATGTTGACCAGCTCAAACTGGGTCTGCTCGCGCAGCTTCTTGTCGAGCGCGCCCAGGGGTTCGTCCAGCAACAGCATCTTGGGCCGCTTGGCCAGGCTGCGCGCCAGCGCCACGCGCTGCTGCTGCCCGCCCGACAACTGGTGTGGCTTGCGCTGGGCGTAGGGCGTGAGCTGCACCAGGCCCAGCATTTCGTCGGTGCGCTGCTTCACCTCGGCCTTGGGCAGACCTTCGCGCTTGAGGCCGAACGCCACGTTTTCCCAGATGGTCAGGTGCGGAAACAGCGCGTACGACTGGAACATCATGTTGACCGGCCGCTCGTACGGCGGCATGGCCGCCACGTCCTGACCGCCCAGCAGAATGCGCCCGGAGGTCGGCTTCTCGAAGCCCGCCAGCATGCGCAGCAGCGTGGACTTTCCGCAACCCGAACTGCCCAGCAGGGCAAAGATCTCGCCCTTGCCGATCGAGAGCGAAACCTCATCAACCGCCGTGGCATCGTCGAAGCGTTTGACCAGTTTTTCAGTGACCAGATAACCCGTTGAATCTGCCATCGTGGATTCCGTTTCTTCGCTGCTGCCAGCGACCTGACCCAATGAAAAAGGGCTGTTCAACCGCAGTGGATGAACAGCCCCCGGGAGCCCGCGTGTGGCCCGCTTACTTGCCGCGTTTGAACGCGTTGTAGGTGTCGTTGAGCGTGCCGGCGATGTCGTTGGAGAAACCGCCGGTGGGGATCAGGCGCGCAGTGTCCTCATCGCTCAGGAAGATGGTCTTGTTGTTCTTGACCTCGTCCTTGATGTCGGCCATGGCGGCCTTGTTGCCGGTCGGGTAGTTCAACTCGTTGGCCATGGCGGCGCCGTTGGCTGCGCGCAGGTAGAAGTCGATGAAGGCGTGCGCGTTGTTCACGTGCTTGGCGTCCTTCGGAATGGCCATGGTGTCGATGAACACCAGACCACCGCCCGTGGGCAGCAGCGGGATGATCTCGTCCTTGCCACCGGTTTCCTTCACGCGGTCGGCCGCGATGTTGATGTCGCCCGACCAGCCGATGAAGGCACAGGCCTTGCCACCGGCGATGTCGTCGATCATGGTGCTGGAGAACAGGCGAACGTCCTTGCGCACCTTGGCCAGCATCTCACCCGCGAGCTTGAAGTCTTCCGGGTTCTCGCTGTAAGCGGGCTTGCCCACGTAGTTGAGCGCCACCGGCAGGATCTCGCTGGGCGAATCGAGGTAGGCGATGCCGCAAGAGCGCAACTTGCTGGAGTACTCGGGCTTGAAGACCAGGTCCCAGGCGTTTTCAGGCATGGGCATGCCGCCCAGCGCCTTCTCGACCTTCTGCTTGTTGATGCCCACCGTGGTGAAGCCCCAGGCCCACGGCACCAGGTGCTTGTTGTCGGGGTCCACGCCGGCGATCTTGGCCATGAACTCGCCGTCCAGGTTGGCGAAGTTGGGGATCTTGCTCTTGTCGATCGGCTGGTAGAGGCCGCCCTCAACCTGCTTCTTGGCGAAGCCGGCGGTGGGGATCACGATGTCGTAGCCCGAATTGCCCGCCACCAGCTTGGCGTGCAGTGCTTCGTTGTTCTCGAAGGTGTCGTAGTTGACCTTGATGCCGAACTCTTTCTCGAAGTCGGCCACCAGGGTTTCGGTGATGTAGTCGGGCCAGTTGTAGACGTTGAGGATCTTCTCGTCATCCAGCACCGGGCCGGCCGGAGCCGCAGGCGCTGCCGGGGCAGCAGCCACCGGGGCGGGCGCAACCGCAACAGGCTCTTCCTTCTTGCCGCAAGACGCCAGCAGGACCGCCGACATTGCAATAACCAAAACGTGTTTCTTCATGGTGGTGCTCGCTCCTGAGAGGGGTTGATCAACGACAAATCGAACCGAAAGGCGTGGAAAAAGACTCGAAAACCATCTAGCAAGTTCCAGACCCGCTGCTGCCCGAACCGCACCTCATCGGTGCGTTCCGGGGTACCGCAGGGGGCATTCTATTCACGCGTGCTGACCGGCGGCGCGCAATTGGGCCAACGTCGCATCCAGGCAGGTGTGAATGAGCGCCATCATCTCGTCGATCTGCGCCCGGGTCATCACCAGCGGCGGCGCAATGATCATGCGGTCGCCCACGGCGCGCATGATCAACCCGTTCTTGAAGCAATGGGCGCGGCACATCATGCCCACGCCCAGGTCCGGGTCGAAGGTGGCTTTGGTGGCTTTGTCTTTCACCAGCACCAGCCCGGCCACAAAGCCGCAGGTTTCGGCCATGCCCACCAGCGGGTGGTCGTTGAGCGCGGCGAAACGCTCGGCGAGATACGGACCCGTGTCTTCTCGCACCCGGCCCACCAGGTTCTCGCGCTCCATCAGTTCGATGTTGGCCAGCGCCACCGCGCAGGCGACCGGGTGGCCGCTGTAGGTGTAGCCGTGGTTGAACTCGCCGCCCTGCTCGATCAGGACCTTGGCCACACGGTCGCCCACCATCACGCCACCCAGCGGGATGTAGCCGCTGGTCACGCCCTTGGCAAACGTCACCAGGTCGGGCCGGATGCCAAACTTCTCGTAGGCAAACCAGTGGCCCAGGCGGCCAAAGGCACAAATCACCTCGTCGGCAATCAACAGGATGCCGTGCTTGTCCACAATGCGCTGGATCTCGGGCCAGTAGGTGGCCGGCGGAATGATCACGCCGCCGGCACCCTGCACCGGCTCGGCAATGAAGGCAGCCACCTTGTCGGCACCCAGCTCCAGGATCCTGGTTTCCAGCCAGCCGGCGGCGCGGATACCGAAGGCGTCCTGGCTCTCGCCGGGCAGCGCGTTCTCGAAGAAGTAGGGCTGACCGATGTGCGTGATGTTGGGAATGGGCAGGTCGCCCTGCGCGTGCATGCCGCTCATGCCGCCCAGCGAGGCGCCGGCCATGGTGGAGCCGTGATAACCGTTCAGGCGACCGATGATCACCTTGCGCTCGGGCTGGCCCAGCAGGTCCCAGTACCGGCGCACCATGCGCACGTTGGTGTCGTTGCTCTCGCTGCCGCTGGAGCTGAAGAACACGTGCTCGAACGAACGCCCTCCGATCTTGGGAGCGAGTGCGGCCAGCTTGGTGGCCAGCTGCACCGCGGGCACGTTGGTGGTCTGGAAGAAGCTGTTGTAGAACGGCAGCGTCATCATCTGCTGGTAGGCGGCGTCGGCCAGTTCCTTGCGGCCATAGCCGGCGTTCACGCACCACAGGCCGCTCATGCCATCGAGGATCTTGTGGCCTTCGGAATCCCACACGTAGATGTTGTCGGCGCGCGTGATCACGCGCGAGCCGCGTGTGGCCAGATCACCGTGGTCGGTGAACGGGTGGATGAAATGCGCGCTGTCGGCGGCCTGGATGGCCTGGGTGTCGTGCTGTTCGGCGCGGCGCACCAGGGCGGGCGGGGCGATGAGGGTTGAGGTGTTCATTCGGGCGTCTCTTTCAGTCAAACATGCAGCAGCAGGTGTTCGCGTTCCCACGGCGAGATCACCTTCATGAACTCGTCGAACTCCAGCTCCTTGATCTCGGTGTAGATGGTGATGAATTCCTTGCCGAGGATGTCATGCAGGTCGGTCTCGCGGCGCAACCAGTCCAGCGCTTCGCCGAGGCTGCGCGGCAACGAGTACGGCGCGAGGTAGGCGTCGCCCTTCATCTCGGGTTTGGGTTTGATCTTGTTCTTCATGCCCAGGTAACCGCAGGCCAGCGTCATGGCCAAGGCGATGTAGGGGTTGGCGTCGGCGCCGATCACGCGGTTCTCCACGCGACGCGCTGCGGGAGTGGAGATGGGCGAACGTATGCCCACCGTCCGGTTGTCGTGGCCCCATTCGATGTTGATGGGTGCGGCCGTGTTGCGCGAAAGGCGGCGGTAGCTGTTCACGTACGGCGCCACCAGCACCATGGCTGCAGGTATGTAGCGCTGCAGACCACCGATGTAGTGGTAGAACGACTCGGAAGGTGTGCCGTCATCGTTGCTGAAAATGTTCTTGCCGGTCTTCTTGTCCAGGATGCTCTGATGCACGTGCATCGCAGAGCCCGGCTCACCCGCGATCGGCTTGGCCATGAAGGTGGCGTACATGTCGTGGCGCAGCGCCGACTCGCGCACCGTGCGCTTGAAGAAAAAAACCTCGTCGGCCAGACCCAGCGGGTGGGCATGGAAGAAGTTGATCTCCATCTGGCCCGCGCCGGCCTCGTGGATCAGCGTGTCCACGTTGAGCTTCATCTTGTCGCAGTAGTCGTAGATCTCTTCAAACAGCGGGTCGAACTCGTTGACCGCATCGATGCTGTACGACTGGCGCGAGGTCTCGGCGCGGCCGCTGCGCCCTATCGGGGGTTTGAGCAGCGTGTTCGGGTCGGTATTGCGCGCGGTGAGGTAGAACTCCAGCTCGGGCGCGACCACCGGGTCCAGACCCTCGGCATCGAACAGCTCGCACACGTGGCGCAACACGCTGCGCGGCGCAAAGGGCACCAGCTTGCCGTCGTGGTCAAAACAGTCGTGGATCACCTGCGCGGTGGGGTCGGTGGCCCAGGGCACGATGCGCGCGGTGGTCGGGTCCGGGCGCAGCTGCATGTCGCGGTCGGTCGGCTCGATCACGTCGTAGTAAGGCCCGCTGGCCGGAAACTCACCCGTCACCCCCATCGCCACGACGGCCTGCGGCAGGCGCATGCCGCGGTCCTCGGTGAACTTCTCGCGCGGCAGGATCTTGCCGCGGGCCACGCCGGTCAGGTCGGGCACGAGGCACTCCACCTCCGTCACGCGGTTCTCATTGAGCCAGCGTTCCAGATCGTTGAAGGTCATTTTTTTGTCGGTGGCTGTCATGTGCCGTCTCCGTTGTGGTCATAGGGAATTTCCAGGGGCATCAAGGGTCCGGCTCCGCCGGCCCTAGATGCCGCCCCCCCTCGAAGCGCCGAAGGCGCGCCACAGAGGGGGGAAGCCGCGCAGCGGCGCAGGGGGGTGATCATGGTCAGGCGCTGGAACTCGCAGCGCTGCGGTTCAGGTCGGCAGCCTGCAGGCGCAGGCTGCTGCGCGAGCGGCAGGCGCGGCCGAACGCTTCAAAAATGGCGGCGTAAAACGGCGTTTCCCAGCAGCGCCATTCGGGGTGGAACTGCACCGCGTAGGCGAAGGTGCGCGCACCGCGCACACCAAAGGCCTCCACCACGCCATCGGGCGCGTGGGCCAGCGCCTCCAGGCCATCGGCCAGGCGGTTGATGCCCTGGCCGTGCAGCGAATTCACCTCGGTCTCGGGGCCGCCGGCCCATTGCTCGAACACGCTGCCGGGCGCAAAGCGCACGCTGTGGCGCGGCGCGTACTGCTCGTCGGGCGGCGCAGCCTTGGGCTCGCGGTGGTCCATCAGCCCGGGCACCTCCTGCACGCGCTGGTGCAGCGTGCCGCCCAGGGCCACGTTGATCTCCTGAAAGCCGCGGCAGATGCCCAGCAGCGGCACACCTTCATGCACGCAGGCCTTGACCAGCGCCAGCGTGAGCAGGTCGCGGTCGGCGTCCAGCGGCAGGCTGGGGTCGGCCACGTCTTCGGCAAAGTGGGAAGGGTGCACGTTGGAGGGCGAGCCGGTCAGCATCACGCCGTCCACCAGGGCCAGCAGGTCGCTGATCTGGTCGGTGTCGGCCAGCGGAAACATCACCGGCTGGGCGTTGGCCCCCACCTTCACGGCGCGGGCGTATTTGTCGCCCAGCAGCAGAAAGGGCATCTGGTGACCGTGGTCACCCATGAGGCGGTGGTCGGCGGGCAGCCAGACCATGCACGGCGGCTTGATCATGTTCACTCCAATGCAATGGGGCCCATTGTGGTCACCGAAGTGGATCACAATCAGAGCCAGTTGGGCCCACCCCATGGAGCCACTTCAGGTTCAAACCACCATGCTGTCCGAATTCCTGCTCGCCGAAATGAACCGCCTGGGCACGCAAGACGCGCTGCCCTTGCACCGCCAGCTCTACGAGGCGCTGCGCCGCGCCATGCTCGACGGCAAGCTCGGTGCCGGCGAGCGCCTGCCCTCCAGCCGCGACCTGGCCGAAGACCTCTCGCTCTCGCGCAACACCGTGGTGGCCGCGATCAACCAGCTCAGCGTGGAAGGCTATCTGGCCAGCCGCGTGGGCAGCGGCACCTATGTGAACGACAACGTGCCACGCGCCGCGCCCAGCCGGGGCGCGCGCCACGGCGGCCAGCCCGCCACGCTGCAGGCCGGGCGCCTGTCCACCCGCGGCATTGCGCTGTCCACCACCTTCTGCGCCACCGAACTGGAAGTGCAGCCCTTCACCCCCGGCATGGTCGACTTCAGCGCCTTCCCGGTAGCGCT
>NZ_JALHLX010000057.1 GCF_022844385.1 Hydrogenophaga sp. | reverse complement strand
CTTGGGAAACCCCTCGCGCGCAAACCAGTTGAGGTAGTTGCCCGGCAGGTCTGCGATCACGCGGCCCTTGTGTTTGCCGAACGGCATTTCCACGGTGAGCAGGCGTTCCAGATCTTCGGGTTTCATGGAGGCGCATCGTACCGCTGACCCTGCGCCCGTCGCCGATACTCCCTGCCATGCACCGCACGATCTTCACCACACCCGTCGTCAACACGCTGTTGCGCGCCTTCTCGATCGGTTTCCTCAAAGTCACCGGCTGGCGCGTGGAAGGGTCCCTGCCAGCCCACGCCTCGCGCAGCGTGCTGATCGCAGCGCCGCACACCAGCAACTGGGACCTGCCCTACACCTTGATGGTGGCCTTTGCGCTGCGGCTCAACATCCGGTGGATGGGCAAACAGGGCATCTTTCGCGCGCCGTTTGGCGGGGTGATGCGCTGGCTCGGCGGCATCCCGGTGAACCGGGAGCAGTCCACCAACCTGGTAGCAGCTTCGGCCAAGGCGATCCGCGAGGCCGACGGCCCGCTGCAGCTCATCGTGCCGCCCGAGGGCACGCGCAGCAAGACGCGCTACTGGAAGACCGGCTTCTACTACATCGCCCGCGAAGCGCAGGTGCCCATCGTCATGGCCTACATGGACTACGAGCGCAAGATCAGCGGCCTGGGTCCGCTGTTCGAACCCACCGGCGATGTGGAGGCCGACATGGCCGCGATCAAGGCGTTCTATGCGCCGTTCAAGGGCAAGAACGCGGCGCAGTTCCAGTCGAGCGACTGAACGACAGACGCTGAATCAGAGGGCCTGGGCCAGCCGGCCCACACCCTCTTCGATCTTCTCCAGCCCCACGGTGGCAAAGCTCAGGCGCAGGGTCGCCGGGTCGGGGTTGCGGGCGTAGAACGGCGCGCCCGGCACGAAGGCCACGCCCTTGTCGATCGCGCGTTTGGCCAGCTCGGCGCCATCGGCCACCTTGCCGCCCGCGCCGGTGAGCCGCGCCCAGATGAACAGGCCGCCTTGCGGCTGCACGAACTCGATGGCGTCACCCAGCTCGCGCCTGAGCGCATGGCCCATGGTGGTGGCGCGCTCGGCGTACACCTGCCGCACCTTGGCCAGCGTGGCGGGCATGCGCCCGGCCTTGAGGTATTGCGCGGCCGTGGCCTGCGCAAAGGTGCTGGTGTGCGCGTCGCTGAACTGTTTGCACATGGTGGCCTTGGCCAGCAGCTCGGCCGGCCCCACCATCCAGCCCACGCGCAGGCCGGGGCTCAGCACCTTGCTCAGGCTGCCGCAATGCACCAGCCGCTCGCGGCTGCCCGGCACACCGGCGCTCAGGGCCAGCAGGCTGGGCGGTGGTGCTTCGCCAAAGTACAGGTCACCGTACGGGTCGTCTTCCACGATCAGCGTGTCGTGCTTCACCGCCATCTCCAGCACCGCCTTGCGCCGCTCAAGGCTCATGAGCGCGCCGCTGGGGTTGCCGAAGGTGGGGATGAGGTACACAAACTTCGGCTTGTGCTCGGCAATGAGCTGCTCCAGCTTGTCGGTCTGCGTGCCCTCGCCGTCCACCGGCACCGTGATCAGTTCGGCACCGTAGAGCCGGAAACACTGGATCGTGGCCAGGAACGTGGGGCCTTCGACGATCACCTTGTCGCCGGGGGAAATGAGGGTTTTGCCCAGCAGGTCCAGCCCCTGCTGGCTGCCGGTGGTGACGATCAGGTCGTTCGCCGCCACGCCGCTCACACCCTTGCTGGCCATGAAGCCGGCGATCTGCTCGCGCAGCGGCTGGTGGCCCTCGGTCGCGCCATATTGCAAAGCAGCGCCGGGCTCCTCAGACAGTGCGGTGTTCACCGCTTCACGGATACCGTCCACGTCGAACAGCGCGCTGTCGGGGAAGCCGCCGGCAAAACTGATGATGCCGGGCCGGCCCAGCAGCTTGAAGAGTTCGCGGATCGCGGAGGTCTCGACGTTGTTGAGGCGGTCGGCAAAGGGAATGTTCATGTTGGGCACTGCCAAGGCAAAAGCGCGATGTTAGCCAATCGGCGTGGACGACCACCGCGCCATGGGCTTCAGACGCGATGGCCGAAAGGGCACGCGCGGTCGAGAGTCACGGGTTTCGACACAGAGATCCCACATGTCCTTCCCGACCCACGCCCTGGTGTTCCTCCTCATGCTGCTCACCCTGGGGGGCTGCACAGACGTTGCGCCCACCGGCTGGCAGGCAGCCGAACGGGTGGAGTTCAGTTTTGAGGGCGACGCCCGCGGTGCGCGGCTGGCCCTCAACCGCCAGGGCCGTGGCATGGTGGTGTGGGAACAGCGCACGGGTTCCGGGCAAGGCCGCATCCATGCGCGTGCTGTGGCCATCGATGGTGCGCACGGCACCATTGCCACGCTCGGCGAAGGCAGCAACTCGCCCAATTTCCCGGACGTGGCCATCAACAACCTGGGGCACGCCGTCGCGGTCTGGACACAGGGCGACGGCCGGCACGCCCAGGTCTGGGCGCGCACCTTCCACGCCAACGATGGTTGGGGGCAGGGGCAACCGGTCTCGGGCGCTGCCGGGCCTCTGCTGGCGCGGCCACGCGCAGCCATCAACGATGCGGGGGAACTGGCGGTGGTCTGGATGCAGTTCGGGGCCGGGACATACCGCGTCTTCGGGCGGCACTTCTCCCCGGACCGGGGGTGGAGCGCTGCGGTGCGTCTGGACCAGTCCCCACACGGTGCGGCACTGCCGCAGGTCAGCCTGGACGCCCAGGGTCGCTGGATGAGCACATGGCACCAGCACGGCCCGGCCCATACCCTGGAGGTGTGGGCCCAGCAGGGGGACACCACCGGCGCAAGGGCCCAGCCGGTGCAGATGTCCAAAGACCCGGGCGCCTTGCCGGCGCTGGCCCTCCTGGGCGACGGCAGCACCGCGCTGGTGTGGCAACGCAACACCAGCCCGGCCGGCACGGTCGGCCTGAACCGATTCCACCCCGAGGTGGGCTGGGGAGAACCGCTGAGCGTCACGGACACGGACATTGCACTGGCCCACGAGCCCGCAGTGGCGGCATGGGGCGCGCAACACGCCGTGACCGCCTGGATGCAGACCCGCGCCGACCGCATCGAGGTGTGGGCCACCCATTTGCTGGACGGCCGGCCGGGCACACCCCAACCTCTTCAGCGTGGCCAGCAGGGCGCACAGCGCCAGGCGCGCATTGGCGCTGCCGACAACGGGACCGCCATGGGCATGTGGACGCTGCAGGCGGGCAACGCGCGCAGCCTGTGGGCCACCGTGTGGCCCGCCGGAGGCACACCCGGCCTGCCCCAGCGGCTGGACCACAGCGAAACCGGCACCGTGGTGGAGTCGACCCTGGGTGTGGATGCGGACGGTCAGGCCCTGGCCGTCTGGACGCAGGGCGAAGAAGGCCGCACGCGCCTGTGGGTGCGGCGCATGCGCACGCGCTGAAGCACCTGCGCCCCCTACACTCGCGGCCATGAAATCCGCCCAGATCGAAGCCTTCTTCGCCACCCTGCAGACCGCCAACCCCCACCCGCAGACCGAGCTGGAATACACCAGCGTGTTTGAACTGCTGGCCGCCGTGCTGCTGTCGGCCCAGGCCACCGACGTGGGCGTGAACAAGGCCACGCGCAAGCTGTTCCCGGTGGCGAACACGCCGCAGAAGATCCTGGACCTCGGCCTCGAAGGACTCGAGGGCTACATCAAGACCATCGGTCTGTACCGCAGCAAGGCGAAGCACTTGATGGAAGCCTGCCGCCTGCTGGTGGAGCAACACGGCGGCGAGGTGCCGCGCACGCGCGAAGCGCTCGAAGCCCTGCCCGGCGTGGGCCGAAAGACCGCCAACGTGGTGCTCAACGTGGCCTTTGGCCAGCCCACCATGGCGGTGGACACGCACATTTTTCGCGTGAGCAACCGCACCGGCCTGGCGCCGGGCAAGAACCCGCTGCAGGTGGAGACGCAGTTGATGAAGCGCGTGCCAGCAGCCTATGCGGTGGACTCGCACCACTGGTTGATCCTGCTCGGGCGCTATGTGTGCCAGGCGCGCAAGCCGCTGTGCCCCAAGTGCGCCGTGGCTGCGTATTGCGATTTCAGGGACAAGACCCAGACCTGATGAAAGGGTCCTGGCCGGCTCACCGCTCCAGAGGCAACACAAAGCCGGTCCCGAGCACGGTGCGGCCTGCCAGCAAGGCGAACTTGGTGCCTTGGGTGAGTTGGGCCAACGCCAGCTCGGGGCGCAAGAACTGGACCGCCAGTGTGCACGGCACTTCGGGCACCGGCTCGGCGTCGGACGGCACCGCGAGGCGGGTGGTGAATCCCTCGGAGCCCACCACCAGGGCACCGTCAAAGAAGCCGGCGCGGATCGGGCGGCTGAGCCGGGGCGTGTCGGCCGCCAGCAAGGTGAGTTCGATGCGGGCATGGGGCTCGAACACGGTGCCGGCCGCGAAGCCCTGCAATTGGTGTTTGGGCGCCCGCACGCGCTGCATCAGCCAGCCGATGATGTTGCCGACGATGGGCAGCCACAGCACCATCAGCAAGGAGCCCACATCGCGCGCCAGCGAAGGCTGCGGGGCGAACCAGCGCACCAGGCCGCCGATGAGCGCGAGCACCAGCATTGCCATGGCCATGATCTGGCGGCGTGTGGACATGGAGCTTGGGGTCATGGTGTGGCGGGGGAGGTGTTTCAGAGCGACAGCGCGGTCCAGCCACCCGGCTCGGGCGCGTCCTTGGGCCATTGGGCCACATCGCCAATGGACACGCCGCCACTGGCCACGATGTGCTGCACGGCGCGGATCACGCCGGCGTGCGTGACCCACACCACGTCGGTCGTCTTTGCAGGCCGCAAGTCAGCGAGCGCTGCAGCCACGCGGTACAGCAGCATCTGCGCGCTCTCGGCACCGCCAAACCGGTGGTGCGCAAAATCGGCCATCCACGCATCGAACGCGCTGCGCGGCATGCTGTCCCAGCGCTGCAGTTCCCACGCGCCGAAGTCCATTTCGTTCAGGCGGGTGTCCATGCGTGCGGCGCCCAGGTCGGGCCGCACGGTCTGCAATGCGCTCACCATCTGCTGCGCGCGCAGCAGGCCCGACACCCAGACCGGCGTGCGTGGCGGCGGCAGCGGCGCAAAAGCCTGCGCGGCCTCGCGTGTGAGTGCGGCATCGGCCGGCACGTCGCTCGCGCCGTAGCACAGACCCTCGGGCAACAACACGCGCGCGTGGCGCAGCAGCCAGAGTTTCATGAGATCGCGAGGGCCAGGCCCAGGTAAAACAGCACCTCACACACCTGCTGCGTGGCCCCCAGGCCGTCGCCGGTGAACCCTTGGAGGCGGCGCTGCAGCAGGCGCCACATCCAGGCCAGGCCGATCGCGGCACCGAGCACAGCCAGCGCCCACGGTGCGGCCGGCAGCAGCCAGACCACCAGCGCCATGGCCAGTGCCCACCACAGCAGGCCCGCGACCAGACCGCCGTTGCCGATGCTCTCGGCCAGGGGTTTGCTCTTCGATTGCGGGGTGTCCCCCACATGCGCCAGCGTGCGGATCACGAACAACGGGGCCGTGCGCGACGTGACGTGCGCGGCGAACAGCGCCACCACCGCCAGCCACGCATCCACCTGCGCCAGCAAGGCCAGCAGTGCCACCTTGGAGAGCACCGCGAGCACCAGCGCAATCGCGCCATAGCTGCCGATGCGCGAGTCCTTCATGATCTCCAGCGCACGGCTGCGGTCCATGCTGCCGCCCAGCCCGTCGGCCAGATCGGCCAGCCCGTCTTCGTGAAAGGCGCCGGTGAGCAACACGCCAAACACGGTGCTGGCAATCGCCGCCACCCAGGGCGCAGCAGGCACCGCCGGCAGGACCAGCAGCAGGCCCCACAACACCGCCGCTGTGAGCCCACCCACGATCCAGCCCACGCCCGGGAAATGCGCGGCACTCGCGCGCAACATGGCCGGACTGAAACCCACCCACTCGGCCAGCCGCCCCGTCACCGGGATGCGGGTGAAGAACTGCAGGGCCAGCAGGAAATGGCGAAAGAACTGGTTCATGCGCGGGCGGGAGTGACCTCATCGCTGCGCGATACCCCTGCCGCCTCGAAACTCGCCATCTCGCACAGCAGCGCGCACGCGCTCACCAGCAACGGCCAGGCCAGCGCCGCGCCAGAACCCTCGCCCAGGCGCAGGCCCAGATCCAGCAGCGGCTCGGCCTTGAGGTGCGCGAGCATGAGGGCGTGGCCGCGTTCACCGGAGCGGTGCGCGAACACGCAGCGCTGCAGCACGTGCGGTGCCAGGTGGCTGGCCACCAGCACGGCAGAGGTGGCGATGAAGCCGTCGACCACGACCACACGACGTTCCTCAGCGGCCTGCAGCACCGCGCCCACCAGCGTGGCGATCTCGAAGCCGCCGAAGGCCGCCAGTGCGTCCAGCGGTGCCGTCGCCCCGGCGTGGCGGGACAGCACTTCACGCAGGATGCCGATCTTGCGCTGCACGGCCGCAGCATCCAGACCGGTGCCGGCGCCAGTGACTTCGGACACGTCCAGCCCGGCAAGGCGCGCCAGCAGCATCGACGCGGCCGAGGTGTTGCCAATGCCCATTTCGCCGAGCAGCAAGGCGTTGCCCGGCAGGCCCCGCAGAACCTCACGCCCATTGGCGATGGCCTGGGCACATTGCGCCGCGCTCATCGCAGGGCCTTCCAACGCGTCGGCCGTGCCGTGCTCGATCTTGCGGATCAACAAACCAGTCCGCTCGGCGAAGTCGTGCTTCACGCCGCAGTCCACCACCGTGAGACCGATGCCGTGCTGGCGCGCGAGCACGCTCACCGCCGCGCCGCCAGCCAGGAAGTTCTCCACCATTTGCCAGGTCACGTCGCTCGGGTAGGCCGAGACGCCGCGCGCGGCCAGGCCGTGGTCGGCGGCGCACACCAGCATCTGCGGCGTCCGCAGCTCGGGCGCTGCCGTGCCAAGGATCAGGCCGATGCGCTGCGCCAGCGCTTCGAGCCTGCCGAGCGAACCCAGAGGTTTGGTCTTGTTGTCCAGCGCGCGCTGCAGGGCCTGGGCGAGTTCGGGCTGGGCAATGTCGGGGATGTTTGTGTTCATGGTGCGATGAGTTGGTCGAGCACGCCGGGCTCAAAGTGGGTTTCGATGAAATCGGCCAGGCCGTTGAACACGGTCTCCAGCGTGGGCACGTTGGCGCCAAAGAGTGCGTGCAGCACGCGCGGGTCTTCGAACAGGCCGTGCAGATAGACGCCGAGCACGTTGCCGGCCGCGTTCTGCCAGCCCAGGCCACCGGGCAACACCTCGCGTGCGTTATTGCCACCCGCCGCCATGGCCGGGTGCTGCGCGGTCTGGCCGTGGTGGATTTCGTAGCCGGCGGCGCCCACGCCCGAGAGCGCAGACCACGCGCCGTGCAGCTCGCCAAACGTGGTGTGCGTGTGGCGCACGGTCTTCTGCAGATCGAACTGCGTCACCAGCGGCAGCAGGCCGAGGCCTGGGGCATTCCCGTCGATGCCGTGCGTGTCGATCAGCGCCTCGCCCAGCATCTGTAACCCGCCGCACACGCCCAGCACCGCCCCGCCCTGCGCGGCGTGCGCGGCGACCGCGCGGTCCAGGCCCTGCGTGCGCAACCAGGCAAGGTCGGTGGCGGTGGCCTTGCTGCCGGGCAGCACGATCCAGTCGGCCCCCGCGCAGTCGGCCGGCGCGCGCGCCCAGACCAGGCGCACGCCGGGCACGTTCTTGAGCGGCTGGAATTCGTCGAGGTTGCTGATGCGGGGGTAGGCGATGACCGCCACCGTCTTGCTCACGGCGCCGGAGGCGCGCGTCCTGTCGTCGAAGACACCATCCTCTTCGGGCAAGCCGTGCTGCCACCACATCGGCAGCGTGGCCACCGTGGGCACGCCGGTGAGGTCTTGCAGCATCTGCGGCGCGGGCGCGAGCAGGCTGGCGTCGCCGCGGAACTTGTTCAGCACGAAGCCGTGGATGAGCACGCGCTCCTCGGCCGGCAGCAGCGCCCAGGTGCCGTAGAGGTGGGCGAAGGCACCGCCGCGGTCGATGTCGCTCACGAGCAGGCAGCGTGCGTTCGCGTGCAGCGCCACGCGCATGTTCACGATGTCGCTGGCATGCAGGTTGATCTCGGCCGGCGAGCCCGCGCCTTCGATCACCACCACGTCGTTCTCCGCCATCAACTCGTCCAGCGCCGCAGCGATCTGCGGCCACACGTGCAGGCTGCGCCCGCGCCACGGCATGTTGGACAGCGCCTCGTTCACCTGCCCCATCAGCACCACCTGGCTGCGCGTGTCGGCCTCGGGCTTGAGCAGCAGCGGGTTCATGCGGACTTCGGGCTCGGCTTGCGCGGCCAGCGACTGAAAGTATTGGGCCGAGCCGATCTCGCCGCCGAGCGACCGATTTTCCGCCGGGCCGCCCCAAGGAAAATCAGCCCCCTCGGGGGGCAGCGACCCGCGAGAGCGGTGGAGCGTGGGGGCGACGACTCTGGCGTTGTTGCTCATGTTTTGAGCCTTGAACGGAGCCACTTTCAAGCCTTGCCGCGCGTAGTGTCGGCACAGCGCGGTGGTCAGCCAGCTCTTGCCCGCGCCGCTGGTCGTGCCCAGCACCATTACGCAGCGCGCGGTCATGCCACACGCTCCTGTTCACGCAAGGCCATGTGCAGCGCCGCCTGCGCCTCGGGCGGCAACACGCCCAGGCGCCAGTGCCCCGGCAGCCCGAAGGATGTGGTGTCGCGCAGCTTGATGCCGGCAGTTCGCAGGGCATGGACATCCAGCGGGCTCGGCGGTGCGGCGCACAGGTAATTGGCGTCGCTCGGCAACACGGTCCAGCCAAGATTGCTGAGCAAGTCCAGCTGCTCACGCTTCCAGTCGCGCAGCGTCTCCAGGCTCTGCGCCAGCCAGTCCTGCGCGGTCGGCGACACCCAGGCATCAAGCAGCGCCACCGCGTGGGCGCCCAGCGGCCACGAGGGCGCCAGCTGATTCAGCGCGCGCACCTCGGCCACGGCGCGCTCGGGGGCGATGGCGTAGGCACCGCGCACCCCTGTCAGGCCCATCGCCTTGTTGGGTGTCCAGAGCTGCCACACCTGTTGCAGCGCCGCGGGTTCAAGACTGCAGCGGCCACTCAGGCGCAGCGGTTCGTAAGCACGGTCGAGCACCACTCGCGCGCCCGAAGCAGCGACGCGCTGCGCCATCGCCTCGGCCTGACCGAGCGGGCTCGACGGTTCGCACAGCCAGGCGAGGTGGGCATGCGCCGGGTCGAGCACTTGCTCGAAATGCCAGGCCTGTGCGGCGCGGCCGCAGTCGCCATAGGCCAGCATCGGCAGCCAGACGCGCTGGCCACCCTCGCGCGCCACCCAGGCGGTGAAGCGGCCGATGAATTCGCTCGCGCTGCCAGCCAGCACGATGCGCACCGCGTCCACCGCGTGGAAGGCCGCCAGCACTTCGCGCAGGGCCGTGTACGCGGGGTCGGGGTAATGGCGCGCATCCGCTTGCTGCACGGCGGCCAGCGCGCCCGGGCAGGGGCCGCAGGCGTTGGCGTTGGTGGAGAAGTCCCAGCGGGGCACGCCCAGCGCGTCGGGCCCGCCGTGTTGTGCGGTGATCATGCTGTGAACCTCCAGGCCAGCGCGGCCCACAGCAGCGCGGCGGTACCGAGCAGGGCCACGACGCGGCCGGCGAGCCGCAACGCCTGCACGGTGTCGGCCGCCTGCGGGCTGCGGCCCGCACCGTGCAATTCGTAGACGCCGGGCTTGCCCAGCCGCACGTCGAGCGCCAGCGCCATGGCCGCCATGGGCCAGCCGCTGTTGGGCGAGGGGGTGCGACCAGCCTGGGCCGGCAGTGTCTGCAGGCCACGCGCAGCACCCAGCACGCCCAGCAAGGCGCCCGTGATGCGGGCCGGCAGCCACGACAACACGTCGTCGGCCCGCGCGGCCCATTTGCCGGCCCAGGTCCAGTCGCGGCCGTTGCGTTCACCGCGGTAGCCCCACATGGCGTCGGCCGTGTTGGCGAACCGGTAGAGCGCGGCGCCCGGCAGGCCGGCGATGGCGAACCAGAACAGTGGTGCCACCACCGAATCGTTGAGGTTTTCGGCCAGCGACTCGATGGCGCTCTCGCGCACCTGAGCGGCGTCGAGCGCGCTCACGTCGCGGCTCACCAGCCACGAAAGGCGCTCGCGCCCGGTCGCCAGCGATTCGCCCAGCGCCGCCTCCACCGCCCGCACCTCGTCGCGCAGCATGCGCCAGGCCAGCAGTGGCTTGAGCAGCAAGCCCAGGGCCAGGGCCTGCAGCCACAGCGGCATGTGCCCCACGGCCCAGGCTGCCGCCCACGCGATCAGCACCACCACCCCGGCCCCGGCGGTCCACGCCATGGCACCCGCGACAAACATCCGGGCGTTGGTGGGCGCGGCTTGACCCATGGCGGGCGCGATGCGCCGGCCCATGGCGTCCAGGCCCTGCCCCATCCACACCACCGGGTGCCAGCGCACCGGCGGCTCGCCCCACCAGCGGTCGATCAGCAGGGCCAGCACCATGGCGGCGGGCAACATCGTCATGCGGTGGCCATGGCCGCGCGGGCCGCCGCCTTGCGCAGCGCGCGCAGCAACATGTCCACGTCGGCAGGTTCGTGTGCCGCCGACAGCGCGATGCGCAGCCGCGCCGTGCCCACCGGCACAGTCGGCGGGCGGATCGCGGGCACCCACAGGCCCTGTTCCCGCAACGCGGCCATCACGGCCAGCGCGGTCTCGTTGTCGCCGATCAGCAGCGGCTGGATGGCGGTATCGGAGGGCATCAGGGTCCAGCCGGCCGCATCAATGCGCGCATCGGCCCCGGGCGCGAGGCCGGCACGCAGTTGTGCAATGCGCGCCTGCAACTGCGCACGGCGGCGCTCACCATCCGCCCCCAGCACGCAGCGCAGGCTGGCGCGCACCGCCTCGGCCAGCAGGGCTGGCGCAGCGGTGGCGTAGGTGTAGCTGCGGGTCTTCTGCAGCAGCCACTCCACCAGACGCTCGGGCCCGGCCACGAAGGCCCCCGCCACGCCAAGGGCCTTGCCCAGCGTGGCCATGTAGAGCACGCGCGGTGAGGCGCCTGCGCCGGCGAGGCCGGCGGCGGCCAGTGCGCCACGGCCTTGCGGCCCGAGCACACCAAAACCGTGCGCGTCGTCCAGCAGGAGCAGCGCGTCGTGCCGCTCGCAGAGGGCGTGCAGGCCCGCGATGTCGGCCACGTCGCCGTCCATGCTGAACACGGCGTCGCTGATCACCAGCTTGCGGCGCGCCGGGCTGGCTGCGAGCAACGCGTCGAGTTGCTGCAGGTCGGCATGGCGGTAGCGGTGGACAGCGGCTTTGGACAACCGTGCGCCATCGATCAGGCAGGCGTGGTTCAGTGCGTCGGAAAACAGGGCATCGCCCTCGCCCACCAGCGCCGGCACGGTGCTCGCGTTGGTGGCGTAGCCCGCGTAGAAATACAGCGCGCGTGGCAGACCCACGGCCTCGGCCAGTTCGCGCTCCAGCGCGGCATTGGCAGCGCTGTGGCCACTGACCATGGGCGACGCACCCGCGCCCACGCCGTAGCGGTCCACAGCGGCGTGCACCGCCTCGCGCAGCGCGGGCGCCTGCGACAGGCCCAGGTAGTCATTGCTGCAGAAAGCCAGCAGCGACTCGCCATCGACGTTGAGGCGGGCGCCCTGCTCAGGCACCACCTCGCGGCGGCGGCGACGCAGCGACTGCGCATCCAGCGCGGCCAGTCGGCCGTCGAATTCATTCAACCAGCTCATCCAGCCTCCTGGGTTGCCACGCAGCGGGCAGGTTCAGCGCGATCTGGCGCGCATCCGGGGTTCCGACGCAGTGGGGCACGGTGCCCAGCAGGGGCGCGGGCAACCAGCGGCGCAGGGTGTCGATGTTCTCGTCGCGGCAAGCCATGTCGGGGTCAATGGCGTTGGCCACCCAGCCCGCCAGCTGCAGCCCGTCGGCGCGGACCGCCTCGGCGCTCAGCAGCGCGTGGTTCAGGCAGCCCAGGCGCAGCCCGACCACCAGCACAACAGGCGCCCCAATGGCGCGGGCCAGGTCGGCCAGGGTCTCCTGGTCGTTGACCGGCACGCGCCAGCCGCCGGCGCCCTCGACCACCACCACATCGGCCCGCTTGCGCAGTTCGCCGTGCGCGGCCAGCAGCCCGGCCACGCCCACCGTTCGCCCCGCGCGCTCAGCCGCGAGGTGCGGCGCCATCGCATCAAGCAAGGCCACCGGGTTGTCCAGCTGGGCGGGCACGGCCACGGAGGAAGCCGCGCGCAGGGCGAGCACGTCTTCGCTGACCCACTGCCCGCGATGTTCGATCAGCCCGGCCGCCACCGGCTTCATGCCGACCACGCGCCGGTGGTGGCGCGCCAGCGTGTGCAGCAGGGCGGCACTCACCAGCGTCTTGCCCACACCGGTGTCGGTGCCGGTGACGAAGCAGCCGTCAAACACCATCGCACACCCCTTCCAATGCCAGCGCGCTGGAGGGTTCTTCTGCGGCCAGCGTGGCCTGCAATGCGGCCAAAGCGCCCTGCGCCAAAAATGAGCCTTCAGCTTCGTCAATCACATACGGCGGCATGGCATACAGCGTGTGGCCGATGGGCCGCAGCAACAGGCCCTGGTCCAGCGCGTGGCGCGCATACCGGCGGGCGAAATCGGGCAGGCTGCTGATCACGTCCCAAGCGAAGATCATTCCGGTGCGGCGCGCAAATCGCACGCGCGGGTGGCTGGACAGAGGCGCAAACTGCGCGGCCAGCCGCTCGCCGGTGCCCACGTTGTGGTGCAACACATCGGTCTGTTCGAACAGGTCCAGCGTGGCCAGCGCCGCGCGGCAGGCCAGCGGGTTGCCGGTGTAGCTGTGCGAGTGCAGGAAACCGCGCGCGACCTGGTCATCAAAGAAGGCGGCGTACACCGCGTCGGTGGTGAGCACCACCGACAGCGGCAGCGTGCCACCGGTCAGGCCTTTGGAAAGGCACAGGAAGTCGGGCCGTATGCCGGCTTGCTGGTGTGCAAACAAAGTACCGGTGCGGCCGAACCCCACCGCGATCTCGTCGAGCACCAGGTGCACCTCGTAACGGTCGCACAACGCGCGCACACGCCGCAGGTACGCGGGGTCGTGCATGGCCATGCCGGCGGCGCATTGCACCAAGGGCTCGACGATGAGGGCGGCCGTGTCCTCGTGGTGTTCGGCAAGCCACTCGGCCAGCGCCGACGCGGCGCGCTCGGCCACGTCCGCAGCCGATTCGCCTGGTTTTGCAGAACGCGCATCGGGGCTGGGCACGGTGGCGCCCAGGCGCACCAGCGGCGCGTAAGCCTCGCGAAACAGCGCGATGTCGGTCACGGCCAGCGCGCCCACGGTCTCGCCGTGGTAACCGCCGGCCACGCCGACGAAGCGGTTCTTGCGCGCGCGCCCGGCGTTGCGCCAGTGGTGCGCACTCATCTTGAGGGCGATCTCGGTCGCGCTGGCGCCGTCGCTGCCGTAGAAAGCGTGGCCCAGTCCCGTGAGTGCGGCCAGCCGCTCCGACAGCTCCACCACCGGCGCGTGGGTGAAGCCGGCGAGCATCACATGGTCCAGCGTGTTCAGCTGATCGATCAGCGCAGCGCGGATGGCGGGGTGGTTGTGCCCGAACAGGTTGACCCACCAGGAGCTGATCGCATCGAGATAGCGGTGGCCCTCATGGTCGTGCAACCACACGCCCTCGGCCCGCGCCACGGGAACCAGCGGCAAGGCCGCGCCGTCGGGCGCGTGCAACTTCATTTGAGTGCACGGATGCCAGACCGCCGCAAGGCTGCGCTGGCGCCAGGCTTCGTTGACCGACATGGCGAAGGCCTCAGGCGCGGCGCGCGCGCAGGCCCAGCTTGGCCAGCAGGTTCATGTCGGCGGCCACATCGGGGTTGCCGGTGGTGAGCAGTTTCTCGCCGTAAAAAATGGAGTTGGCGCCGCCCAGGAAACACAGGGCCTGCACCGCTTCGCTCATCTGCTGGCGCCCGGCCGAGAGGCGCACGCGGGCGCGCGGCATGGTGATGCGCGCGACCGCGATGGTGCGCACGAATTCCAGTGGGTCAAGGTCGGGCTGGTCGGCCAGCGGCGTGCCCTGCACCTTCACCAGGTTGTTGATCGGCACCGACTCGGGGTAGTCGGGCGCGAGGTTGGCCAGCTGGGCCACAAGCGCGGCGCGCTGGCGGCGCGACTCGCCCATGCCGACGATGCCGCCGCAGCAGACCTTGACACCCGCGCCGCGCACGCGCTCCAGCGTGTCCAGGCGGTCCTGGTAGTCGCGCGTGGTGATCACTTCGCCGTAAAAGTCGGGCGCGCTGTCCAGGTTGTGGTTGTAGTAGTCCAGGCCGGCGTCGCGCAGGGTTTCGGCATGGCCTTCATTGAGCATGCCCAGGGTGGCGCAGGCCTCCAGTCCTTCTTCTTTCACGGCGCGCACGAGTTCGGCCACGGCGTCCACGTCGCGGTCTTTGGGCGCGCGCCAGGCCGCGCCCATGCAGAAGCGCGTGGCACCGGCCTGTTTGGCGCGCTGTGCGGCTTCGCGCACGGCGGCTACACCCATCAATTTGCCGGCTTCCAGGCCGGTGTCGAAGTGCACCGACTGCGGGCAGTAGCCGCAGTCCTCGGGGCAGCCGCCGGTCTTCACCGACAGCAGCGTGGCCAGCTCCACCTCGGTCGGGTCGAAGTGTTCGCGGTGCACGGTTTGCGCGCGGTGGATCAGCTCGGAAAACGGCAGGTCGAACAGCGCAGCGACATCGTCGACCGACCAGCGTTCGGTGTTGGCTGCGGCAGGGGCGGGACGTGGCACGAGGCGCACGGGTTGTTCGGTCAGGGTGGTCGTGGACATGGTTCTCTTCTTTCGGGAACAGGGTCAATCTTCGATGCCGCGTTGGGCGGGTATGCCCGCCTTGAACGCATGCTTCACCAGGGTCATTTCGGTCACGGTGTCGGCCAGCTCGATGATCTCGGGCGGGCAGCGCCGCCCGGTGATGACGACATGCACGTCGCGCGGGCGATCGCGCAACGTTTGCAACACGTCGTCGAGCGGGAGCCAACCGTAGATCAAGGGGTAGGTCAGCTCGTCAAGTGTAATCATGAAGTACTCACCTCCCAGAATGGCAGCGCGCGCTTTGAGCCATCCGTCACGGGCGAGTTGGGCCGAATGCTCCAGGTCCTGGCTCTTCCAGCTGAAGCCATCCCCGAGACCTTCAATGGGCAATCCGAGTTGCTCGAAGATGCGGTGTTCACCAAAGCGCGCCGAGGGCACTTTCATGAACTGGAAGATCTTCACCAGCTTGCCGTGCACATGGGTGCGGCCGAACGCCCGCAAGGCCAGCCCAAAGGCCGCCGTGCTCTTGCCCTTGCCGTCGCCGGTATGGACGATGACGAGGCCGCGGCGTTCGCCTTCGGGCTTCTCGTAGCGCTTCTCGGTGGGCGGTGATTCGATCTGCATCAGCGGTCTCCAAACGAAAAAGTCAAAGGGGCAGCGCGACCCACTGGTCGCCCAGCGGATGGATCGCAACACGGTGGTCAAACACCTGTTCGACCGCACGGTGGGTGGCTGGGTCGGCACAAGCGCCCTGGTGCACCACCCGGCCTTGCGCCATCACCACCATCTGGTCGGCGTGCAGTGCCATGCCGATCTCGTGCAGCACACTCACCACCGTCTTGCGCTGGACCACCAGCTCGCGCACCAGCAACAGCCAGTCGGCCTGGTGGGGCGGGTCGAGGTTGGCCAGGGGTTCGTCCATCAGCAAGACATCGGCGTCCACCGCCAGCAGGCGGGCCAGCAGCACGCGCTGGCGCTCGCCGCCCGAGAGCGCGCCCAGCGCCCGTTCGCGCCAGTCCCAGGCCTGGGTGGCGCGCAGGGCCTGCTCCACCGCGGCGCGGTCGGCGTCGGACGGCGGGGCCAGCCAGGGTTGGTGCGGCAGGCGCCCGAGCATGGCCACGTCCCACACGCTGAGGTCGTCGGCGCCCTGCTCGCCCTGCCCCAGCCAGGCCAGGCAGCGTGCGCGTTCGCGACCCCGCCATTGCGCCAGCGGGCGGTCGAGCAGGTGTACCTGGCCGCTGTGCGGCAGCAGGCCGGCCAGGGCCTTGAGCAAGGTCGACTTGCCGGCGCCGTTGGGGCCGACGATGCTGGTCCAGCGTGCGGCGGGCAAGGCCACGTCGATGCTGTGCAGCACCGGCGTGCCGCCCAGCGACACCCCCACGCCGATGGTCTGCAGGGCCGCGGTCATTCGCAATGCCTCCGTGCTGCGCACTGCCGCACGAGCGCCTTCGGGCGGCCGGGCGGCGCTCACAGAAACCCTCCCGGCCGGCGGCGCCGGTGCATCAGCCACAACAGATAACTGCCGCCCAGCACGGCGGTGAGCACGCCCACGGGCAGTTCCTGTGGCGCGATGATCCAGCGCGCCAGCACGTCGGCGGCCATCAGCAGCAGGCCGCCCATAAGCG
Source organism: Hydrogenophaga sp. (assembly GCF_022844385.1). Classification (GTDB taxonomy): domain Bacteria; phylum Pseudomonadota; class Gammaproteobacteria; order Burkholderiales; family Burkholderiaceae_C; genus Hydrogenophaga. The sequence goes on along the minus strand of NZ_JALHLX010000057.1, from coordinate 3,082 downwards.
CGCTGAGCACCAGCAGCCGCGCGTGCGTGGTTTTGACGATGGAGCGCACCAGGTGCGGTGCTGCCAGGCCAACGAAGGCAATCAACCCGGTTTGCGCCACGGCCGCACCGGTGGCCAGCGCGAGCACCGCCACGAGCACACCGCGCACGGCGCCCAGCGGCAAGCCCAGGCTCAACGCGGTGGCCTCGCCCAAGGCAAGACCGTCGAGCACACGGCCCAGCGATGCGGCCACCACCACGGCCACCAGCAACATCCCCGCCATGACACCGCAAGCGGCCCAACCCACAAAACCCGTGCTGCCCAGCATGAAGCCCTGCATGGCCTGCAAGGTGTCGGGCGAGGCTATTGCGACCAGGTCGCGCCCGGCACCGAGCACCACCCCCACGATCACGCCGGCCAGCAAGAGGCGCAGCGTGTGCTGAACGCCCCGCGCCAGCGTGAGCGTGAGCACCACGCCAATCACCGCGCCCGCAAAGGCCGCACCGGTCAGACCCAGTCGCACCAACCATTGCGTGGCGAATGGCGAGGTGCCAAACAAGGCCAGCGCCAACGCCACACCGAGTGCGGCGCCCGAGGCGCTGCCCAGCAAGTACGGATCGGCCAGCGGGTTGCGGAACAGGCCCTGCGCCACCGCACCGGCGAGACCCAACAGGCCACCCGCCACCCAGGCACCCAGCGTGCGCGGCAAACGAATGTCCCACAGGATCTGCCAGGCCACCGGGTCGGTGCGCGCGTTCAGCACGCTTTCAAACCCGGTGCTGCCCACGCCGGCGCCCAGCAGCAGCACGGCCGCCGCCGCCAGCAGCAAGGCGCTGGCGAGCCAGAGGCTGTGGCGCGCTCCGCTCACCGCAACCCTTTTTCGCTGATGCAGCGCGCCATCACCCGCGCGGCTTCGGCCATGCGCGGACCCGGGCGCACGAGCACATCGGATTCGGCTTCGGTGAAGATGCACACCCGCTGCTCGCGCAAGGCCTTCATGCCGCTCCAGCCGGGGCGTTGCGCCATGCCCTGCACATTGCGCGCACCGATCATGATCAGGTCCGGGTTGGCGCGCACCACGTACTCGGGGTTGATGCGCGGGAACGGGCCGAGATCGGGTGTGACGATGTTCTGCACGCCCAGGCGCGTCATCATTTCGCCGATGAACGACTGCGTGCCAGCGGCGTAGCCTCCCGCGCTGACCTCGTAGTACACGCGCAGCGAACGCGCCCCGGGCGGCAGCGACTGCGCCGCCGCCATCACACCTGCGTCGATGGCACGCCAGATGCGATGCGCATCCGGCACTTCGAGCAACTGGCCCAGCTTGCCCATGACACGCTGCGCATCGGCCGAGCTCTTGGGCTCCATGGCCAGCACCTTCAGGCCCAACGCCTCCAGCCGCTGCACACCGCGCGACGAGGTGGCCATCAGCACGACGTCGGGCTTGAGCGCCACGATGGCTTCAATGTTGGGGTCGATGCCACCGCCCGCCTTGGGCAGGGCGCGCACCGAGGCCGGTTGGTTGGAATAGCGGTCCACGCCCACCAGCCGTTGGCACTGGCCGAGTTCGCACACGGTCTCGGTGAGCGAAGGCAGCAGAGAAACGATGCGCTGCGGTGACTGCGGCAACGACACCACCACGCCACGGTCATCGGTCACCTGCAGGCCAGCGGCGTGCAGCGAGCCCGCCCACCACAGTAGTGCAACGGCGCTCAGCCAACGTGGGATGTGGATGGCTTTCATCCAGGTTCCTTGAGATTCAATGGCAGGCCGGCGGCCATCAACGTGACACGTGCACAGGTCCCCGCCACCGCCTGGTTCAAACCGCCCAGTGCATCCACAAAGGCGCGCACCTCGCGCCCCATCGGAATCACGCCCAGGCCGATTTCGTTGCCCACCAGCACCACCGGGCCCTGGGCTTGTTCGATCGCTCGACACAGCTCTCTGGTGGGCTCTTCGGCGTCCTGCGGCTCGCCTTGTGCGGGCATCAGCAGGTTGGTGAGCCACAGCGTGAGGCAATCCACCACCACCAGTGTGTGGGGCGCGCTGTGCCGCTTCAGCACCTCGGCCAGGGCCAAGGGTTCTTCCACCGTGACCATGCCGGGCACACGCACCGCGCGGTCTCGCTGGTGGCGCGCGATGCGATCGCGCATCTCGTCGTCCCAGGCCTGGCCTGTGGCGATCAGCACCGCGCGGTGCGCCACCGTGGCGTCCAGCCATTGCCTGGCGATCAGTTCGGCGCGGCGCGACTTGCCGCTCTTCTGACCGCCGAGAATGAATTCGCTGCGCGCGATGTCAACCATGCTCGTGCATCCATTCAGAAACGATGCGGTGCATCTGCGCCACGCCATCGGTGAGCGCAGCTGGCCCGGGCTGCAGGATGTCGGCCGACTTGATCTCGAACAGCTGACCGGTCTTCACCGCCGCCACGTCCTGCCAGCCCGCGCGCGCCGCGACCTTTTCGGGCCGGAACTTCTTGCCGCACCACGAACCGATGATGATGTCGGGGTCCCGGCGCACGATTTCGGCACCGTCGGCAATGATGCGGTGCTTGCCCAGGGACTGCATGGCCAGCTCGGGAAACACATCGTCGCCGCCGGCGATGCCCAGCAGTTCCGACACCCAGCGGATGCAGGAGATGTGCGGCTCGTCCCACTCTTCAAAGAACACACGCGGGCGTCGCTTGCCCTGCGCCTGCAGCGCCTTCACCGCTTCGCGAATGCCGTCGAGCTGCGTCCGGTTGGCTTCGATCCAGGCCAGCCCCGACTCGGCACAGCCCACCATGGCCGCCACCTGGAACAACATGGAATGGATCTCGTCCACGCTGCGCTGGTTGAACACCGTGACCTGCACACCGGCGCGGATCAACAGCGCCGCAATGTCCGCCTGCAGGTCGGAAAAACCGAACACGCAGTCCGGCTCCAACGCCAGGATCTTGTCGATCTTGGCGCTGAGGAAGGCGCTGACCTTGGGCTTCTCTTCACGCGCCCGGCGCGGGCGCACCGTGTAGCCGGAGATACCAACGATGCGGCTCTCCTGCCCGAGCAGGTAGAGCCACTCGGTGGTCTCTTCGGTGAGGCAGACGATGCGCTGCGGGCCGAGG
>NZ_JALHLX010000056.1:15733-19577 GCF_022844385.1 Hydrogenophaga sp. | reverse complement strand
CGCTGCACATGCAGCGCACACCGATCCGGGACAATCTCCCCCCATGCCCAAGCCTTACCTTCGCAGTGCGGTGCTCACCCTGGTGGTGATGCCCGCCGCCTTCATGGCCCCTGCCCTGCAGGCCTCGCCCTTCGATCTGCCACCGCTGGACAGCATCGTCAAATACCAGCCGAAACTCCCCTTGCAGGTGTTCACCGCCGATGGCGTGGAGATCGCGCAGTTCGGCACCGAGCGGCGTGAATACCTGCCGCTCTCGCGCACGCCCAAGCTGCTGCAGGACGCCGTGCTGTCGGTGGAAGACGCGCGCTTTCGTGAACACAACGGCGTGGATCCCCGGGGCATGGCGCGTGCGCTGGTGGCGGTGGTCACCGGTGGGCGCAAGCAAGGGGCATCCACCATCACGCAGCAACTGGTGCGCACCATGCTGCTCACGCGCGAGTTTTCTGCCGAGCGCAAGGCCAAGGAAATCTGGCTCGCATTGAAACTGGAAGACGAGCTCTCCAAGGACCGCATCCTGGAGATTTACCTCAACGAGATCTTCCTGGGCCAGCGTGCCTATGGCTTTGCCGCCGCGTCAAAAACCTATTTCGGCAAACCGCTGGACAAACTCTCGCTGGCCGAGACCGCCATGCTCGCCGGCCTGCCACAGAACCCCTACTACGCCAACCCGGTGGCCAACTTCGAACGCGCTACACAACGCCAGCGCGTGGTGCTGGAGCGAATGCGCGCCACCGATGCCATCACCGACGCGCAGCTGGCCGCTGCGCGCGCCGAGAAGCTCGTGCTGCGCACGCCCGGCCTGCGCAGCGTGCACGCCGCCCACGTCGCCGAAATGGCGCGTCGCGCCGTGGTGGAGCGCTTCGGCACCGAGGCCTATTCCAACGGCCTGCGGGTCACCACCTCGTTGCGCGCGGCCGACCAGCGCGCCGCCCACGCGGCCGTGCAACGCGGCGTGCTGGCGTTTGACCGACGCGGCGCCTGGCGTGGGCCGGAAGATGTGGCATCACTTCCGAACGGCACGGGCGCGGAGGTCGAACGCGCCGCCGCCGAGGCTCTGAAGGACCACCGCGACGACGAAACCCTGCGCGTGGGCATCGTGCTCTCAGCCAACCCCAAGGCCATGCAGGTGCAGTTGTCCAGCGGCGAACGGATCACGCTGCAAGGCGAAGGCCTGCGCTGGGCGCAGAAGGGGCTGGACCCCAAGGCCAAGGCGCCGCTGAAGATCGTGCGCGGCGCCATCGTGCGGGTGGTGAGCGCGGGCAAACTCAAGGGCAAACCGGTCTGGGCCATCTCACAGTGGCCCGAGGCTGAAGCCGCGCTGGTCGCCATGGACAGCCAGACCGGCCGCGTGCGCGCGCTGGTGGGCGGGTTCGACTTCACCAAGCAGCCGTTCAACCACGTCACCCAGGGCTGGCGCCAGCCCGGTTCGGCGCTCAAGCCGCTGCTGTATTCGGCCGCACTCGAAGCACGCGTGATGCCGGGCACGCTGGTCGACGACCTGCCCTTCACCGCGTCCAACGGCTGGAGCCCCACCAACAGCAACGGGCAATATGCGGGCCCGATCACGCTGCGCCAGGCATTGGCCCAGTCCAGCAACATCGCCAGCGTGCGCGTGCTGCAGCACACCGGCACGCAAGTTGCGCGCGACTGGACCGCCCGCTTCGGCCTGGACCCCGCGCGTCAGCCGAACGACCTCACGCTGGCCCTGGGCACGGGCAGCGTCACGCCGCTGCAGATGGCGCAGGCCTATGCCACGGTGGCCAACGGCGGCTGGAAGGTGGCGCCGGTGGTGGTGGAGAAGATCACCGATGCCCAAGGCAAGGTGCTGTTTGAAGCGCCCCCGCCCGAGGCGCTCACCGAGGCCAACAGGGCCATTCCCGCGCGCAACGCGTTCGTGATGTCCAGCCTGCTCAACGAGGTGACGCGCACCGGTACCGCGGCGCGCGCTCAGGCCACGCTCAAGCGCCCCGACGTGTACGGCAAAACCGGCACCACCAACGACGCGGTCGACGCCTGGTTCGCCGGCTACCAGCCCAGCCTCGCCACCGCCGTGTGGGTGGGTTACGACAAGCCACGCAGCCTGGGCGGCGGTGAGTCGGGCGGGCGCATTGCGCTGCCGATCTGGATCGACTACATGGGCGCAGCGCTCAAAGGTACGCCGGTGGCGCAGGCCCCCGCCGTCCCCGACGGACTCACGCGTCTGGGGGAAGACTGGATCTACGCCGAGTGGCAAGGCAGCGGCTCGGTGGCACAGATTTCCGACCAGGGTGGCGTGCAGTACGCGCAGACGCCGGGAGAGGCCCTCGGCGAAGCACTCAGCAGTTTTGGCGCCTGGCTGAGAGGAGAACGCTGACCCTGACGGAGGCTGCTGCGCAGACGCAAAAAAGCCGGCGCTTGAAGCCGGCTTTTTTGTGAGCGATGAAGCCCGATCAACCGGCGCAGATGCGCGCCTTGGCTTCTGCGTATTCGCGCTTGAAGCGCGCCACCAGATCGGCCGCCGGCACTACCTCACGGATCGCGCCGATGCCCTGGCCGCAGCCCCAGATGTCCTTCCAGGCCTTGGCCGCTGCGGCACCTTCACCTGTGCCGAAGTTCATCTTGCTCGGGTCGCTCTGCGGCAGGTTGTCCGGGTCCATGCCGGCGTTCTGGATGCTGCCCTTGAGGTAGTTGCCATGAATGCCGGTGTAGAAGTTGCTGTAGACGATGTCGTCCGAATTCGACTTCGTGATCATCTCCTTGTAGCCGTCGACCGCGCGCGCTTCGTCGGTGGCAATGAAGGCCGAGCCGATGTAGGCGAAGTCGGCGCCCATGGCCTGAGCGGCCAGGATGGCACCGCCTGAGGAGATGGAGCCGGACAGCGCCACCGGACCACCAAACCACTCGCGGATTTCCTGGATCATCGCGAACGGGCTCTTCACGCTGGCGTGGCCACCGGCACCTGCCGCCACCGGGATCAGGCCGTCAGCGCCCTTCTCGATCGCCTTGTGCGCAAACACGTTGTTGATCACGTCGTGCAGCACCACGCCGCCCCAGCTGTGCACACCCTGGTTCACATCTTCGCGCGCACCCAGGCTGGTGATGATGATCGGCACCTTGTACTTGGCGCACAGCTGCATGTCGTGCTCCAGCCGGTCGTTGCTCTTGTGCACGATCTGGTTGATGGCAAACGGTGCAGCCTTGTTGTCGGGGTGGGCTGCGTCGTGCGCGGCCAGGGCTTCGGTGATCTCGGCCAGCCACTCGTCGAGCTGCGAGGCCGGACGCGCGTTGAGCGCGGGCATGGAGCCCACCACGCCGGCCTTGCACTGCGCAATGACGAGCTTGGGGTTGCTGATGATGAACAGCGGTGAGCCGATCACCGGGAACTTGATGTTCTTGAGAACCGGGGGCAGGCTGCGGGCGGGTGCGGTCATGAAGTCTCCGTCGGGTGTGTGGTGGGTCAGAACGATTCGATGGCCAGCGCGGTCACGGCCTCGGCGCCTTCAACGATCGCATCGCGTGTGCCCGGGGCGCGGCTGAGGATGTGGTCGGCGTAGAAACGCGCGGTGGTGATCTTGGCCTGCATGAAGGCCACGTCCTGTCCCTGGGCCGACAGGTCTTCGGCCACCATCAGCGAGCGCGCCAGCTGCCAGCCCGCCATGAGGTTGCCCGCGAGCATGAGGTAGGGCACGCTGCCGGCGAACGCCGCGTTGGGGTTGCTGCGCGTGTTGGCGGCGATGAACTCGACCACGTCCACAAAGGCCTCGCGCGCAGCCTTCAGACGCTTGAGCACCGCCTTGGCGTTGGCGCTGTCACGCTGCGCCAGTTCAGCCTCGGTCTTCTCGATCTGCGCCGCAATCGCCTTGGC
>NZ_JALHLX010000056.1:0-15633 GCF_022844385.1 Hydrogenophaga sp. | reverse complement strand
ACGGCGTAGCGCGCGGCATTCATCATGATGAACATGTACTCGAGGCCGCGGTTTTCCTGTCCCACCAGGTAACCCACCGCACCACCGTGGTCGCCGTACTGCAGCACGGCGGTCGGGCTGGCCTTGATGCCCATCTTGTGTTCGATGCTCACGCAATGCACGTCGTTGCGCGCGCCCAGCGAACCGTCTTTGCCGACCATGAATTTGGGCACCACGAACAGGCTGATGCCCTTCACGCCCTCGGGTGCACCGGTGACGCGGGCCAGCACCAGGTGCACGATGTTCTCGGCCATGTCGTGCTCACCGTAGGTGATGTAGATCTTGGTGCCGAACACCTTGTAGGTGCCATCGGGCTGCGGCTCGGCGCGGCTGCGCACGGCGGCCAGATCGCTGCCGGCCTGTGGTTCGGTGAGGTTCATGGTGCCGGTCCATTGACCGCTGACCAGCTTTTCAAGGTAGGTCGCCTTCAACTCGTCGCTGCCGGCGGTGAGCAACGCCTCGATGGCGCCGTCGGTGAGCAGCGGGCACAGTGCAAAGCTCATGTTGGCGCTGTTGAGAATCTCTCCACAGGCCGCTCCGATGGTTTTGGGCAAACCCTGGCCACCAAAATCGGCCGGGTGCTGCAGGCCCTGCCAGCCGCCCTCGGCGTATTGTTTGAAGGCCTCCTTGAAACCCGGCGTGGTCGTGACCTTGCCGTCGTGGAAAGACGATGGGTACTTGTCGCCCTCCCAGTTCAGGGGTGCGATCACGCCTTCGTTGAGCTTGGCGCATTCTTCGAGCACGGCCTGCGCGGTCTCGAGGCCAGCGTCTTCAAAACCCGGCATCTGCGCCACCTGGTCGATGCGCGCCAGGTGCTCGATGGTGAACAGCATGTCTTTGAGGGGGGCGGTGTAACTCATGGGGTGGTCTCCAGCGGATTCAGGGATGCAGATACAACAAGGGCATCGCGAACGATGCCCTTGTTGTGGTCAGTGGGCTCAGAGTGCCTTGATCAATTCGGGCACGGCCTCGAACAGGTCGGCCTCCAGACCGTAGTCGGCCACCGAGAAGATCGGGGCCTCGGGGTCCTTGTTGATCGCCACGATGACCTTGCTGTCCTTCATGCCGGCCAGGTGCTGGATCGCGCCCGAGATACCGGCAGCGATGTAGAGCTGGGGTGCGACGATCTTGCCGGTTTGGCCCACTTGCCAGTCGTTGGGCGCGTAGCCCGCGTCCACCGCGGCGCGGCTGGCGCCGAGTGCTGCGCCGAGCTTGTCGGCCAAGGGCGTCATCACGTCGTTGAACTTCTCGGCACTGCCCAGCGCTCGGCCACCGGAGACGATGATCTTGGCGGCGGTGAGTTCGGGGCGGTCGCTCTTGGCGATCTCGCTGCCCATGAATTTGGACTTGCCTTCATCGGCGGCTGCCGTGGCGGTTTCGATGGCGGCACTGCCCCCGGTGGAAGCTGCCGGATCAAAGCCCGTGGTGCGCACGGTGATGACCTTGGTGGCGTCCAGCGCCTGCACGGTGGCAATCGCGTTGCCGGCGTAGATTGGGCGCTCGAAGGTGTCGGCGCTGATGACCTTGGTCACGTCGGACAACTGCGCCACATCCAGGTGGGCGGCCACGCGCGGGGCGATGTTCTTGCCGCTGGCGGTCGCGGGAAACAGGATGTGGCTGTAGTTCGCGGCAATGGTCAGCACCTGCGCGGCCACGTTCTCGGCCAGGCCGTGTTCGAAGCCGGGCGCGTCGGCGTGGATCACCTTGCTCACGCCGGCGATTTGCGCGGCGGCGGCAGCTGCAGCGCCGGCGTTGTGCCCGGCGATGAGCACGTGCACCTCACCACCGCATTGGGCGGCGGCGGCGACGGTGTTGAAGGTCGCGCCCTTGACGGAAGCGTTGTCGTGTTCGGCAATAACAAGTGCGGTCATGTGTCGGTTCCTCAGATCACTTTGGCTTCGTTCTTCAGCTTGTCCACCAGGGCGGCCACGTCGGCCACCTTGACGCCCGCGCCGCGCTTGGGCGGCTCGCTGACCTTCAGGGTCTTGATGCGCGGCGTCACGTCCACACCGAGGTCTTCGGGCTTGACGATGTCGAGCTGCTTTTTCTTGGCCTTCATGATGTTGGGCAACGTCACGTAACGCGGCTCGTTCAAGCGAAGGTCGGTGGTGATGACGGCCGGCAGCGTGATCGACAGGGTTTCCGAACCGCCGTCGACCTCGCGCGTGACGGAGGCCTTTCCATCAGCCACTTCCACCTTGCTGGCGAAGGTGGCTTGCGGCAGGCCGGCGAGTGCAGCGAGCATCTGGCCGGTCTGGTTGCAGTCGTCGTCGATCGCCTGCTTGCCCAGGATGATGAGACCGGGCTGTTCCTTGTCGAACAACGCCTTGAGCAGCTTGGCCACGGCCAGGGGCTGCAGCTCTTCGGTGGTTTCCACGAGGATCGCGCGGTCGGCGCCGATCGCCATGGCGGTGCGCAAGGTCTCCTGGCACTGCGTGACGCCGCAAGAGACGGCGACCACCTCGGTGACCACGCCCTTCTCCTTCAGACGAACCGCTTCTTCCACCGCGATTTCGTCAAACGGGTTCATGCTCATCTTGACGTTGGCGATGTCCACGCCTGTGCCGTCGCTCTTGACGCGCACTTTGACGTTGTAATCCACCACACGTTTGACGGGGACGATGACCTTCATGCTGGGTTGCTCCTGCTGTTGTGGAAAGGGACGTGCGAATTGACGTGCACGTCAACTCGAGGATTGTATGCCCCACCTCCTGTCGGGGGTGGTCAGTCGGGGGACAAATGGGGAAGCATCCAAAAAAAGAACGATCGTGCTTTTTGGTGATTATAGGAGAACGATCCGAACCCACAAAGCCCTTATTTCCTGTCGCCCCGATCAGCGCATGCGCCCATTCACCGACCGAAGGGTCGGTGAATTCGGGTAAGCCATGAGACGGCAAGCGCAGGAACTGCCCTACATTGTTTTTCTTCGATTTGTTTATGTTGAGCAACCATCCGCCTCTCATCCACAGGAGTCAATGCATGAAGTCACGCCCCCTTTTCTCGATCGCCCTGTCCACCACCTTGCTGGCCAGCGGCCTTGCATCGGCCCAGACCGTGCTGTCGGCTTCAAGCTGGGTGCCGCCCACCCACACGCTGAGCGTGGCCCAGAAGACCTGGTGCGACGCGCTGGAGAAAGAAAGCAGCGGGCGCATGAAATGCAACATCCTGCCCAAGGCAGTGGCCGCAGCGCCGGGCACCTTTGATGCCGTGCGCGACGGTCTGGCCGACATCTCCTTCACGGTGGACGGCTACACCCCCGGGCGGTTCATCAACACGCAGGTGGCCGAGTTTCCTTTCCTCGGCGACAGCTCCCTGCCGACGTCGGTGGCCTACCAGCGCATCTACCAAAAACACTTTGCTCCATTGGGTGAACACCGTGGTGTCAAGGTCCTGGGCGTGTTCACGCACGGCCCCGGTGTCATCTTCAACAGCAAACAACCGGTGACCACGGCCGCCGACGCGGCCAAGCTCAAGTTCCGGATCGGTGGTGGCAACATCAACGAGCTGTCCAAACTGATGGGCTTCAACACCACGCTCAAGCCAGCGCCCGAATCGTTTGAACTGTTGTCCACCGGCGTGATGGACGGGACCTTCTTTCCTGACGAGTCCATCGTCTCGTTCCGCCTGAGCATGATCAAGCACGCCACCACCTTCCCCGGTGGCCTGTACAACACCAGCTTCGTCTTCATGATGAACCCGGCCAAGTACAACGCCTTGTCCGCACAGGACAAGGCGGTGGTGGACAAACTCTCGGGAGAGTACGCAGCGCGTACTTTCGGCGAAGGCTGGGACAAGGTCGACGCAGCCAGCCGCGAAGTGCAGAAAACGCAGGGTGTTGTGCGTGTCCAGGCCGACCCTTCGTTCATTCAAGCGGTCGCCGCCAAACAAGCCGAACTGGAAGACCGTTGGGCCGCCGCTGCGGCCGCCAAAGGCCTGAAAGACCCCAAGGCCGTGCTGGCAGAATTCCGCGAAGAGATCAAGAAAGCGAAGTGACACCTCCGGGCCACTGGGTGGCCATGCCGGGCCGGCTGGGCAGATCGCACAGCCGGCCTTTTCACATCAAGAACCATCATGCTCAAGACGATTGACCGTGCATTGCGCTGGTCCACCGGACTCATGGCCGCCATGGCCTTGTTTTCCCTCATGTGGCTGACCCTGGTGGACGTCACCGGTCGCAAGTTTTTCAGCAACTCGGTGCCCGGCGGACTGGAGATCACCGAGATCCTGATGGTCATCGTGATCTTCGGCGCCCTGCCGATGGTGTCCTGGCGCGGTGAGCATGTGGTGTTCGACACGCTCGACAGCTTCATCCCCGACTGGTTGCGCGACATCCAGGCCCGTGTGGTGCACCTGATCTGCGCAGCCACCTTCGGGTGGCTGGGACGGCTCATGCTCTTGCGCGCAGAACGTTTCGCAGAATATGGCGACACCACCGTGCACCTGCAGTTGTCGATTGCACCTGTGGCCTGGCTCATGGCCGCCTTGCTGCTCCTGACCGGGCTCGTTCACCTGCTCTTCGTGTTCGTGAAGGCCCCACTGCCCGAGCACCACCCCTTTCCCGCAACCGCCGACAGGACCGCACCATGATCGAAGCATTGTTGGGCTTCATGGCCGTGTTCTTCATGGCCTTCCTGCGCATCCCCCTGGCTGTGGCCATGGCCATCGCAGGCATGGTGGGCATGGGCCTGATGCGGGGCTGGCAGCCGGCCTTCGCCAGCACCAGCCAGGTGATCTTCGAGACCGGGTTTCACTACGTGCTGTCGGTGATCCCGCTCTTCGTGCTGATGGGCAACCTGGTGGCCCGGGCCGGCATGGCGCGCGAGCTGTTCACCGCGGCCAATGCCTTCGTCGGGCATCGCAAGGGCGGACTGGCCATGGCCAGCATCATTGCCTCGGGCGGCTTCGGCTCCATCTGCGGCTCGTCCATCGCCACGGCGGCCACCATGACGCGCGTGGCCTATCCGGAAATGAAGAGCCACGGCTACAAGGACACACTGGCCACCGGCGCCATTGCCGCTGGCGGTACGCTGGGCATCCTGATTCCGCCGTCGACCATTCTCGTCATTTACGGGATCATTACCGAGACCGACATCGGCAAGTTGTTCGTGGCCGGCATCCTGCCGGGCCTCGTGGCGATCAGCTGCCTGTGCCTGGGCGTGGTGTACGTCACCTGGCGCGATCCAGCAGCCGGTCCACGCGCGGAGCGCTTCACCTGGGCGCAGCGGCTCAAAGCCATCCGGGGCATCTGGGGCGTGGTGGTCCTGTTCGGCATGGTCATCGGCGGCATCTACGGCGGCGTGTTCACTGCCACCGAGGGTGCGGGCGTGGGCGCCGCGGGTGCCTTCTTCTTTGCGCTGCTGCGCGGCTCGCTCACGCCCCGGGTGCTGATGGACATTCTGGTGGAGAGCACGCGCACCACGGCGATGCTGTTCACCATCCTGATCGCCGCAATGATCTTCACCAACTTCATCAACTTCACCACCATGCCGGGCGACCTGCGCGACTTCGTGCTGCAGTTCAGCCCCAACCCCATCATGGTGGTGGTCATGATGATGGGCATCTATCTGATGCTGGGCATGGTGATGGAAGAGCTGGCCATCGTTTTGCTGACGATCCCGGTGTTCTTCCCGGTGATCATCGGCCTGGGCTTTGACCCGGTGTGGTTCGGCATCCTGATCGTGACCATCGTGGAAATCGGCATGATCTCGCCACCTGTGGGACTCAACCTCTTCGTGATCAATTCGCTGCTGCCCAACGTCAAACTGGGCACCATCTACCGCGGCGTCTGGCCCTTTGTCATGGCCGACATCGTGCGCCTGGGCATCCTCATCGCCTTCCCCGCCATCGCGCTGTACCTACCGAGCCTCATGTCTCGCTGAGAACTCCGCCTCCGCCACGCCGGGCTGCGCCTTGAAGTGCAGCACGCGCTGCGGATACGGGATTTCGATCTGGTTTTCCCGCAGCGCCTGCAGCACCTTGCGGTTGATCAACGAGCGGATGTTGAGCGTGCCGTTCTCGGGATCGGCGATCCAGTAACCCAGCGTGAACTCCAGGCCGTCGGCGCCAAAGTTGGACAAGGCCACCGACGGTCCCGGGTCCTTGAGCACGCGGTCCTGCGTCAGGGCCGCGTCCTTCAGCAGGGCCATCACCTGCTCCACATCACTCTCGTAGCCCACCGACACCACGGTGGACTGCCACAGCCGGTCGTCGGCCAGTGACAGGTTTTCCACCCGGTTGATGATCAGCAGCTCATTGGGCACGATGGACTCGCGCCCCGTGGTGGAGCGGATCACGGTGTAACGCGCGTTGATGTCGGTGATGATGCCTTCGAAGTTGTCCACCCGCACGTTGTCACCGATGCGCATGCTGCGCTCGGCCAGGATCACGAAGCCGCTCACATAGTTGGAAGCCAGCTTCTGCAGACCGAAGCCGATGCCCACACCGATGGCGCCACCCAGCACCGACAGCGCGGTGAGGTCGATGCCCACGGCCGAGAGCGCGATGATCAGACCGAAGAACATCAGCATCGCGCGCGTGGCGTTGCTCACCGCCTTGCGCAACGACAAGTCACCGCCCACCGCCTTGCGCAGCAGGCGCGTTTCGATGGCGGAAGACACCCACAGCGACAGGATCAGCACCGCGCCAGCGGTGAGGATGCCTTCGATCATGGTGCGCAGGCTGAGCGTGCTCGCCCCGATCTTCCAGGTGATCTGGTCCATCTCGGCCAGCACCACCGGCAGCAAGCCGCTCACCCACAACACCATGGCCAACCATGCCACCCACGAAATGGTGCGCTCCAGCACCCGCACCCACGGAGCCGTGGCAAACGCCACCTGCAGAACCTTCACGCCCACACGGATCACCACCAGCGACACCAGCACCGGAATGGCCACCTTGAACGCCGCCAGCGGCAAACGCTCCAGCAGCAGCGCGCGCGCCACGTAGGCCAGCGTGAGCAGCAGCAGCGGGAACATCACACCGTCGATGAGACGCCGCCCGAACAGCACCGAGGTCTTCTCGTCCTGCATGCGCAGCGCACGCCGCAACAGCCAGGCGATGCCCAAAGCGATTGCAATGCACAGGGCCAGTGCGCCCAACTCGGTGAGCACCGTGGGTTGTGTGAAGGCCGTCAGCCAGAGACCGAAATCGTCGATGGGCTTTGGCGCGGCGGAAGAAGTGGTGGCCATGAAGATGAGCGTCGCGTTGAATGATCAGGCGCGCCAACCTGGCGCGCGTTTGTCGATGAAGGCCTGCACACCCTCCTGCGCCACAGGGTGTGCCATGTTGCAGGCCATGGTCTGGCCAGCGAGCTGGTAGGCCGCCTCCATGCCGGTTTCCAGCTGGCGATAGAACAGCGCCTTGCCCATGGCGATGGCTTCGGGCGGTTTGGCCAGGATGCGGTCCACCAGAGCGGCGACTTCAGCGTCCAGCGCATCGGGCGCCACCACCCGATTGACCAGTCCTCTGTCGCGCGCTTCGGTTGCCGAGATGAAATCGCCCGTGAGCAGCATCTCCATGGCCTGTTTGGGCAGGATGTTGCGCGACAAGGCCACGCCCGGCGTGGCGCAGAAGAGCCCTACATCGATGCCGTTCACGCCAAAGCTCGCGTTGTCACTCGCCACTGCCAGGTCGCACTGCGCGACCAGCTGGCAACCGGCGGCGGTGGCCAGGCCCTGCACCCGCGCGATGACGGGCACCTCCAGCTTGCGGATGGCCAGCATGAGCCGCGAGCAGCGCGCAAACAGCGCCTGGTAGTACGTCAGTTCCGGGTTCGCCTTCATTTCCTTGAGATCGTGCCCGGCGCAAAACGCCTTGCCGCTGGCGCCGATCACCACCAGCCGCGCCTTGGGGTCGGCCGCCACCGCGTCGATGGCCGCTTGCAGGGCGATCAACATGGCTTCGGACAGCACGTTGAAGCTGCGCGGGGTGTTGAGGGTGAGGGAGTGCACACCGCGGTCGTCGCGGGTGTGCAGCAAACCGGCATCGGTATTCATGTGTGTGGTCCGGAAAAGTGACGGGTGGCCTTGATCATCCAACTTCCTGCATCCAGGTGGGCAGGTCGCGCTGCCCATGCAGCACCCGCCAGACATCAATGTGGTCTTCGCGCTCCAGATAGAACACGAGGTGGGGATAACGCGTCAACGGCCAGAACCGCAAGCCCGGCAAATTGAGTTCGTGGGCGTAGCGCGGGGACCCGGTGGCCGGCTGTCGGGCGATGTGGGTGAACGCCTGCTCCAGTTGGTCGATGAAGCCCGACGCTGCGGCAGGCGCTTCATTTCCAATGTAGTACAGCAGGATCGCGTCGATGTCCCGGTTGGCTTGTTCGCGCGGGACAACGGACTTGAACTTCAAGCTTTCGGTCTCGTCTTGTCCGCCGCTGGCAACTGGCGGCGAAGGTTCGCAAAGTATGCTGCGTCAACCGGTTGCGTTGGCCGCGACGCCGCGCCTGCCAGCAACAGCGTGCGCAACTGCAAGCGCTCTTGGTCTTTGCGGATCAGCTCGCGCATGTACTCGCTGCTGGTGCCGTAACCACCCTGGCTCACTTGCTGGTCCACGAAGCTCTTCATGGCTTCGGGCAGGGAGATGTTCATCGTGCTCATGCGGCCGAGAATAGGGTCTTGGCAAATTTTGTCAAGATCGGGACTGACGCGAAGCCCTGTTCAAACGTCGGCCAGCACCCGCAAGTGCGCTTCCACGCTGCGACCCAGCGCGCTCAGTGCGTAGCCACCTTCAAGACAGCTCACGATGCGGCCCTTGGCGTGGCGCTCGGCCACTTCCTTGATGCGCATGGTCATCCAGGCGTAGTCCTGCTCCACCAGGCCGAGCTGCCCCATGTCGTCTTCGCGGTGGGCATCGAAACCCGCACTGATGAAGATCATCTGGGGTTTGTGCGCGTCGAGCCGGGGGATCCAGCTCATGTCGATCAGCTCGCGGATGTCCATGCCCTTCGTGTAAGCCGGCACCGGCAGGTTGACCAGGTTGGCCGCCGTGGCGTGCTCCCACACCGGGTAGAACGGGTGCTGGTAGAAGCTGCACATGAGGATGCGGTCGTCGCCGGCCACGATGTCTTCGGTGCCGTTGCCGTGGTGCACGTCGAAGTCGATGATGGCCACGCGCTTCAGGCCGTGGCGCTCCAGCGCGTACTTGGCGGCCACTGCCACGTTGTTCACAAAACAGAAGCCCATGGCCTGGTTGCGCGTGGCGTGGTGGCCCGGTGGGCGCACCGCACAAAAGGCGTTGGGCATTTCGCCGGCCATCACCGCGTCGGTCGCGTCAATCGCGGCACCGGCGGCCATCAGGATTGCGTCCCAGCTGTGGGTGTTGATGGAGGTGTCGGGGTCGACCTGCGCGTGGCTGGGGCCGCCGGCCTTGATCTCGTCGCGCAGGTTGTCGCTGAGGCCGCGCAACGAGGCGAGGTGCATGCGTCCATGGGCGAGTTCGAGGTCGGCCATGGAGGCGGCGGTGGCCTCGCGCCGCTCCAGCGCCACGTCGAGTCCGCTCATAAGCAAACGGTCTTCTATGGCGTCCAGACGCTCAGGGCATTCCGGGTGTCCGGCGCCCATTTCGTGTCTCCAACAATCCTTGTGGGTGAAATACCCGGTGGCCTGTCCCATGATCGTTTTACGGTAAGGTTCGCGGCATGCAAGCCGACACAAAAATTCAACAGTTGCTGAATCAGCTTAACACGGTGATCGTGGGCAAAACTCAGCAAGTTTCCGACTGTGTGGCCTGCCTGCTGGCGGGTGGTCACCTGCTCATTGAAGACGTTCCGGGTGTCGGAAAAACCACCCTCGCCCACGCGCTGGCCCGCTCGTTCGGCCTGCAGTTTTCAAGGGTGCAGTTCACCGCCGACCTCATGCCTTCCGACCTGGTGGGCGTGTCGATCTACGAACGCGGGCGCGAGGCCTTTGTTTTCCACCCCGGTCCGGTGTTTGCCCAGGTGCTGCTGGCCGACGAGATCAACCGCGCCAGCCCCAAAACGCAAAGCGCCTTGCTTGAGGCGATGGAAGAAAAACAGGTAACGGTGGAAGGCGAAACGCGCGCCCTGCCCGAGCCCTTCTTTGTGATCGCCACGCAGAACCCGCACGACCAGCTGGGCACCTACGCGCTGCCCGAATCCCAGCTGGACCGTTTCCACATGCGCCTCTCGATCGGCTACCCCGACCGCGCGGCCGAGCGCGAGCTGCTGCGCGGCCAGGACCGCCGCGACATGCTCGACAAACTCTCTTCAGCCCTGACGCCGGCCGACCTCGCTGCCCTGCAACACACGGTGAGCCAGGTGCACACCGCCGAGCCGGTGCTGGAATACCTGCAAGACCTGGTGGCCGCCACGCGCAATGGGCAGTGGTTTGCACAGGGCCTGTCGCCGCGCGCTGCGCTGGCCGTGGTGCGATCGGCCAAGGCGCAGGCTTACCTGAGCGGGCGCGACTACGTGGCGCCCGACGACATTGCCGCCATCCTGCCGCAAACGGTGGCACACCGCTTGATTCCAGTGCGGGATGCGGGGCGCGGTCCCGTTGAGCAAGTGAGAGCTTTGCTCGAATCGGTGCCCCTGCCTTGACATGGTGGCCACCGCTGCGCGCTCGCCCGCTGGCGCCCTCAGCTTGCAACCCTGGCGCCACCCGTGGCGCACGCTGCGTGCCCACCTCCAGACCTGGTGGCACAACCGCCTGCCCAAGTCCGACACCCTCACGCTGACCCAGCGCAACGTCTACATACTGCCCACCCGCCCGGGCTGGATGCTGGGCATCACCTTGCTGCTGCTGCTCGTGGCCAGCATCAACTACCAGCTCAACCTGGGCTACCTGCTCACCTTCTTGCTGGCCGGCAGCGCTGTGGTGGGCATGCACGTGTGCCACGGCAACCTGCGCGGCATCACGCTGCTGCTCTCACCACCCGAGCCGGTGCACGCGGGCCAGGCGGTGGCGCTCACGGTGCGGCTTTCGAGCGAACGCAAGCGCACGCGCTACGGCATCGGCATGGGCGTGATCGGCGCCGACCCCAAACACGCGCCCCTGGCCTGGACCGACGTGCCCGCGCAAGGCAGCGCCCACCTGCAGGTGAGCTTTCCGTCGCCCGAGCGCGGCCTGCACCCGCTGCCGCCGCTGACCGCGCAGACCCTGTTTCCGCTGGGTACCTTCCGCGTGTGGGCGGTGTGGCGCCCGGCCTCGGGCGTGCTGGTGTACCCCGAGCCCGAAAGCCACCCGCCGCCACTTCCCCCGGGCGAGCCGCAGGCCGGCAGCTCGGGCGCCGCGCGCGTGCAGAGCACCGGTGAATTCGACGGCGTGCGCGCCTACCGCCGGGGCGACCCGCTCAAGGCCGTGGTGTGGCGCAAGGCCGCGCAGGCGTTCTCCAGCGGGCGCGACGATCTGGTGAGCCGCGACGCCTTGTCACACCAGCGCCACCAGCTCTGGCTGGACCACGCGCAGTGCGGCGGCGCGGGCCTGGAAGCGCGCCTGTCCCGCCTCACAGCCTGGGTGCTCATGGCCGACCGGCAGGGGCTGGACTACGGCCTGCGCGTGCCCGGCCGCGAGATTGCGCCCGATCAAGGTGGTGCCCACCGCGCACGCTGCCTGGAGGCGTTGGCCATATGTTGAACAACGAAGCACCCGGTTTTGCCGCCGGGCCGCCCCAAGGCAAAACGCGCCCCCCCGGGGGGCAGCGACCCGCGCAGCGGTGGAGCGTGGGGGCCACACTCCCTCGCGATACGCGAGACACCTTGTTCCTGCTCGCCGTCATCGGCTGGGTGGCCTTCATGCAGGTGGGCCACACGCCGTGGTGGTGCACGGCGCTCACCGCCGGCGTGCTGGTGTGGCGCACCCTGCTCGCGCTGCGCGGCCTGCCGCTGCCCGGCTGGCCGGTGCGCGTGGGCTTGCTCTGCATCACGCTGGTCGCCACCTTCATGACCCACAGCACCCTGCTCGGGCGCGACGCGGGCGTGACGCTCATCGTGGTGTTGCTCGCGCTCAAGACGCTGGAGATGCGCGCGCGGCGCGACGCCTTCGTGGTGTTCTTCCTCGCCTTCTTCACGCTGCTTACCCACTTTTTCTATTCGCAGTCGCTGTTGACTGCGGCGGGCATTCTGGTGGCGCTGCTCGGCCTGCTCACCGCGCTGGTGAACGCCCACATGCCGGTGGGCCGCCCGCCGCTCTCGCAGGCTGCGCGCATTGCGGGTGGCATGGCGCTCATGGGTGCGCCCATCATGCTGGTGCTGTTTTTGTTGTTCCCGCGCCTGTCGCCCTTGTGGGGTGTGCCGGGGCAGGACGAAACCGGGCGCAGCGGCCTCTCGGGCTCCATGAAGGTGGGGCAGATCGCCGAGCTGGTGCTCGACGACAGCATCGCGTTCCGCATCCGCTTTGAAGGCCGCCCGCCACCGCAGGCACAGCTGTATTTTCGCGGCCCGGTGCTCAGCAGTTTTGACGGCAGCGAGTGGCGTGTGCTGCGCTCGGGTTTCCCGCAGTCGATGGCACTGCCCACCGACCTGCAGGTGTCGGGCCCACCCGTGCGCTACGACGTGACCATGGAGCCCAACCGCCGGCCCTGGCTGTTCGTCATGGAGTCCACCCAGCAGGCGCCCGAGGTGCCCGACAACGCGGTGCGCATGAGCAACGAGCTGCAGTGGTTCACCCAGCGCCCGCTCAACACGCTGGTGCGCTACAGCGCCGAGAGCTACCCCACCTTCCGCCACGGCCCGCTCACGCAGGTGGTGGGCCTGCAAGACCAGATCGAGCTGCCCGCCGGCTTCAACCCGCGCACGCTGGCGCTGGCGCAGGAGCTGCGGCGCGAACACGGCGCCGGCCCCGAGGCCAGCCCCAAACTCGTCGACGCGGTGATGAACCGCCTGCGCACCGGCGGCTACACCTACACGCTGGAGCCCGGTGTGTTTGGTGCCAACACCGCCGACGAGTTCTGGTTCGACAAACGCCAGGGCTTCTGCGAGCACATCGCCAGCAGCTTCGTCATCCTCATGCGCGCGCTCGACATTCCGGCACGCGTCGTCACCGGCTACCAGGGCGGCGAGCTCAACGGCGTGGACGGCTACTGGACAGTGCGCCAGCGCGACGCCCACGCGTGGACCGAAGTCTGGCTGCAAGGCCAGGGCTGGGTCCGCGTGGACCCGACATCGGCCGTGGCCCCGGGACGCGTGGGCACTTTGCAGCGCCTGCGTGCACCCCAGGGCGCACTGGCCGGCGCCATCGGCAACCTCAACCCCAACATCGCCGCCCAGCTGCGCGCCGCCTGGGAAGCCGTGAACAACAGCTGGAACCAGTGGGTGCTCAACTACACCCAGGGCCGCCAGCTCGACCTGCTGAAGAACCTGGGCTTCCAATCCCCGAGCTGGACGGATCTGGCCTACGTGCTCATCGGCGTGGTGGTGTTCGTGAGCCTGCTCGGCGCCGCCTGGACGCTGTGGGAGCGCCAGCAACACGACCCCTGGCTGCGCCTGCTGCAGCGCGCCCGCGCCCGGCTGCACAAGCTGGGCGTGGAAAGCGCCGACCACACACCGCCGCGCGAGCTGGCCCAACGCGTACAACAACGCTGGGGCCATGCCGGCGCCGCCGCACCGCTTGCACAATGGCTGCTTCAGCTCGAAGCCCAACGCTATGCGCGCCCCGGCGCCAGCAACACTACCCTGGCCAGTTTGCAACGCGAGTTTCAGCGCCTGGCTTGGCCCAAAAGCCCCGACACCTGAACACACCCGACATTGATCCCCGACCCCCAAGGCACCCATTGCAATCTGTGAACCGTTTCCTCTGTGCACTCGCCGCCGCCCTCATGGCGGCCACGCCCGCCCTCGCCCAGTCGCCCGCCAAAGCGCGCCCCGGCAACACCCAGACCGCCCCCGTTTTCACCTACGACCAGAGCGAAGCCGCCATGGCCTTCGCCACCGACCTGGCCGTGCGCCGCAACCTAGACCCCGCCTGGGTGCGCCAGCAGATCGGCCAGGCGCAGCGCATGCCCAACATCATTCGCCTCATGCGGCCCGCGCCCGCTGGCACGCCCAAGAACTGGGCCGCCTACCGCGCCCGCTTCATCGAGCCCATCCGCCTGCGCGCCGGTCAGCGCTTCTGGGAAGACAACCGCGAAACCCTCGCCCGCGCTGAACTCGAATACGGCGTGCCCGCCAGCCTCATCGTGGGCGTGATCGGCGTGGAAACGCTTTACGGCCAGCACACCGGCAACCACCGCGTGATCGACGCGTTGACCACCCTCGCCTTTGACTTCCCCGCCAGCCACCCGCGCGCTGGCGCGCGCAGCGAGTTCTTCAAAAGTGAACTCGAACAATTCCTGAGCCTGAGCGAACGCACCGGCACCGACCCCCTGAGCCCGCGCGGCAGCTACGCCGGCGCCATGGGCTGGCCGCAGTTCATGCCCAGCAGCTGGGTGAAATACGCCATCGACTACGACGGTGACGGCAAGGTCGACCTCTTCGACAGCCAGGCCGACGTGATCGGCTCCGTGGCCAACTACTTCAAGGCCTTCGGCTGGCAAACCGGCATGCCCACCCACTACCCGGTGAGCTTTGACACCAGCAAGCTCGACCTGGACACCCTGCTCGCCCCCGACATATTGCCCAGCTTCAGCGTGGAGAGCTTCACCGCCAAAGGCGCCGTGATCGAAGGCCCCGCCCTGCAACACCAAGGCAAGCTCGCCCTGGTGCTGCTGGAAAACGCCGGCGCCCCACCCACCTACGTGGCCGGCACGGAAAACTTCTATGTGGTGACGCGCTACAACTGGAGCAGCTACTACGCGCTGGCGGTGATCGAACTGGGGGAGGCGGTGCGGGCTTTGATGCCGAGCCGCTGAAGCTGGAATCGAGCAAAAGCCATGACCCCCCTGAACCCCAAGAAACTGCTGCTGACCAAATGGACGGCGGTAACGCCTGTGGCCAAACAAAAACACTTCCTGGTCAGCAGTGTGATTCAACCCGACTTGCCCACTGACCCGATTGAGTTGGTGGAGATTGAAGCGGTGTTCTCCAAGGCCACTCAAATCATTCCGTGGCGTGAGCTGCAGGATGAGGGCGTCTGGAAACAAGGCTGGGTTTGAACGCCAGGATGGCACAGGGTTCGCATGGCTGCGGACACGGGCCTAGAAAACTGGAGTCTGGCGGATCGGGTGGCGCCTTCTGGGGACATTGGAGTCGTTGATTCAATCAATCCCGAAACAAAGGCTCTGTCTCGTCCCCAATTCCCGCCATGCACTACCTCGTGGACCTGCTTTTCAGTGCGGCGTAGCCCACAGTCAGGCCTGCGATGATGGAAAGCTCCATTTAGCATCGGCGATTGGCCTGGTGGTGGCCACGACCTGAGACACGGGCCGGTGAAAATGCATACAACCTCATCCGAGTAGCTGGAGCACTCCTTGACGATGTGCATCTGCAACTCCAACGATTCGCGCGTCCACACCAAGGCTTTCTTCTTGCCATTCGGAGGCAGGGCATCACAAGTAAGCGGTGCGAGCCTGCTTGAGGTCGATCCGGCCCTGCACCACCTTCTCCAGCGCGTCGTGGCGCAGGCTGCGCATGCCCATGCTCACGGCCATGTCGAAGATCACATTGGGGCGGGCGCGGTCCTGAATGAGTGAACGAAT
>NZ_JALHLX010000055.1 GCF_022844385.1 Hydrogenophaga sp. | reverse complement strand
CGCACCGCCAAGGGCTACGAAGGGGGTGTGGCCAAGCTGCTGCCGCGCGCTGGCCGCACGCTGGTGATCTACCTGGCCATCGTCGCTGCGGCGGTGGTGGTCTACATGCGCCTGCCCACTTCGTTCCTGCCCGGTGAAGACCAGGGCACGATGCTGGTCAACGTGCAACTGCCCCCTGGCGCTACCCAAGAGCGCACGCTTGAGGTGATCAAGCAGGTGGAAGGCTTCATCCTCAAACAACCCGAAGTGCAGAGCATGGTTGGGGTGCTGGGTTTCAGTTTCTCCGGCCAGGGTCAGAACGCCGCGCTGGCCTTCATCACGCTCAAGGACTGGAAGGAGCGAACGGGCCCCAACAGCTCGGCCGAGGCCGTGGCGGGTCGTGCCTTTGGCGCGCTTTCGGGCGTGCGGGACGCCTTCATCTTCCCGCTGAGTCCGCCACCCATTCCGGAACTGGGTTCTTCGTCGGGCTTCAGCTTCCGTTTGCAAGACCGTGCAGGCTTGGGGCGCGAGGCCCTGCTCAGCGCACGCGGGCAGTTGCTCGGTCTGGCATCGCAAAGCAAGGTGCTCGCCCAGGTGCGCCCGGATGGCCTTGAAGACGCGCCCCAGCTGCAGATCGACATCGACCGCGACAAGGCCAACGCGCTGGGCGTGGGATTCGATGCGATCAACGCCGCCATTGGTACTGCATTGGGTTCGAGTTATGTGAACGACTTCCCCAACGCCGGTCGTTTGCAGCGTGTGGTGGTGCAGGCCGATGCGCCGGCCCGCATGCAGCCCGATGATCTGCTGCGGCTGAACGTGGTGAACAACAAGGCGCAGGCCGTGCCGCTGTCGGCGTTCGCCACCACCAAGTGGATCACCGGCCCGATGCAGACCGTGCGCTACAACGGCTACCCGTCCATGCGCATCAGCGGCAGTGCGGCGCCCGGCGCCAGCACGGGTGCCGCCATTGCCGAGATGGAACGGCTCGCGGCCCAGTTGCCGCAGGGCATCGGCTACGAGTGGACCGGCCAGACGCGCGAGGAAAAGCTCGCCGGCTCGCAGGCCATCATCCTGTACGCCTTCGCCATCCTGGCCGTGTTCCTGTGCCTGGCCGCGCTGTACGAGAGCTGGACCATTCCGCTGTCGGTGATCCTGGTGGTGCCGCTGGGTGTGATCGGTGTGTTGCTCGCCACCTTGCTGCGGGGGTACTCCAACGACGTGTACTTCCAGGTGGGGCTGATCACCATCATTGGCTTGTCGGCGAAAAACGCGATCCTGATCATCGAGTTTGCGAAAGACCTGCAGGCGCAGGGCAAGGGCGTGATCGAGTCCGCGCTGGCTGCGGCCCACCTGCGTTTCCGCCCCATCGTCATGACCTCGCTGGCCTTCACGCTGGGTGTGTTGCCACTGGCCCTGGCCTCTGGCGCAGGCTCGGCCAGCCAACGCGCCATCGGCACCGGCGTGATCGGCGGCATGCTCACCGGCACGGTGCTGGCGGTGGTGTTTGTGCCGATCTTTTTTGTGGTGGTGCGTACGCTGTTCAAAGGCAGCGAACGCCAGCACCGCCGCGACGCCGAACAGGCCGCACAGCATGGAGTGCATTGAAATGACCCACTTTCGCATTGGAGCCCTGAGCCTGGCGGTGCTGGCGCTGTCCGGTTGTTCTTTCACGCCCAAGTACGAGCGCCCGGCAGCCCCCGTGGCCGCCACGTTCCCCGATCAAATTGCCCCCGTGGCTGCGCAGACCGACAACATGGGCTGGCGGGAGTTCGTGGGCGACGAGCGCCTGCGTGACCTGATCTCGCTGGCGCTGGCCAACAACCGCGACCTGCGCGTGGCCACGCTCAACATCGAGCAGGTGCGTGCGCAGGTCCAAATCCGCCGCGCCGACCAGTTCCCCTCGGTGGGCCTGGCGGCCGCCGGCAACCGCCAGCCCGATGGCAGTGGCGGCATCGCCAACACCTACAGCGTGGGCCTGGCCCTGAGCAGTTGGGAGATCGATTTCTTCGGCCGCATCGGCAGCCTCAAAGAAGCGGCACTGGCCCAGTACCTTGCCAGCGAAGAAGCCCGCAATGCCGCGCAAACCAGCCTGGTGGCGGCTGTGGCCAGCACCTGGCTGAGCCTGCAGACCAGCAACGAGCTGCTGGCCTTGATCGAGCGCACCGCGGCCACCCGGCAGGACTCGCTGCGCCTGAGCAAGCTGCGCTTCGACAACGGCGCGACCTCCGCACTGGACCTGCGCCAGGCCGAGTCGCTGACCGCTGCGGCGCAATCGGCACTGGCCCAGCAGCGCAGGGCGCGCGCGCTCGACCTGAATGCGCTCACGCTGCTGGTGGGGCAGGCGCCACCGGCCGCGCTGCTGCCCGCGCCACCCACGATGCCCGAGGCCGTCACGGCCAACGGTGCGGTGGCTGTTCCCGTGGCGCCTGTGCCTGCTGCGGCGATGCTGCGCGAGGTGCCGGCCGGCCTGCCGTCCGACCTGCTCACGCGCCGCCCGGACATCCGCCAGGCCGAGCAGCAGCTGATTGCGGCCAACGCCAACATCGGCGCGGCCCGCGCGGCATTCTTCCCGCGCATCTCGCTCACCGCCAGCGCGGGCACGGCCAGCAGCAGTCTTTCGGGTTTGTTTGAAAGCGGCTCGTGGGGCTTCACGCTCGCGCCACAGGCGCTGTTGCCGATCTTCGATGCGGGCCGCAACAACGCCAACCTCGGCTCGGCCAAGGCCGCGCGCGACATCGCGCTGGCACAGTACGAAAAAGCGATCCAGAGCGCGTTCCGCGAAGTGGCCGATGCCCTGGCCGGCAGCGCCACACTGGGCGACCAGCTCACGGCCCAGCAGGTGCAGGCCACGGCCGAGGCCGAACGTTTCCGGTTGGCCGAGCTGCGTTACCGCAACGGCGTGTCGAGTTTTCTGGACGTGCTGGACGCTCAGCGTTCGCTGTTCACGACGCAGCAGGCGCTGGCGCAGACGCGATTGGCGCAGCAGCAGAACCAGGTGGCTTTGTACAAAGCCCTTGGAGGCGGCTGGACAGTGGAGTGAACCCCCTGCGCCGCTGACGCGGCTTCCCCCTGACAGGGGGACAACGCCTGCGGCCCGGCAAAGCCGGTTCCGCGCGTTCTGGACGGGTGAGTGGCGCGCGAAGCAGGTGAGCGTTTACGTCTTCAGGTCGTAGAACCGCACGATGTGATCCCATGCGGTCTGTGGATCGTCCACGTACTGGAACAGCTCCAGATCGTCGGGGGAGATCGCGCCTTCTTCCACCAGCACATCGAGGTTGATCAGGCGCTTCCAGTAGTCGGAGCCGAACAGCAGGATCGGCACCGGCTTGGCCTTCTTGCACTGCACCAGCGTGATCACCTCGAACAGCTCGTCGAGCGTGCCGAAGCCGCCGGGGAAGGCGAGCAGGGCCTTGGCGCGCATCATGAAATGCATCTTGCGCAGCGCGAAGTAGTGGAACTTGAAACTCAGCTCGGGTGACACATACGGGTTGGCCGCCTGCTCGTGCGGGAGTGCGATGTTCAGGCCCACGTTGAGCGCGCCTTCGTCGTGCGCGCCGCGGCTGGCCGCTTCCATGATGCCGGGGCCGCCACCGGTGCAGATGAAGAGCTGGTCGGCCTTGGGGCAGCTGGCGCTGTAGCGCGCCACGGTGCGGGCGAATTCACGGGCGTGGTCGTAGTAGGGCGCGTTGCGCACCATGGCTTTGGCCCTTGCGATGTCCGCTGCCTCGCCGCTGCGTTCGGCGCGCACCAGCATCTCTTGCGCTTCGCTGGCTTCGCGAAAGCGCGCGCTGCCGAAAACCACCACGGTGTTTTCGATGCCGGCGTCGCGCTGCGCCAGGTCGGGCTTGAGCATCTCCAGCTGAAAGCGGATGCCGCGCGTTTCGCGGCGCAGCAGGAATTCGGGGTCGGCAAAGGCCAGGCGGTAGGCGTCGGCGTGCAGGGGGTTGCCTTCGTTGGCTTGGGTTTGCAGCTCGGCCCAGGCATCGGCCAGGCGGCGTTCGTTGAGGTTTTGTTTGGTTTCCATGGGAGGCTCCTTGAATCGTCAGTGTGCGCTGTCTGTGTGACTACAGCCCGAGCGCCAGGGCCAGCGGCACGAACAGGATGGCCAGCGCATTGCCCAGCATGATCATGGCGCCGACCTTGTCGGGTTCCTGGTGGTAGCGCTCGGCCAGCATGAACTGCATCACGGCCGGAGGCAGTGCGGCAAAGAGCAGCAGCTGGCCGCGTGCCGCACCTTCCAGGCCGAGCGCCCAGGCCAGCGGAATGCCGATGGCCAGCCCGATGACGGGCCGCGCCAAAGCGCCGAGCAAACCCAGCGCGAGACCCGAGCGGGTGAGGGCGGTGAGCCGCACACCCAGCGCGAACAGCATCATGGGCAGCAGCGCGTCGCCCAGCAGCTTCAGACCGGAGAGCACCACGTCGGGCGGGCGGACGTCGGTGAGCGCGCTGATGAAGCCCAGCGCGGTGCCGATCATGAGCGGGCTGGTGAGCAGGTCGCGCGTGCGCGCCAGGCGGCTGGTGATGCGCGCGCCCAGCGAAAAATGCAGCAGGTTGCTCACCGAAAACAGCGCCACCGCCGCGCCGAAGTTGGCCGGACCGAAGGCCAGCAGGGCCAGCGGCAGGCCCATGTTGCCGCAGTTGTTGAACATGACCACCGGCACCAGCGTGCGCGGCTGTGCGCCGAAGGCCTTGGCCAGCGGCCAGGCCAGCAGACCACTGAGCAGGATGAGCACCGTGCCGCCGATCAGCAGCGCGGTGTGGTCGGCCATGCGGAAATCGCGCGAGGCCAGCGCCGAGTACACCAGCAGCGGCGCCAGCACGTCGAGTGCAATGCGGTTGAACACCGACATGTCGGGCACGCTGCGGCGCGCGTAGCCGTAGCCGATGGCCACGATCAGGAAGACCGGGATGATGACGTCGGTGATGCGGGCGATCAGGTCCATGGCGCGGGGTGTTGAGTGCAAACGAAAGAGGCTCCCGCAGGAGCCTCTTGAACCGGACGGTCAGCGTGTGATCAGACCCGTTTGCGGTACTCGCCGGTGCGGGTGTCGATCTCGATCTTGTCGTCTTGTGCCACGAAGAGCGGTACCGACACTTCAAAACCGGTGGCGATCTTGGCGGGCTTGAGCACCTTGCCGGACGTGTCGCCCTTCACAGCGGGTTCGGTCCAGGTGATCACGCGCTCGACGCTGGTGGGCAGTTCGACCGAGATGGCCTTGCCGTCGTAGAACACCACTTCCACGGTCATGCCGTCTTCGAGGTAATTCAGTGCGTCACCCATGTTCTCGGCTTCCACCTCGTACTGGTTGAAGTCGGCGTCCATGCACACGTACATCGGATCGGCGAAGTAGGAGTAGGTGCACTCCTTCTTGTCCAGGATGATCTGGTCCATCTTGTCGTCGGCCTTGCAAACGACTTCGGTGGCCATGTTGTTGAGCAGGGCCTTGAGCTTCAGGCGCACGGTGGCGGCACCACGGCCACCGCGGCTGTATTCGGTTTTCAGGACGATCATCGGGTCCTTGCCGTGCATGATGACGTTGCCGGCGCGGAGTTCTTGAGCGATTTTCATAAGGGTTCCAACGGTTGGGCCGCGTGCTCCCGGCGTGGGCTGGACACCCGGGAACTGAGCTGATGGCTGCGATCTGTGCGGCGAGGCAGACAGCTGGCGGAAGCGGTGACCGGCGTGTTGCCCGGGCCGGATTTCTGCAAAGCCTCGAATTTTATCGCCTTTTCCCTCATCGCTTCCCCCGGACGAAGCCGCTCAGCTGCGTGGCCAGGTCGGTCTGGGCCAGCAGGCGCTGCCGAGCGGCTTGCACGCACGCGCGCCATTCGCCCAACTCTGCGGTGTCGGGCCACACTGGGGCGGCGCTGCCGATTCCGTTCCAGATCCGGTGAAACACGCGAAGCGAGGCGGGGGCTTGAAGCCAGTCCAGGAAGGCTTCCAGCTTGGTGTGGTGCGCGTTGTCGTGCTGCGGGTAGATCTGCCAGACGAAGGGCTGGCCAGCCCAGAGCGCGCGCACCAGCGAGTCTTCGCCGCGCACGAAGTTGAGATCGCAGGCCCAGAGCAGGTGGTCGAACGCGGGCTGGGTCAGCAAGGGCAGGGGGTGCAACTGGCCCGCCGGTGCGGCCTGCGCAGCCCGCCAGGCGCGCCCAGGAGTGACCAGCCATTGCCAGGGCACCCGCGCCGCCTGCCGCAGCACCTCGGGCAGGACGGCCGGCTCGTAGCAGAACAGGCTGGCCCGGGGCGCCGAGGTCGGCACGCCCAGCCCCTGCAGCCAGACGTCGGCGTCGAACGCGGCCCGGCGCTGCAGCAGGTCGGGCTCGCGCAGCAGGCCGCCGGTGCGTTCCGTGAAACCAGGGTAGAAAAACCATTTGGTCAAGCCACGCAGCGGCCCGCTCATGACCGGCGAGGGCAGGCGGTGCGAGCGCTCCACATAGGGTTCGGCGCTGAGGTATTCGAGGTTGATCCACACCGGCGGGCGTGCACCGCCGGCCAGCCGCGTGGCCAGGTCGTCGATGCATTCGGGCGGGGGCTCGCAGCCAAAGGCTTCGATCCATACGTCGGCCAGGGGCAGGCTGGCCGGTTGGCCGGCGGGCAGTGGCATGGTCCAGTGCAGCACCTCGATGCCTTCCACCCGGCCGTCAAGCGCGCCGGGTGCCATCCAGTCCAGGGCCTGCGGATCGTCGAGCCACAGGCGCACGTGTTCGCCGCGCCGCGCGAGCTCGGCCGAGAGCCGCCAGCACACGCCCACGTCGCCGAAGTTGTCGATCACCCTGCAGAAAATGTCCCAACGCATGGCCGCCATTGTCGCGGCAAGGCTTTTCAGGCCGCGCACAATACGCGGCCATGTCCAGCACGCCCATCCCAGCCAGCCATTCCGATCAACTGCTCAGCGATGTGGCAGCACTCCCCGGGCTGCCCGGCGTCTACCGCTATTTCGATGCCCAGGGCCAGCTGCTCTACGTGGGCAAGGCGCGCAACCTGAAGAAGCGCGTGTCGAGCTACTTCCAGAAGAGCCACGACGGCACGCGCATTGGCCACATGATCAGCAAGATCGCGCGCATGGAGACCACGGTGGTGCGCTCCGAGGCCGAGGCCCTGCTGCTGGAAAACAACCTCATCAAGACGTTGAACCCCAGGTTCAACATCCTGTTCCGCGACGACAAAAGTTACCCCTACCTCAAGATCACCGGCACGCGTGAGACCTTCCGCACTTCGGCAAAGATGCCGGTGCCCTCGCTCGCGTTTCCACGCATGGCCTATTACCGCGGCGTGGTGGACCGGCGCCACAGCTATTACGGGCCTTACCCCAGCGCCTGGGCGGTCAAGGAATCCATCACGCTGCTGCAGAAGGTGTTTCGCCTGCGCACCTGTGAAGACACGGTGTTTGCCAACCGCACGCGGCCCTGCCTGCTGTACCAGATCAAGCGCTGCAGCGGCCCCTGCGTGGACCTGGTCGACAGCGAGGACTACGCGCGCGACGTGCAGGACGCCGAGCGATTCTTGCGCGGCGAGACGCAGGCCGTGCTCGATGCGCTGGAGCAGCGCATGCTGGCGCATGCCGAAAAACTCGAGTTTGAACAGGCCGCCGAGCTGCGCAACCAGATGACCGCGCTCTCGCGCGTGCTGCACCAGCAGACCATGGACAACCTGTCCGACAAGGACGTGGACGTGCTCGCGGTCAAGGTGCACGGCGGTCGCGCCTGCGTGAACCTGGCCATGGTGCGCGGCGGGCGCCACCTGGGCGACCGGCCGTACTTTCCTGCGCATGTGGACGACGCCACCGCGATCGACAACGCGCTTTCCGAAGAAGGCGATGCGCCCCCAGGTGATCCAGCCGAACGCGTGGCCGTACAGGTGCTCGAGGCGTTCATCGCCCAGCACTACCTGGGCATTGCCATGCCGCAGATCCTGGTGACCAGCCACGCAGTGGGTCGGCCGCTGCTGGATGCGCTCTCCGAGCAAACGGGCAACAAGGTGAACGCGGTGCACAACCCGCGCGAGCACCGCCGCATCTGGCTGGAGATGGCGCAGAAAAACGCCGACATCGCGCTGGCCCGATTGCTGGCCGAAGAGGGCAGCCAGCAGGCGCGCACCCGCGCGCTGGCCGACGCGCTGCAGCTGCCCGACGACCAGCTCGACACCCTGCGCATCGAATGTTTCGACATCTCGCACACGGCCGGTGAATCGACCCAGGCCTCGTGTGTGGTGTTCGAAGGCCACAAGATGCAGAACAGCCAGTACCGCCGCTACAAGATCGAAGGAATCACCGGCGGCGACGACTACGCGGCGATGAAACAGGTGCTGCTGCGGCGCTACGGCAAGATCGCCGAGGCGCTGCGCTCCGATGACGCGCCGCCTCCAGACCCCACCGTTCGGGCTGAGCCTGCCCTTCGACAGGCTCAGGACGATCGGAGTACTGATCAGGACGCTTCGGATGCTTTGTCTGCCGAGCCCACAGCCGAATCCATCACCGGCCCGCGCATGCCCGACCTGGTGCTGATTGACGGCGGCAAAGGGCAGGTGAGCATGGCGCGTGAGGTTTTCGAGCAACTCGGGCTGGACCTCTCTCTGATCGTGGGTGTGGAGAAGGGCGAGGGCCGCAAGGTCGGCCTGGAAGAGCTCGTGTTTGCCGACGGTCGCGAGAAGGTCTACCTCGGCCACGACTCGGCTGCGCTGATGCTGGTGGCGCAGATCCGCGACGAGGCCCACCGCTTTGCCATCACCGGCATGCGCGCCCAGCGCGCCAAGGTGCGCACCGGCGGCAGCAAACTCGAAGACATCCCGGGTGTGGGCCCGAAAAAGCGGGCGCGTCTGCTGCAGCGCTTTGGGGGTGTGCGTGGCGTGGCTTCAGCCAGCGTCGACGATCTCTGCACCGTAGAGGGCATTTCGGCCGAGCTGGCCGATGTGATCTACCGAGCCCTGCACTGATCCCGGTGTTCAGGTGAACGCACTGCCCTGCACACCATGGTGAAGCAGTTCGGCCGGTACGGTGGGCTCCCAGTGCGAGGCGCTGGGGAGCGACGGCGTGCTTCTGGGGCCGCTCAGGATCGGGCGTTCCGCCCACCAGGCCCGCGCCGCGTCACCCGAGCAGGTGTCGCCCAGCCAGGTCTTGACCTGGCTCGCGTTCCATTGTGGGTGCCGTTGCAGGCTGCGTGCGG
Source organism: Hydrogenophaga sp. (assembly GCF_022844385.1). Lineage (GTDB taxonomy): Bacteria > Pseudomonadota > Gammaproteobacteria > Burkholderiales > Burkholderiaceae_C > Hydrogenophaga. Next base: position 10,433 of record NZ_JALHLX010000055.1, on the reverse strand, counting down.
TCTGGCGTGCGAACAGTTCCAGCATGCGGTGGCGCAACTGCAGCGATTGACCGAACGGTGAGACCCAATCGATCAGCCAGAGCCGGTCGCCGCTGCGCCAGTCGGCGCTCGCCAAGGGGGCTGTGGGGTCCTTGATGTACCGGCTCTCGGCCGGGGCGTTCAGGCAGGCGTAGAGCAGCAAGGCCACCGGGTCGCGCTGGTTGTTGTGTTGGCCGGTGCAGACCAGCACATACTGACCTTGCCGGATCGGCTCCAGCAGGCGCTTGTCCAGGTTCTTGATGGTGAGTTGCCGGTGGCGGGGCACTTGCATCCAGAGCCACACGGCCGCGCCGAATGCCTCGCTGATTCGATTGGCCTGTCCGGTGAGTTGCGGGGCTTGAAGGTGGTGCGTGGTCTGCATGGTCCGGCTCCTTTTCGGGTTCGAGTTCCGCGGTGCGCGGGCGGTTTCAAATTGGATTCCAAAGGACTCATTTGATGGAGTCAATTCTCTTTCAGGTAGTTGTTTGGAATTCGTTGTTGAGCGAGAAAGACAGCAGGAAGTCGGTGTCTCCGTGAGAAAGTCCGCGAGCCTGATCCTGGTCGGCAGCCAAGCCGGAGCGCCCGGCGGGTTCAAGGCCTGCGAATGGCAACCCATTTGGGCCCTGGGACCCAGCCCGCATAATCGCGCCATGTTTTTCAACCTCCCCACCCTGCTCACCTGGGCACGTATCGTGGCCATCCCGCTGATCGTGGGGGTGTTCTATCTGGAAAACTTGAGCGTGGCGCAGCAGAACCTGACCGCCACGGTCATGTTTGTCGTGTTCGCGCTGACCGACTGGGCCGACGGTTACCTGGCCCGCAAGCTCAACCAGACCTCGGCCTTCGGCGCCTTTCTCGATCCGGTGGCCGACAAGTTTCTGGTGTGTGCGGCGCTGCTGGTGCTGGTGCACCTGGACCGCGCCGACGTGTTCGTCGCGCTCATCATCATTGGCCGTGAAATCGCCATCTCGTCGCTGCGCGAGTGGATGGCCATCATCGGCGCGACCAAAAGCGTGGCCGTGCACATGATCGGCAAGGTCAAGACCACCGTGCAGATGGTGGCCATTCCGTTCCTGCTGTTCGACGGCAACCTGTTCAAGCTGATCGACACCCATCTCTGGGGCACCTGGCTGATCTGGATCTCGGCGATCCTGACGGTCTGGTCGATGGTGTATTACCTGCAGAAGGCCATTCCCGAGATCCGCGCCAAGTCGCGCTGAGGCTTTGGCGATGCAATCCCCGACGCAAGACAACGCGTGGCTGCGCGCCATGCCCTGGGTGTTCGTGTTGATCTGGAGCACCGGCTTCATCGTGGCGCGCTACGGCATGCCCTATGCGCCACCCATGAAGTTTCTGGCGGTGCGCTACGCGTTGTCCATTGCCTGTTTCCTACCCTGGATTTTGCTGGCCGGTGTGAAGTGGCCGACCACCCGCACGCAGTGGCTTCACCTCGCGGTCACGGGTGTTTTCATGCACGCGGGTTACCTGGGCGGCGTCTGGGTCGCGGTCAAGGCGGGCATGGGATCGGGGCTGTCTTCGCTCATCGTCGGCCTGCAGCCGGTGCTCACGGCCATCTGGCTCTCGGGAACTGGCTCGAAGGTGAGCAAGCGCCAATGGCTCGGTCTGGTGCTGGGCTTTGCCGGCCTGGTGTTGGTGGTGTCGCGCAAGTTTGGCGCGGGTGGCCCGGGCGATCAGGCCACCTGGTTCAACCTGTCCATGGCGCTCATGGCGCTGTTCTCCATCACGATCGGAACGCTCTACCAGAAGCGCTTTGTCGCGGCGTGCGATGTGCGCACCGCCAATGCGGTGCAACTGCTCGCTGCCTTGCTGGTCACGCTGCCGCTGACCCTGCTGGAGGTCGAGGCCATGCAATGGAATGGCCAGCTGATGGGGGCCATGGCGTGGTCGGTGCTGGGCCTCACTTTGGGCGGCAGTTCGCTGCTGTACATGCTGATCCAGCGCGGCGCGGCGGCCAGTGTCACCAGCCTGATGTACCTGGTGCCGCCGTGCACCGCGTTGATCGCGTGGGTGCTGTTTGCAGAGCCCATCACCGCCGTCACCCTGGCGGGCACCGCGCTCACCGCCTTCGGAGTGAGCCTGGTGGTGCGCGCGGCGCGCTGAAGGCGCGCCGCGCGTTTGCTGCGAACCCGTCGGGCTACTTTTTGGCCCAGGCCGAACTGAGGTGCAGGTGCGTGGCCTCCAGCAGATGGCTGGCGCCATCGGCTTCCGGCAATGCCATTTCAATGATCAGCGTGCCGGGGTACCTGCCGGTCGTGACCGGGTTGCCGATGGAGGCCAGCAGTTTCGGCGAGCCCTGGTTTTCGGTGTCGTACTGCGCCACCAGCAGCCGCATGCCGCGGTTGCGCGCCCGGCACATGGCCCACTGCATCGCCAGTTTGGCCACGCCCTTGCGGCGCTGGGCCGGCACCACGCTGAAGCCCACATCCACCGCTGGCCCGTCCTTGCCCACCGGGAAGCACATCAGGCCGAGTCCCACCATGGTCTTGCCGGTCGGGTCAAAGACGCCGAAGTGTATGGCTGTGAGCGGTGGAGCGAAAATTCGTTGCAAGACCCGGTCGAGCGCCTTTTCACCAAAGCGCAGGTAACGATCCTCGTCGCTCAGGGCGGTTACGTGTGCTTCGATCAACGCCTTGTCCGCTTCGGGGGACAGTTCGTGCACCACCCACGCGGGCGAGGGCAATGGTGTCGGTTTGGGGCCGAGCATGTCGATGAAGGTCTGCTCGTTTTTCTGGATGGCCTGCGCCAGCCGGGCATCGCCGTCCTGGCGTGCCTTGGCGTCGGCGGCCGGGTCTTTGGGCGGGTAGCGGTCCACATCGGGTGGATAGGTGCCCGGCGTTCCCGGTGCGGCGTTCGACCAGCCGCTCAGTTGCCCCAGTGCCAGGAACGACGCGGCATGGCGCTCCACGCTTTGTTTCTCCTTGTTGTAGATGAAGCCACCGCGGAGCATGCGGTCGAGCACCAAGGGGTCGGTGTTGGGCATGAGGCCACTGTTCAGCAGAATGGCGGCCACCTCGCGCAAGTCCATCTCTTCATGGTGGGTCACACCTTGCAGGGCCTGAGCGCGCCCCGCCAGCAGCGCACGCAGCGTCAGGCGGGCGCAGTTGTTGGTGTAGACACCCGGGCTGAACTCGCCGTGGGCGCCCGGTGGTGGCAACTTGGGATGCAGCGCCATGGCACGGTCGCTGCGCAACATGGCCAGCTTCAGGGGCGTGAGGTGCAGCTTCCCGGTCTTGACGGAAGCGGCCAGTTCGGCCAGCTTCTGGTTCGGGTCCACTCCGTAGAGCCATTGGCGCCCGAGCGGGCTCTGCCCCTGCGCCGCGAGCTGCACGTTGAACGCCTCGAACGCATCGAAGTCGTCGAGCACAGTGAATGTCGCCATGGGCGGCCCCGAGGCGGCGTAGGACTTGACGATGGGGCATTCGTCGCGTCTCAAGCCAGTCGCGCCCGATCGGTTCTGCACGCGGTTGTGCAGATCGACCGTGTTGTAGCTGCAGGCGGGAATGCCTGCGGTGCCGATGGCCAGTCCATCTTCCATGACGGGCTTGGCGCCAAAAGGGATGGACTCGTGGTGCGAGATGGACACCCGGCCTGAGGTGGAAAAACCGATGGCAGACACATGTGTGATACGGCCCGGGTAGGTGTCCTTGTGGTACATCACGGCGGCCACGCCCTGGCGTCCCGTGCACTGGGACAGCCGTTCGCCCAACGCCTTGAACCAGTGGCTGCCCCAGGCCAGATCCTTGGGCGACGCAAAGAGGTCGTCGAAGATGGAATCGTCCTCGTGCAGGGCTTTTGCGATCGCGTCGAAAACCTCGGAATGGCCACCGAAGGCTTTGGCGAACGGGGCGTGGTTGGACGACTTGCGAAAGGCGGCCAGCTTGTCTTTGTTCAGTTCGTCCTGGGTGGACTGGCTGTCGCCGAGCAGGGATCCCCACGCCTCTTCTTCCGCCGTCAGTTCGCGCGCTGGCGCCGGCGGTTGTTTCCCGGCACCCGGTGTCGCTGACTCTGCTGGTTTGTACGGGGGGGCAGCAAACGAGAGAAAACCGTCGCTGCCCCGCTTGAAGTTGGCGACCGCCAGTTCAACCAGGTCTTGCGGTTGTTTCACGAATCCGAGCTGGTACAGGAATGCCTGCAGGCCGGGGGTGTCGGGTGCTTCATAGCGGGCCAGGGCCGCCAGGCAGCGGGCGATGAAGTCGCAACAGTTGTCCGCGCCGGCGGGCGCAACACCTGTGGTGAAGAACTGCGTGAATTCGTCGATCGTCCACAGGGCGTCCGGCGGAGCCTTGGACGCGCCGCCCAGGGAGTAGTTGCGCCGCAACTGTTCGTTGGCGATCTGCAGCAGAAGGGCCACGTGGGCCGGGCGAAGTTCGCCGAGGTCGCGCTCCTCGACGGTCTTGCCTTTGATGGCGAAGTAGTCGGCGTACCACGGCTGCGCCTTGTATTCAATGTTGTGGTAATCCACGCCCATGCTGCTCAGCGTCTTGAAGGTGCGTTGGAGGCTTTCAGCATGCTTCAATTCCGGGGCATGCCCCAGGGTCAGATGGGCGTCCAGACCCAGGTCTGCGAGTACCTTCGACAGATTGGGGTGGTCCTTGGTGTCCGGGCCGACGAGGGACTTCGCGATGGTGGTCTCTGCCCGTGAAAAGACCAGGTCCACGTGGCCCGGGAAAAAGGCGGTGACGGAGCCGGCTTGGTCGATCTCCTTCCTCGTGGGCTTCTGGCGTATGTGGATGTAGCGCGCGGACGTCACCGGTCTGACCGGGCGCACGAACTTTTCCTTGGTGTAGTTCGTGAGCTTGGAGGCTTCAATGATCTTCTCGATGTGGGGATTTCTGTACATGGTGTGCTCCTGTTGCCATTGACCGTCACTGCGTGGCCAGTTGCAACTGGGTCTTGGCCACCGCCACCGTGCGCACGATGGCGGTGGCCAGGTCGGGGCCCTTCATGGGCGTGGCGCCCACATGCAGGTGCGCCCGGTAGCTCACGGTGCCACTGTCTTTCCACTTGCAGAAACAGCCCAGGCCGTCGGCCTGGGCTGGCAAGGCGGCATTGGCCCAGAGCAACTGGCGTTCAATGTCCAGCGACGCGGCGCCCAGATCGACGTAGAGGAACAGGGTGTCGGGGGCCTGCGCTTCGTCGAACAGCACACCGACGGTGTGGCCTTCAACGTCGACGTGGTTCGCCATGTCGTCCGGCTTCAAGTCCGAGAGGCCGACCGACTTGTAGAAGTCGGTGACGAGGTTGAGATAGTCCTGCTTTTTCATGCGGTTCTCCTGTGAATGTGTGATCCTGAAATGGGGCGATGGCGTCATCGACCGGGCGCAGCGCGCAAGGTCGATGAACGCGATTCAGTCTAGGAACACAGGGGCTGTCAGGCCATACGGTCACGGCCGCAGAACAGCGTCAGCGCGGCTTGCCAGGGTGCTTGGACCTGCGTGGGCGCACGGGCTTCCATGGTTCGTGGCGGAAGCGCTCGACCAGAAAGTCCACCAGCAGGCGAATGCGCCGCGGCGTCTGGGGCCGGTAGGGCGCGAGCCAGTGGATGTCGGCGTCCGGCATGGCGTGATCGGGCAACACCCGCAGCAGGTCGCCACTGTCCAGCTGGGGGGCGACGTCCCACAGGCTGCGCAGCATGATGCCGTGGCCGGCCAGGCACCAGTCGCGCACCATCTCGCCCGAGTTGCTGGAGAGTGGTCCGTTCACCGGCACGTGTTTCACCTGCGCATCACCCGAACGCTGCAGGCGCCAATGGTCAAAGCGTTGACCTGGTCCGCCGCCGTTTTCGCGCACCACCAGACAGGCATGCTTCTCAAGCTCCTGCAGGGAGACCGGTGAACCGTGTCGCTGCACGTAGTCGGGTGCGGCCACCAACACCCGCTGGTTGCCGGCGAGCCGGCGCGACACCCATTCCGCCGCGCGCTCGCTCGGCGCGTTCCAGAGCCAGATGGCGCCGTCAAACCCCTCCACCGCGAGGTCGGGCAGTTGTTCGGTGAGCTGCAGTTGCACTTGCACGCCGGGGTGCAATGCCTGGAATGCGGCCAAGGCCGGCCCGACCCAGAGACGACCGAAACCGAAGGTGGCCGCCATGCGGATTGGCCCGGCCGGCTCGGCCTGGCGCTCGCGCAGCTCGGCCTCCACTTCGTCGAACGCGCGCAGCAAGTGCACAGCGTGCTCGCACAGCGCATCACCTTCGGCCGTGGGGCTCACGCGCCGGGTGGTGCGCTGGAACAGGCGCAGGCCCAGAGCCGCCTCCAGCGCAGCCAGACGTTTGGTCACGGCCGAGGGCGCCACGCGCAGCGCGCGTGCCGCCATCACCAGGCTGCCTTGCTGGCGCACGGCGAGGACAAGCTCAAGATCGGGACGGTCCAATTGTTTCCTTTTTGGAACGAATCAATTGCCGGATTATTGCTGCAAGGCCGGCTATGCTGACAAGCTTCCAAGATCGATCACCAGGAGCATCCATGAGTCAACACCGCATCGCCGTCATCGCCGGAGACGGCATCGGAACCGAAGTCATGCCCGAGGGCATCCGCGTTCTGGAGACCGTTGCCACGAAGTTCGGGATCGACTTGCACTTCGACCACTTTGACTTTTCCAGCTGCGACTACTTCGAGCGCCACGGCAAGATGCTGCCCGACGACTGGAAAGACCAGATCGGTGGTCACGAGGCGATCTACTTTGGTGCGGTCGGCTGGCCCGACAAGGTGCCTGATCACATCTCGCTCTGGGGCTCGCTGCTGCTGTTCCGTCGCGAGTTCGATCAATACGTCAACGTGCGGCCTGCGCGCCTCATGCCCGGCGTGATTGCACCGGTGGTACGGCGCGACGGCAGCGCGCGCGCGCCCGGCGAGATCGACATGGTGATCGTGCGCGAGAACACGGAAGGCGAGTACTCCAGCATCGGGGGGCGCATGTACCCGGGTACCGAGCGCGAGATCGTGATGCAGGAAACCGTGATGTCGCGCATCGGTGTGGACCGCGTGTTGCGCTATGCGTTTGAGACCGCGCGCTCCCGCCCCAAGAAGCACCTGACCAGTGCCACCAAGAGCAACGGCATCGCGATCACCATGCCGTACTGGGACGAGCGCGTGGCCGAGATGGCCAAGGAGTATCCGGATGTGCGGGTGGACAAGTTCCACATCGACATCCTCACCGCGCACTTCGTGCAGCGCCCCGACTTCTTCGACGTGGTGGTGGGCAGCAACCTGTTCGGCGACATCCTGTCCGACCTCGGGCCAGCCTGCACCGGCACCATCGGCATTGCCCCCAGCGCCAACCTCAATCCCACGCGCCAACATCCGTCTCTGTTCGAGCCCGTACATGGATCGGCGCCGGACATCGCAGGCAAGGGCATTGCGAATCCGATTGGTCAGATCTGGTGCGGCGCTTTGATGCTCGACTTTCTGGGATACCGTGCGGCGCACGATGCGGTGATGAACGCCATCGAAGCGGTGTTGCAACCTGGCAGTGGCGCACCTCGCACGGCCGACCTGGGTGGTACAGCGAGCACCTCCGATGTGGGACGCGCGATTGCGCAGGTGATCAAGGGTTGATCCGGGGCGCTCCGCGCGTCGTCGGCGCTGTTGAAAGCGTCTAGAATCCTGCCTCTTGTGCCGTCGGGGTTGGGCGCGCGACCCTCGTGTATTGACAGGGGTTGCAGCCCATGGGTCTAATCACTTTTCGCGCGTCGTGGTCATCACCGCGTCCAGCGATCAACAGAACCAGTCCCACGGCAGCCAACCGCGCCGTTCCAGGACAAGCTTTGTACCTTCGGAACAACTCATCTCATTTCAAGAGGGGCCATTTGTGAACAAAACAGAACTCGTCGAGCACATCGCCAAGAATGCCGACATCTCCAAGGCAGCCGCCACACGCGCACTCGACTCGACCATCACCGCCATTCGCACCACGCTCAAGAAAGGCGGCACTGTGTCGCTCGTGGGCTTTGGCTCGTTTGCCGTGACCAAGCGCCCCGCCCGCAAGGGCCGCAACCCCCGCACCGGCGAAGAGATTAAAATCAAGGCCGCCAAGGTGCCGAAGTTCCGTCCGGGCAAGGCCCTCAAAGACGCGCTGAACTGAAGGTGACGCCCCTTTCCCGGTGGGGTGCTTAGCTCAGTTGGCAGAGCGGCTCCTTTACACGGAGTAGGTCGGCGGTTCGACCCCGTCAGCACCCACCACCATCAAAAAGGCGAACCCGGGTTCGCCTTTTTTGTTGCCGGCACCGGCAACACTTTTCAATCCATTTGAAGCAGCAGGGTTCCAGGCATGTTCGATACCATCCGCAACCACAAGAAGTACCTCATGGGCTTCTTGATGATCCTGATCATTCCTTCGTTCGTGCTGTTCGGCATCGAGGGGTACACCCGTTTCGATGGAACGGGCGAAGCCGTGGCAACCGTCAATGGCGAAGACGTAACCCAAGCCGAATGGGATCAGGCGCACCAGATCGAATCGCAGCGCCTGCGTGAAGCCATGCCCACGCTGGATGCACGTCTGCTCGACAGCCCTGAAGCGCGTTACGCCACTCTGGAGCGCCTGGTGCGCGACCGCGTGCTGGCCACCGCGGCACAGAAGCTGAACTTGTTCACCAGCGACCAACGCCTGGCCCGTGAACTCCAGCAGAACGAAGCCATTGCGGCCCTGCGCAAGCCCGATGGCTCGCTGGATGTGGATGCCTACCGCGTGCTGGTGGCCCGCCAGAACATGACGCCCGAAATGTTCGAAGCCCGCGTGCGCGCCGATTTGTCGCAGCGCCAGGTGTCGCAGGCCATCGTGGGTTCGGGCTTTGCCACTGCAGGCCTGGCCAATGTTTCACTCAACGCGTTCTTCGAGCGCCGCGACGTGCAGGTGGCCCGCTTCAACGCCACCGACTTTGCGGCTCGGGTGAAGCCGACCGATGCCGAAGTCGAAGCCTTCTACAACGCCAACGGGCCGCTGTTCCAGGCGCCCGAGCAAGCCGACATCGAGTACCTGGTGCTCGACGCCAGTGCCTTGCAGGCATCGCTCGCACTCAACGAAGCCGACGTCCGCGCCTACTACGACCAGAACGCCGGGCGACTGGCCGGCACCGAAGAGCGCCGCGCCAGCCACATCCTGCTGACCGTGCCTGCCGGCGCGCCCGCAGCCGACAAGGAGGCCGTTCGCGTCAAGGCCGCCGCCTTGCTGGAGCAGGTGCGCAAGAACCCGTCGGGTTTTGCCGAGGTGGCCAAGGCGAACTCACAAGACCCCGGCTCGGCCGTCAATGGCGGTGACCTCGACTTCTTTTCGCGCGGCGCCATGGTCAAGCCGTTCGAGGACGTGGTGTACGCCCTGCCGAAGGGCGGCATCTCCGATCTGGTGGAGACCGAGTTCGGCTTTCACATCATCCAGCTCACCGACATCAAGAGCCCGCCGCAGCGCAGCTTTGAGGCCATGAAGCCCGAGATCGAAGCCGAACTCAGGCAGCAGCAGGCGCAGAAACAGTTTGCGGAGGCCGCAGAGACCTTCAGCAACCTCGTGTACGAGCAGGCCGACAGCCTCAAACCAGCGGCAGACCGCCTCAAACTGGAGATTCGCACCGCCCAGGGCGTGCAACGCCAACCCCAGACCGCCGCCAGTGGCGTGCTGGCCAACGAGCGGCTGCTGGCCGCGGTGTTCGCGCCCGATGCGGTTGACCAGAAGCGCAACACCGAAGCCATCGAAACCGGTTCCAACCAGCTGGTGTCGGCGCGCGTGGTGAAACATTCACCGGCCCGCACGCGTCCGCTGGACGAAGTGCGCGAATCCGTGCGGGTTCGCCTGGTGGCGCAGCGCTCCGCCGAGCTCGCGCGCGAAGAGGGCGACAAACAATTGCAGGCCTGGAAGGCTGGTGGCGCAGCCACAGGGCTGTCCGCCGTCCAGACCGTCTCGCGCGAGAACCCGCAAGGCCTTCCCCAGACTGTGCTGGTGGCAGCGCTCAGCGCCGATCCCAAGAGCCTGCCCGCCTGGGTGGGCGTGCCGCTCGGCGCCGAGGGCTATGCGGTTGTGAAGGTCGAGAAGGTGCTGCCGCGCGAAACGCGCGAAGCGCAGGCACTGGATCAGGAAGTGCAGCAATACAGCCAGTGGTGGGCCACCGCGGAGAGCCTGGCCTACTACGAGACGCTCAAGGAACGATTCAAGGCCAAGATCCTGGTGGCCGAGCCCACCGCCGCTGCGGTGGCCACCCGCTGAGTATTCCCACCGCCGATCGAGCTGGGAGTTCGACACTTCGAGCTATAATCTGCGGCTTGCGGTGGCTGTAGCTCAGTTGGTAGAGTCCAGGATTGTGATTCCTGTTGTCGTGGGTTCGAGCCCCATCAGCCACCCCATATAGATCAACGACTTAGCCCGGTTTCGACCGGGCTTTTTCGTTTCTGTCGCCTTCCATATTCCCACCG
>NZ_JALHLX010000054.1 GCF_022844385.1 Hydrogenophaga sp. | reverse complement strand
GTGGTGGACCACGTTGCATTGGCCCGCTTGTACGGCGAGCCCCTGTTCGCCATGCCGAGGGACCTGTACATCCCGCCCGACGCGCTGCAGATCTTTCTCGAAGCCTTTGAAGGCCCGCTGGACCTGCTGCTGTACCTGATCCGCAAGCAGAACTTCAACATCCTCGACATCCCGATGGCGGCGGTGACCCGCCAGTACCTCACGTATGTCGACGAGATCCGCAACAGCAACCTGGAGCTGGCGGCCGAATACCTGTTGATGGCGGCGATGCTGATCGAGATCAAGTCGCGCATGCTGCTGCCGCCCAAGAAGACGGCCGAGGGCGAAGAGGCCGAAGACCCGCGCGCCGAGCTGGTGCGCCGTCTGCTCGAATACGAGCAGATGAAACTGGCTGCCCAGCGCCTGACCGAGGCGCCGCAGTACGGCCGCGATTTTTTGCGCGCGCAGGTCTACGTGGAGCAGGCGCTGGCACCGCGCTTCCCCGACGTGAGCCCCATCGACCTGCAAAGCGCCTGGCGCGACATCCTCAAGCGCGCCAAGCTCGTGCAGCACCACAAGATCAGCCGCGAAGAGCTCTCGGTGCGCGAGCACATGAGCATCGTGCTGCGCCGCCTGCAAGGTCGCAAGTTCGTTGAATTCGGCGAGCTTTTCGATCCTGAAAAGGGATCGCCTGTGCTGGTGGTCACCTTCATTGCGATGCTCGAACTGGCCAAAGAAACCCTGATCGAGCTCACCCAGGCCGAGGCCTTCGCCCCCATTTATGTCCGCCTGGCTTACACATCAACATGAGCCCCCACGCTCCACCGCTTCGCGGGTCGCTGCCCCCCACAGGGGCTGAGCCGCCTTGGGAGCGGCCCGGCGCCGGCTCGCCTTACCTTTCAACATGACCGACCTTCACCGCTTCGACGTCCTCATCATCGGCAGCGGCCTGGCCGGGCTGACCGCTGCGCTGCACCTGTCCACCACCCACCGCGTGGCGGTGGTGACCAAACGAGCCTTGCTCGATGGTTCCAGCAACTGGGCGCAGGGCGGCATTGCGGCGGTGCTGGGCGAAGGTGACACCGTCGCCTCGCACGTGGACGACACCCTGGTGGCCGGCGCCGGCCTGTGCGACCTGGAAGCCACGCAGTTCACGGTGGAAAACGCACCGGCGGCCATCGCCTGGCTGCAGGAACTGGGCGTGCCCTTCTCGCTGGAGCACGGCGAACTGCACCTCACGCGCGAGGGTGGCCACAGCCACCGGCGCATCGTGCACGCGGCCGATGCCACCGGCGCGGCGGTGCAGGCCACACTGATCGAGCGCGTGCGCAACACGCCGGCCATCAAAGTGTTCGAGCACCACATGCTGGTCGACCTGATCACCGACCGCAAACTGCCCGGCCACGACCCGGCCCGCCAGGTGGCGGAGCGGTGCTTTGGCGCCTACGTGCTCGACACCCTTCGTGATGAGGTTGTGACCTTCAGCGCCACCCACACCGTGCTGGCCACGGGCGGCGCGGGCAAGGTTTACCTCTACACCACCAACCCCGACACCGCCACGGGCGACGGCATCGCCGCGGGTTGGCGCGCGGGCTGCCAGGTGGGCAACATGGAGTTCATCCAGTTCCACCCGACCTGCCTCTACCACCCGCACGCCAAGAGCTACCTGATCACGGAAGCCGTGCGCGGCGAAGGCGGGCTGCTCAAGCTGCCGGCGCATCTGGGCAGCCACCGCTTCATGCCCGACCACGACCCGCGCGCCGAACTCGCGCCGCGCGACGTGGTGGCGCGTGCGATCGACTTCGAGATGAAGAAGCACGGCCTGGATTGCGTATACCTCGACATTTCGCACCAGAGCCCCAAGTTCCTGCAGGAGCACTTTCCCAACATCCTGGCGCGTTGCGCCGAGCTGGGCATCGACATCACGACAGAGCCGATTCCCGTGGTGCCGGCCGCGCACTACACCTGTGGCGGTCTGGTCACCGATCTGGGCGGGCGCACCAACATTGCCGGCCTGTACGCCGTGGGTGAGACCACCTGCACCGGGCTGCACGGCGCCAACCGGCTGGCGAGCAATTCGCTGGTGGAGTGCATGGTGTTTGCGCAAGGTGCGGTGAACGCGATCCGATCGGTGGCGGTGGTCGACACACCCGCCATGCCGCTGTGGGACGACAGCCGCGTGACCGACGCCGACGAGCAGGTGGTGATCTCGCACAACTGGGACGAACTGCGCCGCTTCATGTGGGACTACGTGGGCATCGTGCGCACCAACAAACGCCTGGAGCGCGCGGCCCACCGCATCTCGCTGCTGCAGTCGGAAATCCACGAGTTCTATTCGCAGTTCCACGTCACCCGCGACCTGCTGGAACTGCGCAACCTGGTGCAGGTGGCCGACCTGATCGTGATGTCGGCCATGCTTCGGCACGAGAGCCGCGGGTTGCACTTCAGCCGGGACTACCCGGACATGCTGCCGGTGGCGAAACCGACGATCCTCGTACCACCAGCGCGCTGAGCCTGCTCAGGCCGCGCCGATGTTCGGCACCAGCGCACCCGGGTCGTTGCCCAGGCGCTGAGCACCGGTGAATGCCAGCATGCGGTCAATCGGCAACCGTGCCCGGGGAATCAGCGCCGGGTCGACGTGGATTTCATTCAGGCCTTTTTCAAGGATCTGCGCCACACCCGCCAGCCCGTTCATCGCCATCCAGGGGCAGTGCGCGCAGCTCTTGCACGTGGCGCTGTTGCCGGCAGTGGGCGCTTCGATGAACACCTTGCCCGGGTTCTGCTGGCGCAGCATGTGCATCATGCCGTTGTCGGTGGCCACGATGAACTCGGGCGCGTCCATCTCGCGCGCTGCGCGCAGGATGGCCGAGGTGGAGCCCACCGAGTCGGCCAGCGCGATCACATCGGCCGGGCTCTCCGGGTGCACCAGCACCTTGGCCTGGGGGTGCTCCTTCATCAGCGCCTGCAGCTCGAAGGCCTTGAATTCGTCGTGCACGATGCAGGCGCCGCCCCACATCACCATGTCGGCCCCGGTCTCGCGCTGGATGTAGCCGCCCAGGTGTTTGTCGGGCGCCCACAGAATCTTGTGGCCTTTCTCCTTGAGTGCGCTCACGATGTCCAGGGCACAGCTCGACGTGACCAGCCAGTCCGAACGCGCCTTCACCGCCGCGCTGGTGTTGGCGTAGACCACCACCGTGCGGTCCGGGTGCGCGTCGCAGAAGGCGCTGAACTCGTCGATGGGGCAACCCAGGTCGAGCGAACAGTTCGCGTCGAGATCGGGCATGAGCACGGTCTTCTCCGGACTCAGGATCTTTGCGGTCTCACCCATGAAGCGCACGCCCGAGACGATCAGGGTTTGCGCCGCGTGGTCGCGCCCGAAACGCGCCATCTCCAGCGAGTCGCTCACGATGCCGCCGGTCTCGATGGCGAGGTCCTGCAGGTCGGGGTGCACGTAATAGTGCGACACCATCACCGCGTTGCGCTCTTTCAGCAGGCGGCGGATCTTGTCTTTCAGTTCGGCGCGTTGCTTCGGACCAGGCTCCACCGGCACGCGCGCCCAGGCGTGCTGCGTGGGGCAAGCAGGTTGTTCGTACTCGACGTCGATGACGGTGGCTTCGGTGTTCATGGTGTCTCTTTCGGGAAGCGTCAGAGCGCCTCGAATCGCATGGAAAAATCAATCGCCTTCACGTCTTTGGTGAGGGCGCCGATGGAGATGCGGTCCACGCCGGTTTCGGCCAGCGCGCGCACGGTCTGCAAGTTCACGCCACCCGAAATCTCCAGCACTGCGCGGCCTGCGTTGCGCCGCACCGCCTCCTGCAAGGTGGGGATGTCCATGTTGTCCAGCAAGACCATGGTGGCGCCACAGGCCAGGGCCTCGTCGAGCTGGGCCAGGGTCTCCACCTCGATCTCGACAAAGCGCGCCTGGGGCGCGGTTTCGCGCACGCGCTGCAGCACCTGGGCCACGCCGCCGGCCGCAGCGATGTGGTTTTCCTTGATGAGCACCGCGTCATACAGGCCGATGCGGTGGTTCACGCCGCCGCCGGTCTTCACCGCATATTTCTGCGCCAGCCGCAGGCCCGGCAAGGTCTTGCGCGTGTCCACGATCTGCGCGCGTGTGCCCGCCACCGCGTCCACAAACACCGCCGTCCTGGTGGCCACGGCCGACAGCAACTGCAGGAAGTTGAGCGCGGTGCGCTCGGCGGTGAGCAGCGGCTGTGCAAGCCCGTCGATCGTGAGCACGGTCTGGTCGGGTACGCAGCGCTGCCCCTCGGTCACGTGCCATGTCAGCCGGGCCTGCGGATCCAGCGACAACACCGCCGCCTCCACCCAGGGCGTGCCGCAAATGACCGCCGCCTCGCGCGCTACGATGCGCGCCCGGGCAGGTCGTTCCGGGTCGATCAATGCCGCGGTCAGGTCGCCCACGCCCACGTCTTCCGCCAGTGCCAGTGCAACGTCGCAACTGGCCACTTTCTGCAGGTCAACCAGGGTGAATTCAGAGAGGTGTTTCATGGGCCGCAAGCATACCGGGATGGTCTATAGTCCCGCATTCTCACCCACCCCTGAAACACGCGGGACCCCCGAATGAGCACCCCCACTTCCTCAGCGCCCATGGCCACACCCTACGGCACACTGCCCACGGCTTCACCCCTGCCCCAGCGCAAACCCGTGAGCCTGCCGCGCCTGGCCGAAATGCGCGAGCGCGGCGAGAAGATCACCATGCTCACCGCTTACGACGCCACCTTCGCCGCAGTGGCCGACGCCGCCGGTGTGGAGTGCATCCTGGTGGGCGACTCCCTCGGCATGGTGTGCCAGGGTCTGGCCAGCACCGCAGGCGTGACGCTGGAGACCATGGCCTACCACGTGGAGAGCGTGGCGCGGGGTCTGCGGCGCGTGCAGGCCACCGCCTGGTTGCTGGGCGACCTTCCGTTTGGCAGCTACCACGAATCCAAAGAACAAGCCATGCGCAGTGCGGCCCAGCTGGTGCACGCCGGTGCGCACATGGTCAAGCTCGAAGGCGGCGGCTGGACGGCCGAGACCGTGCGCTTCCTGGTCGAGCGCGGCATTCCGGTGTGTGCCCACCTCGGCCTCACACCGCAGACGGTGCACGCGCTGGGCGGCTACCGCGTGCAGGGCCGCGGCGACGCGGCTGCCCTCGTGCTCAAGCGCCACGCGCTCGAACTGCAGGACGCTGGCGCCACCATGGTCGTTCTGGAAATGGTGCCCGCAGCCCTCTCGGCCGAGATCACCCGCCAACTCCCGACCTGCCACACCATCGGCATCGGCGCGGGCAAGGACACCGCCGGCCAGGTGCTGGTGATGCACGACATGCTGGGCGTCAACCTCGGCAAGAACCCGAAGTTTGTACGCAACTTCATGGAAGGCGCGGGCAGCGTGCGCGACGCCATGGCCGCCTACGTGGCGGCCGTGAAAAACGGGACCTTTCCCGACGACGCACTGCACGCCTGGTGACCATGAAAATCGTCCACACCCTCGACGACCTCCGCGCCACGCTGCGACCTTTCAACAGCCCCGCCCTGGTGCCCACCATGGGCAACCTGCACGCAGGTCATCTGGATCTGGTGCGCACCGCCAAGCCCTTGGGTGATGTGACCGTGGCCAGCATCTTCGTCAACCGGCTGCAGTTCGCGCCGCACGAAGACTTCGATACCTACCCGCGCACCTTGCAGGCCGATTGCGACAAGCTCGCCGCCGCGGGTTGTGACGTGGTGTTCGCTCCTTCAGAGACAGAGATGTACCCCGAACCGCAGGGCTTCAAGGTGCAGCCGCCCGCCGAGCTGGCCGACATTCTGGAAGGCCATTTCCGCCCCGGCTTTTTCACCGGTGTGTGCACGGTGGTGATGAAACTGTTCCAGAGCGTGCTGTCCGAAGCCAAGGGTGAGCGTTTTGCCGTCTTCGGGCAGAAGGACTACCAGCAGCAGATGGTGATCCGGCGCATGGTCAAACAGTTCGCCATGCCCATCACCATCGTCAGCGGCGACACCCAGCGCGCACCCGATGGCCTGGCCCTGAGCTCGCGCAACGGATACCTGAGTGAGAGCGAGCGCGCCGAAGCGGTGCAGCTGTCGTTGGCGCTGCGCGCACTGGGTCGAGACGCGCTGGCCGCCGCCGATGGTCTGGCGCGCCAACTGCCCGGGCTGGAACAACGCGCCATGAAAGACCTGAGCGCGCGCGGCTGGCAACCCGATTATTTGACCGTGCGCCGCCGCGCCGACCTGCAGGCGCCGCTTGCGGGTGATCCGCTGGTGGTGCTGGGCGCCGCGCGGCTGGGCACAACCCGTCTCATCGACAACTTTGAAATCTGACAACCGGAGTTCTCGCCATGCTCCAGCTGCGCCCCAACTGCGAATGCTGCAACCGCGACCTGCCCAACGAATCGCTGGACGCGCGGATCTGCACCTTTGAATGCACCTTCTGCAAGGACTGCGTTGAAACGAAGTTGAACAACACCTGCCCGAACTGCAGCGGAGAGCTGGTGCGCCGCCCGCGTCGGCCTGCGGCGGCGCTGGCGCGCAACCCGGCGTCGACCGAGCGGGTGTTCAACCCGGCCGGCTGCACGCCCGCCTGATCAGAGCAGTTCGTCCTTGGGGTCCCGACCCATGAGCAGCGCCACCGCCTGCGCAGGCTGCAGGTCACCATCCAGCAGGGCCACCACCGCGTCGGTGATGGGCATGTCCACACCCAGTGACCGGGCACGCTGGGCCACCGTACGCGCGCTGTAAACACCTTCGGCCACGTGGCCGAGCGAATCCACCGCCTGCTGCAGGTTCATGCCCTGCGCGAGCAACTGGCCCACCTTGCGGTTGCGCGAGAGGTCGCCGGTGGCGGTGAGCACCAGGTCGCCCAGGCCCGAGAGGCCCATGAAGGTTTCGGCCTTGGCACCCAGCGCCAGGCCCAGCCGGGTCATTTCGGCCAGACCACGGGTGATGAGCGCAGCGCGCGCGTTCATGCCCAGCCCCAGGCCGTCGCACAGGCCGGTGGCGATGGCCAGCACGTTCTTCACCGCCCCGCCGACCTCCACGCCCACGATGTCGTCGTTCGCGTACACGCGCAGCGTGGGGCTGTGAAACGCCGCCACCAGGACGTCGCGCACCTGGGCATGTTCGCTGGCGGCCACCAGGGCGGTGGGCTGGCCGTGGGCCACTTCCAGTGCAAAGCTCGGCCCGCTCAAGACGCCCGCCCGCAAATCGGGCGCAACCTGGGCGCAGACCTCGTGGCCCAGCAAGCCGCCGACAGGTGCCGTGGGTGCCTCAAACCCCTTGCACAGCCAGGCCACGGGCACGCGCAGACCAGCGAGCAGCGTCAACATGGCGCGCAGCCCCGCCATGGGTGTGGCGACGATCACGAGATCGGCGCCAACGAGCAGCGGCGAACCGCTGCCCAGCGGTCCGGTGGCGATCAGGACGGTCTCCGGAATCACCACCCCGCTGAGGTAGCGGCGGTTTTCCCGGTGCTGCTGCAGGTCGGCGGCTTGCTGCGCATCGCGCGCCCACAGGCTGACACGTCGATGCATGTCCGTCGCACGGACCGCGCTGATGGCCAGCGCAGTGCCCCAGGCACCCGCGCCGAGCACGACGATGTTCATCGAACCGGTGCCGGGCAAGGCCTTATTGCGTGACGATGCGCGGCGCGTCGGCGGCGGCCTGCGCCTGCTGCTGCTCGTACATGGCCTGGAAGTTGATTTCCGCCAGGTGCACGGGCGGAAAACCGCCGCGCTGGATGATGTCGGCCACGTTGCTGCGCAGGTACGGATACACGATCTGCGGGCAGGCGATGCCCATGATCGGGCCCATCTGTTCCTGCGGCAGGTTGCGGATCTCGAAGATGCCGGCCTGTTTGGCTTCGACCAGGAACACGGTCTTGTCCTTGATCTTGGTCGTCACGGTGGCGGTCACACAGACTTCAAACACGCCATCGGCCACCGGATTGGCTTCCACACCGAGCTGGATGTCCACCGTGGGCTGTTCCTGCTCCAGCAGGATGGCGGGCGAATTGGGTTGCTCGAGCGACGCTTCCTTCAGGTAGACGCGCTGGATCTGGAAGGTGGGTTCCTGGTTTTCTGCCATGGTGTTGTCTCGAAGAATGCGTTGAAAAAACAAACCCGCCGGGGGAGCGTTCCCGCGGCGGGCACTGGGCTGAATTATGTCAGCCCGGCGAGGCGGGTTTGTGACTCAGGCCTGCAGCATGGGCACGAGACCACCGCGCCCATCCAGTGCGTGCAGGTCGTCGCAACCGCCCACGTGTTGCTCGCCAATGAAGATCTGCGGCACGCTGGTGCGGCCCGTGATGGCCTTCATCTGCGCGCGCAACTCGGGCTGCCCGTCGACAAACACCTCTTCCAGGTCGGCCACGCCGTGGCTTTGCAGCAGCGCCTTGGCAGAACTGCAATAAGGGCAGTAAGCGCTGGTGAACATCTTGACTTTGGCCATGCGGATTTCCTGTCGGTTCAATAAAACTATCAGGAAATGATCAGGCTTTTTGCACCGGCAGGCTGGCGGCGCGCCACGCGCCCATGCCACCCGTCAGGGATTGCGCGTTCTCATAGCCCAATTTTTTGGCCAGTGCCACGGCCCGGTTGGCCCTGGAACCGTTGGCACACACCAGGATCAGCTGGGTGGCCTTGTTCTTGACCGTGCCGGGCAGCTTGGCCTCGAATTCGGCCAAAGGCACGTTCTTGGCGCCGATCACGTGGCCGGCGGCGAATTCGGCCGGCTCGCTCACGTCCACAACCACCGCTTTGTCGCGGTTCATCAGTTGCACGGCTTGCGTCGTGTTCAGAGAGCCGGCGCGCGATCCGGCCGAGACCGTGGGCCACAACAGCATGGCGCCCGACGAGAACGCCACGGCCAGCAAAATCCAGTTATCGATGAAGAAACTCACGAGGACACCTTTCGAGTAAGCCCGGGATTTTAGAATGGCGGGCTGCCCTGTGCCGGCTTCGCCGTGCGGAGCACCGGTTTTTCTCCGCCCCGCCCCACCAACGCCACCCCCTTCCCCATGTACAAACTCGTCCTGATTCGCCACGGCGAATCCACCTGGAACCTGGAAAACCGCTTCACCGGCTGGACCGACGTCGACCTCACGCCCACCGGGCTGAACCAGGCGCTGGCCGCCGGCCGCCTGCTGAAGGCCGAGGGTTATGACTTTGACCTCGCCTACACCAGCGTGCTCAAACGCGCCACGCGAACCCTGTGGCACGTGCTCGACGAGATGGACCGCACCTGGCTGCCGGTGGTGCACAGCTGGCGCCTGAACGAGCGCCACTACGGTGCGCTCCAAGGTCTGAACAAGGCCGATACCGCCAAAAAATACGGCGACGACCAGGTGCTGGTCTGGAGGCGCAGCTACGACACGCCGCCGCCTTCGCTGGAATTGGGCGACCCGCGCAGCGAGCGCGGCGACCGCCGCTACGACCGCCTCAAGCCCGAGGAGGTCCCGCTCACCGAATGCCTGAAAGACACCGTGGCCCGCGTGCTGCCGTTCTGGAACGAGGCCATGGCGCCCGCCATCAAGGCCGGCAAACGCGTGGTGGTGGCCGCCCACGGCAACAGCATCCGGGCCTTGGTGAAATACCTCGACGGCATCTCCGAGACCGACATCGTCAACCTCAACATCCCCAACGGCATTCCGCTGGTCTACGAGCTCGACGCCAACCTCCAACCGATCAAAAGTTACTACCTGGGCGACGCCGAAGCGGCGGCCCGCGCGGCGGCTGCGGTGGCCGCCCAGGGCAAGGCCTGAACGGCGGTCTGGTGATTGGGGAACCGAACCGGTTCCCCATGCTCATAGGTGTATATTGATCCGCCGTCGGGTTGTCCGGCATGGGCGTCATTACTGGGGACATTCAATGGCAAAACAGGTGAGTCACAAGCTGAAAATTGCAGGCTGGGTGGCCATTGGTGCGGTCGCCGGTGCGCTGACCACAGTGCAGCTTCAAGCGGTGGCCCGCGGCACGCTCGCGCCTTTGCCGCTGGAGGAGTTGCAGCAGCTCGCTGCCGTTTTCGGCATGGTCAAGACCGACTATGTGGAGCCGGTGGATGAGAAAAAGCTGATCAACGAAGCCATCTCCGGCATGGTCGCCAGCCTGGATCCGCATTCCCAGTACTTCGACAAGAAGTCGTTCAAGGAATTCCGCGAAGGCACCAGTGGGCGTTTCGTCGGTGTGGGCATCGAGATCACCATGGAAGACGGCCTGGTCAAGGTGGTCTCGCCCATTGAAGACTCGCCCGCGTTCCGCGCCGGCCTCAAGACCAATGACCTGATCACCAAGATCGACGACACCAACGTCAAAGGCCTGTCGATCAACGACGCGGTCAAGCTCATGCGTGGCGAGCCGAGAACCAAGGTGCTGTTGACCATCTTCCGCAAGGACGAGGACCGCACTTTCCCGGTGACCATCACCCGCGAAGAAATCAAGACCCAGAGTGTGAAATCACGCGTGGTGGAGCCGGGGTACGCCTGGGTTCGTGTGTCGCAGTTCCAGGAACGGACCATCGAAGACTTCGCCCGCAAGGTGGAAGACCTCTACAAGGCCGAGCCCAACCTCAAGGGTCTGGTGCTCGACCTGCGCAACGACCCGGGTGGCCTGCTCGACGCGGCCGTGGCCTTGTCGGCCGCCTTCCTGCCGGAAAACGTGACCGTGGTGTCCACCAACGGCCAGCTCGAAGACAGCAAGTTCATCTACAAGGCGGTGCCGCAGCACTACCTGCGCCGCGGCGGCAACGATCCGATCAAGCGCCTGACCGAAAACACCAAGGGTGCGCTCAAGCGTGTGCCGCTGGTGGTGATCGTCAACGAAGGTTCGGCCTCGGCGAGCGAGATCGTGGCCGGTGCCCTGCAAGACCACAAACGTGCCACCATCATTGGCAGTCAGACCTTCGGCAAGGGTTCGGTGCAGACGGTGCGCCCGCTCGGCCCCGACACCGGCTTGAAGCTGACCACCGCGCGTTACTACACGCCGCTGGGCACCTCCATCCAGGGTAAGGGCATCGTGCCCGACGTGCTGGTGGACGAAACCCTGGAAGGCAATGTGTTTGCCGCGCTGCGCACCCGCGAAGCCGACCTGCAGAACAGCCTGACCAACGGCAAGGACGCCCGGGCGGCCGCCACACCGATGACGGACGCCGCCCGCGCTGCCGAACAGGCACGCAGCGAAGAGCGTGAAGTGGCGCGCAAGCGGCTGGAAGAAGAAGCCCGCAAGAATCCGGGCCAGCGCCTGGTGCCGGAATTCGGCACAGAGAAGGACTTCCAGCTCATGCAGGCCATCAACCAGCTCAAGGGTCGCCCGGTCATGGTCAGCAAGAGCCAGACGGTGCGGGTCGAAGAGAAAAAAGAAAACTGAGGACACAGCGGGCTGACAGCCCGCTGTGATGCTTTTGGACGACGCACAGCTCCTGCGCTACTCGCGCCACATCCTGCTCAACGAACTCGGCGTCGAAGGTCAAGAGGCCTTGCTGGCTTCGCACGCGCTGATCATCGGCGCCGGTGGCCTGGGCTCTCCGGTGGCGCTGTATCTGGGCAGCGCCGGCGTGGGCCGCATCACCGTGGTGGACCACGACGTGGTGGACGAGACCAACCTGCAGCGCCAGATCGCCCACAACCTCGCGCGGGTGGGTCATCCCAAAGCCGAATCCATTGTGGAGGCCATTGCTGCCATCAACCCCGATGTGCGGGTCACACCCATCGTGCAGCGGGCCGACGAGGCCTTGCTCGGCGAACTCGTTGCGCAGGCCGATGTGGTGCTCGACTGCACCGACAATTTCGCCACCCGCCACGCCATCAACCGCGCCTGCGTGAAACACCGCAAGCCGCTGGTCTCAGGTGCTGCGATCCGCATGGACGGGCAGCTCAGCGTGTTCGACGCGCGCACGCCTGGCAATCCCTGTTACGCCTGCGTGTTCCCCGAATCGGCCGACCTCGAAGAAACCCGTTGCGCGACCATGGGCGTGTTCGCGCCGCTGGTGGGCATCGTGGGCACCATGCAGGCGGCCGAGGCTTTGAAGCTGCTCACTGGCCTGGGCTCACGCCTCACGGGCAAGCTGCTCATGCTGGACGGGCGCGACCTGGCGTTCAACGAAATCACCTTGCCGCAGAACCCGCAGTGCGCGGTCTGCGGCGCCCCGCACTGATTCAAGCGCCCGAATTCAGCCGCGCGGCGGCATCGGGCACGGCCCGTGGCGCTTGCGAAAGTCGCGAGGCAATTCGGGTGCAGCCTCCTTGAAGACGCCTCGCTTTTGGGCGCGTGCAACGGTTTCTTCCTCGGCGAACGGCCCCAGGCTGCGCCGCCAGCGGTACGACCAGGCCTGCCCTGCGGACACCATCCAGGCCGCCACGTCGTCACCCTGGTGCACGATGCGTGCAATACCCCGACCATAGTCGTCCTGCGCGCGAACCCGCACCTCCACCACCTGGTTGAGCACGCGCTGCGCCAGCACATCGCGTGACGCCTTGCCGCCGCTCTGGCAGATCTCGGGCGCGTCGATGCCTTCCAGGCGCAGCTTTCGGTACGGGCCACCGGCCAGCGGTTTCACCCACACGGTATCGCCGTCGAACACGCGGCTGACGCGCGCACTGTAGACCTCGTCCCGCCGCGGAAACTCCTGAGCGCTGGCGCTCAGGACCAGGAGTGCCATTCCCAAGCTCACCCACCAGGGCTTCATGCGTTCGCCTTGTCGATGTCGCGCAGCAGCTTGTCCAGCCGCGCGGAGAGTTGTTCGGTGCTCAGGCGCTCGCGCAGCCGTTCCACCATCAGCGGCAGGCTCATCGGGCTCGGGCGCTCCAGCGCCACGCTGTGCAGGGCGTGGGTGGCCATGCCTTGCAGGCAATTGCGCAGGCGGTCAATGTCCAGCTCCTGCGACAGCACCTCGCGCTCGGCCTGACCCAGCAGCAAGTTGCCCGGGTCGTACTTGCGGAACACCTCGAAGAACAACCCGCTGGAGGCCTGCAGTTGTTTGAGGCTCTTGGGCGCACCCGGGTAGCCGCTGAACACCAGCCCTGCGACCCGCGCAATCTCGCGAAAGCGCCGCTGGGCCAGCTCACCTGCGTTGAGCGACGCCAACACGTGCTCCAGCAGATCGTCTGGCGCAAACACCGAGCGATCCAGCAGGCGGGTGAGGTCCGCCGGCTCGCTGCTCAGCAGCTCCAGGCCGTAGTCGTTGACCGAGAGGCTGAAGGTGTTGGGCTGCTCGCGCGCGAGCCGCCAGGCCAGCAAACTCGCCAGCCCCAGGTGCACATGGCGCCCGGCGAAGGGGTACAGATAGAGGTGGTGGCCTTCGCGTGATGGCATGTGTTCAACCAGCAGCTCCCCCGGTCTGGGCAGGCGCGAGACACGGGCCTGCGCCTCAAGCATGGGGCGCGCCGCCTGCATTTCGGGCGACTCGAAACGGCCATGGGCGGCCAACGCCATCTGTGCCAGCACGGCGTCGGCCAGCTCGGTGGACAGCGGCATCTTGCCGCCCTGCCACGAGGGCACGGCGCCCTTGGTCTTTACGGCCTTTTTCACCCAGGCCGTCATCTCGTGCACACGGATGAATTCGAGCAGGCGCCCGGCGAACACGAAACAGTCGCCCTTGCGCAGGCGCGCAATGAAGCCTTCTTCGATCGAGCCGATGCGCCCGCCGTTCAGGTACTTCACCTGCAGCGACGCGTCGCTCACGATGGTGCCCACACCCAGCCGGTGGCGGCGCGCGGTGGCGCGGCCCTGCGGCGTGTCAGGCACGCGGTACACCCCGGCGTCGTCGGGCTGGATGCGGTGGTAGTCGGGATAGGCGTTCAGGCTCTCGCCGCCGCGTTCACAGAAGGCCAGTGCCCAGTCGAATGACTCCCGCGAGAGCTCTCGGTACGCGAACGCGCCGCGCACCTCGGCGAACAGGTCGTCGGGCCTGAAGCCGCCACCCAGCGCGACGGTGACCAGGTGCTGCACCAACACGTCGAGCGGTTGCTCGGGGCTGCGCCGGCTCTCCACACGCCCGGCCAGTGCGGCTTCGCGCACGGCAGCGGCCTCCACCAGCTCCAGCGTGTTGGTGGGCACCAGTGTGATGCGGCTGGGCCGTCCCGGTGCGTGGCCACTGCGCCCGGCGCGTTGGAGCAGGCGCGCCACACCTTTGGCAGAACCGATCTGCAGCACACGTTCGACCGGCAAAAAGTCGACCCCGAGGTCGAGCGAAGACGTGGCCACCACGGCCTTCAGCTGCCCGGACTTCAGCCCCTGCTCCACCCACTCGCGCACGGCCTTGTCCAGGCTGCCGTGGTGCAAGGCCACCTGCCCGGCCCAGTCGGGCCGCAGGGCGAGCAACATCTGGTACCAGATCTCGGCCTGGCTGCGCGTGTTGGTGAACACCAGCGCGGTGCTCGCGGTTTCCAGCTCTCGAACCACCGGCTCCTGCATGCGCGCGCCCAGGTGACCCGCCCAGGAATAACGCCCGGGTTCGGGCGGGATCAGCGTGTCGATGGCCAGCGCCTTGTCCACGCGCCCGCGCACCAGTTGCGCGTTGTTCGGGCCACAGAGCACTTGCAGGGCTTCGTCGAGGTTGCCCAGCGTCGCGCTCATGCCCCACACCTGCAAACCGGGCTGCCAGTGCCGCAGCCGCGCCAGCGCCAGCTGCACCTGCACGCCGCGTTTGCTGCCAATGAGCTCGTGCCACTCGTCCACCACAACGGCGCGCACGCCGGCCAGCTCATCAGGCGCGTGGGTGCGCGCGAGCAGGAGCGACAGGGATTCGGGCGTGGTGACCAGCACCGTCGGCCAGCGCCGGTCTTGCCGGGCCCGCTCCGCGCTGGGCGTGTCACCGGTGCGCAGGCCCAGCGTCCACCCCGGCGCGAGATCAGCCATCGGAACTCGCAGGGCCGCCGCGCTGTCGGCCGCCAGAGCGCGCATGGGCGTGATCCACAGCACCGTGAGCGGTACAGGTTTGTTGGCTGGCAGGGACTGGAGAAGGTGTTCGATCAGGCCGAGCCAGACCGCGTAGGTCTTGCCAGAGCCGGTGGTGGCGTGAAGCAGACCGCTCTGGCCGGCGCCGATGGCCGACCAGACCTCGCGTTGAAATTCAAAGGGCGTCCAGAGACGCGAAACCATCCAACTCGCCGCGCAGGTTGGCGGCGTGGTGGATGGTTTGGGGGAGTGCGGTGGAGCGAGCTGCTTGCGCGGCATCGGCTAAAAGACAGAGGCCCAGGCCATCAGCCCTTTTTGCCGCCCATCACCAGCAGCGCAGCACCGACCACGATGGCGCCGATACCAGCCCACACCGGGACGTTGACGGTTTCCTTTTCTTTCACGGTGAGTTCCAGCGGACCCAGCTTCACGGCCGAGGTGTCCTTGGTGTAGCTGAAGCTGCCGTAGATCAGACCGATGGCGCCTGCGGCGATGAGGATGATGCCGACCAGTTTGGCTGTGTTCATGAGGGTTTCCGTTCCGTGAGGGTGCGCTTCCGTCGCCGGGCCAAAACAGCCCAGACGCAGCGCAGGGGACGATGATGCATCAATTGCGGCTGAAGCTCAGCCTGGCTCGCGGTACTGCGCAGCGGTGATGAACTGGCTGAACGTCTCACACCAGACGATGACGCTGGTGAAACGTGAAGGGTCTGTGCCCTCCGGCAAGGTCACGATGAAGTTCTCGAAGGTCTTCACATCGCCCACGCGCAGCATGGTCGACTTGAGCCGCTTGAAATCGGCCTCGGTCTCCACGAATTCGGGTGACAGGTACAGCTTGTAGTCGGGTCCGGGGGCCAGCCGCCCGGTGAACACCACCTGCTGCGGGCTCAGGGTCACCGTGCCTTCGCCCCAGTGCAAGGGATCGCTGCCCTTCAGGTCGCGGCGGAACTCGCCGCTGTACATGCCGCCCACCACGGCCTGGGCCACCTCTTCGGCGCTCGGCCCGGGCGGTGCGGTGAGGATGGGCAAGGCGTAAATGCCGGCACCAAAGCCCAGCAGCAAGGCAAGCGCGTGCGATGCCAGGAGCAGCACCTTGCGGCGGGGAGAAGTGGCAATGGTGGCAGGCATGGGCTGTTTCCTTCAGGTGACCCAGGTTCGTCTGGCCAGAGACGAAAGCCTTACACGCGACCTGGCCAACTCAGGCCGGCAGCATGCTTTGCAAGCGCAGCAGCCCGGCCACCGTCTGCAGGCAGGCCTGCGCGGCTTCGGTGCCTTTGACCGCAAAGTGGCGCATGAAGTATTTGCGGTGTTCAACATGCTCGTGGAAATGGTGCGGTGTGAGCACGGCGGAGATCATGGGCACGCCAGTGTCGAGCTGCACGTCCATCAGCGCCTGCACCACGGTCTGCGCCACGAAGTCGTGGCGGTAGATGCCGCCGTCCACCACCAGCGCGCTGCCCACCACGGCGGCATAGCGGCCGGAGCGAGCCAGACGTTGCGCATGCAGCGGGATCTCGAACGCGCCGGGCACATCGAACACGTCGATGGCGTCAACACCAAAACCGGCCAGTGCCATTTCAGCAAAAAACGCGTCGCGGGCCTGGTGAACGATGTCGGCGTGCCACGAGGCTTCAACAAATGCGAAGCGCAGTGCGGCGGGCAGTTGGGGAAGGGGAGAAGATTCGGTCTGATTCATGGTGTCCCAGAGGCAGAGAGGCCAACAAATCAGGGCGCACAAGCGCACGCGCACCGCTGCGCGCAACGCAACGGACGCCTGGCTCGCTCTCTGACATCCGGACTGTGACCGTCGGTCCCGGGATCCCACCGGGTCTGCTGACCCCATGCCATGAACAAGTCATGGCATGGGCGCTCGCGGCACTCGTGCGGTCGTGTCGCCACGCCGCCATCACCGCCGGTGGGGAGTTTCACCCCGCCCTGAGAACGCTTGTGTCCAGCACAAGGCCGAACACGACTGATTCTAGGCACACGAGCGTGCCCGCACTGTCGCGCGGGTTGAAGCGCACAAACGATTCAGGCGGTCACGATCCAGCCTTCGAGCGGATCAAATTCGGGCAGGCCCCAGCGTGGGTGGCCTGCCTCGTGCTGCACCTGCGCCCAGGCGGCTTGCAGCAGGCAGAGCACCGCATCAAGGCTGTCACCGCTGGCGTCGTCAGCCAGTGCATCGCGCTGTGCGTGGGTCAGCTTCAGGCGCAGGCCACAGGCTTGCAGCAGAGGCGCCTGGCCGTTTTCGAGCGCGTTGATGAGTGTCTTGCGCGCGATCAGGCGGTCGGGCGTCTGTTTCACCTTGTCGTCGCTTTTGTACGAAGCGGTGCCGAGCACGCTGCGCGCGAGCAGGCCGGGGTAGGCCTCCAGGCCCACGCGCGCGGGATCGCCCAAGCGCAGGCCGGGCAGCGTGACGTCGGCCGCGATCAGGCGCGGCACACCCGCGTGCAACATGAAAGCCACTGGCGGGTTGACCCACTTCATGCTCGGACTGGAGCCGGCGGGCCCGTCGGTGACGCGGTGGGCAAACTTCCCCCCCACCGGGCGCGCGTTGCAGAAGCCCGCGAACGCATCGCGGATGGCCTCGCGGCTGAGACCAGCGTAGTGGGCCATGCAGGCGGCCCAGTCGGTCGGCCAGCCCAAGGTGGTGACCAGCTCGCGCGGCAAGCCAAACGGCAGGTCGAAACCGCCCACCCAATGGCCGGGTGCGGCCAGCCGGGACAGCCAGGCATCGAGTGCGTCGAAACGCTCCACGCCGGTCAAAACGACGCGGTTGCGGTCGGTACGGCCTGTGGCCAGCGTGATCGGTTTGCGGCGGCTCGGCGCGCTGGTGAAGTCGCAGCCGAGGAGCGAGGGAGTCACGTTCTGCTCAAGCCCTGCCAATGATGCTCGCGGTGGCCATCAACTCTTCGAGCAGGGCGAGGGAGACTTTGCCCGACACCGCGTACGGGTCGAACTCGGGCTTCTCGGAGTACTTCAACACGATGGAGGTGTTGAGCTTGGACAGGTTGACCTGGCCCATGGTCCAGCCACCGAAGCGGCGCTCGGTGATCTCTTCGTAGTGCAGCAGCTCCACGCCGGTGTGACGCACATCGGCCACGATGTGGTTGTAGAGCTTGTTGACCGCGCTGCGCCCGCCTTCAATGGCCTGCAGGAACACCCCGCCGCCGTAGCACAGCACGCCGGTGATGCCGTTGCCCATGTTGTGCGAACGCGAGGATTCCAGGATGGATTCGATCAAGCGGGGGGAATCTTTTTCGACAGCGCGGCTGACGTAGAGGAGGCGGACGAGCATGGTGTTCTTCTTCTGGACGGTCGATGAGTTCAGCGCGAAAAATTCAGCGCGGGATGAGCGAGAGGAATTCGCGCCGCAGGTTGGGGTCTTTGAGGAACACGCCGCGCATGACCGAGTTGATCATCTTGCTGTCCATGTCCTTCACACCGCGCCAGGCCATGCAGTAGTGGCTGGCCTCCATCACGAGGGCCAGGCCGTCGGGCTGGGTCTTTTCCTGGATCAGGTCGGCGAGTTGCACCACGGCTTCTTCCTGGATCTGCGGGCGACCCATGATCCATTCGGCCAGCCGCGCGTACTTGGACAGACCGATCACGTTGGTGTGTTCGTTGGGCATCACGCCGATCCAGATGCGGCCGATCACCGGGCAGAAATGGTGGCTGCAGGCGCTGCGCACCGTGATGGGGCCCACGATCATCAACTCGTTGAGGTGCTCGGCGTTCGGGAATTCGGTGATGCTCGGCGCCTTGACATAGCGGCCGTTGAACACCTCCTTGATGTACATCTTGGCGACGCGGCGCGCGGTGTCGCCGGTGTTGTGGTCGTTGTCGAGATCGATGACCATGCTGTCGAGCACACCCTTCATCTTCTCGGCCACCTCGTCGAGCAACAGTTCGAGCTCACCCGGCTGGATGAACTCGGCGATGTTGTCGTTGGAGTGGAAACGCTGGCGCGCTGCCTTGACGCGCTCGCGGATCTTGACGGAGACGGGCGTACCGATATCTTCGTCGGGCGTGGAAGGGGTCATGGGGGGATCGGATTTCATGAGCATTCGGCATGCTATCACCCGACTTCGCGCCGGCAAGTCTCAGCCGTCTTGACCGATTTTCACTGGGGTTTTCGCCAGCAAGGCTTCCAGCTCCTGCAGGGTGCTCGCCTCGTGCAGGGGTTTGTCGTACCGGATGCGCTGCATGCGAGGGAAGCGCAGCGCCACGCCGCTTTTGTGGCGGCTGCTGCGCGCAATACCCTCGAAGGCGAGTTCAAACACCATCGTGGGCCGCACGCTGCGCACCGGGCCGAACTTCTCCAGCGTGTGCTGGCGGATCACCGCGTCCACCGCCTTGAATTCGGCGTCGGTCAGGCCCGAATAGGCTTTGGTGAAGGCCACGAGTTGCAGCGCGCCGGGCACGGCGGGTTCGCGCCGGGCAATCGCATCCACCACGGCCTGCGCTTCTTCGGCGCTGGCGGGCGCGCGGTTCCACACGGCAAAGGTGTAATCGGTGTAGACCGAGGCGCGGCGGCCGTGGCCCGCCTGGGCATAGATCAGCACGCCGTCGATGCTCAGCGGATCGATCTTCCATTTCCACCAGGCGAGCACGCCCTCTTCGATGCTCCTGTCCGGACCCGCCCAGCGTTTCTGCCGCCCGGTGCCATAGCTGCTGCGGCGGTGTTTGAGCATGAGACCCTCGACGCCGAGTTCGCGCGCC
>NZ_JALHLX010000053.1 GCF_022844385.1 Hydrogenophaga sp. | reverse complement strand
TCAGCAGGCGCTAACCTGCTGACTCTTGATTTACTTGGCTCCCCGACCTGGACTCGAACCAGGGACCTGCGGATTAACAGTCCGTCGCTCTACCAACTGAGCTATCAGGGAACAGCCTCGAATTATAGCGTTGATTTTTTCGTTTTTTGGCTTGGGGCCGGACTTGCGAAAAATATCTCGCGCTCAGTCGGACACCGCAGGCGTGACGCCGAGCACCCGGTGCAGTTGCGTGCTGGTGGTCGTGTATTGAAGCATCACCTTCTTGTCGGGGAACACGAAGGGGGCCGCACCGAAGGCTGCGAGCGTGGCTTCGTGAAAGCCCGAAAGGATGAGCTTCTTCTTGCCGGGGTAAGTG
Source organism: Hydrogenophaga sp. (assembly GCF_022844385.1). GTDB lineage: Bacteria > Pseudomonadota > Gammaproteobacteria > Burkholderiales > Burkholderiaceae_C > Hydrogenophaga. Next base: position 19,415 of record NZ_JALHLX010000053.1, on the reverse strand, counting down.
TTGATGTCACCCACAGCAAAGATGCCTGGAACGTTGGTGGAAAACTTTTCGGTGTCCACCACCAGTTGTTTGCGTTCGATATCCAGGCCCCATTGGGCAATGGGGCCGAGCTTGGGAGACAGGCCCAGGAAAACCAGCAACACATCGAGCGGCACGGTGTGCGTTTGTGCCTGCGGATCGGTGATGTGCACGGCAGTGAGTCGGTCTCCCCCGGATTCAAAGCCCGTGGGTTGGCCGACCAAGAAGCGCATTTCGTTGCGCTCGCAGAGTTCGCGCATGCGCGCGATGTTTGCGTCTGCGGCCTGAAAGGCATCGCGCCGGTGGATCAGGGTCACGCTCGCGGCTTTGTTCGGCCCCTGCGTGGACAGGGTGGCCGCCCACTCCAAAGCCGTGTCGCCACCGCCAACGATGACGATGTTGCGGCCGGCCCAGGCGTTGGGTGAACTCACCCGGTAGAAAAGTTGTTTCTCGTGGAACGCTTCGATGCCATCGAGCTGGAGGGTGCGCGGCTGGAACGCGCCGACGCCAGCGGCGATGAACAGGGTCTTGGTGAGAAAGCGCGTGCCTCGGGTGGTGCCCACGAAGAAACGCCCATCGTTCTGCGGTTCAACAACGGTGACTTCCTGACCGAGGTGGAACGTGGCGCCGAAGGGCTCGATCTGTTTGAGCAGGTTGTTGACCAGTTCCTGACCGGTGCAGACCGGAATCGCCGGAATGTCGTAGATGGGTTTGTCGGGGTACAGCTCGGCAGGCTGGCCGCCGGGGAAGGGCAGTGCGTCGATCACGTGGGCCTTGATCTCCAGCAGGCCCAGCTCGAACACCTGAAACAGGCCGACAGGGCCGGCGCCGATGACAACCGCATCGGCTTCAATGGGACCGTCGTGGGCCATGCCGCTCAGCGCAGCAGCTCGGGCAGTTTGCCGGTGCGGTCTTTCCAGTCGTCGGCGTCGGGCAGCGGAGCCTTGCGCTTGGTGATGCTCTTCCAGCCAGGCAACACGGCCAGGTCGGCGTTGAGCTTGGTCATGTGCAACTGGTCCTTGGGCAGATCTTCTTCTGCGTAGATGGCACTCACAGGGCATTCGGGGATGCAGACTGCGCAGTCGATGCACTCGTCGGGATCGATGGTGAGGAAGTTGGGGCCTTCGCGGAAGCAGTCCACAGGGCAGACGTCGACACAGTCGGTGTATTTGCAACGGATGCAGGCTTCGGTGACAACGTGGGTCATGGTGGTCTTGGGAATCGGTGGAAGCCGTGATTTTAGGGTTTCCGGCGAGGGCAGGCCGGGCCATGGCCCTTGCCGTGACACAAGTTAAGGGGATGCGGGTCGCGTGCGCTTTCGCGCGAGGCTCAGTGCACGAGCAAGGCGCCTGCCGTGCGGTGGCTCGCCGTGTCCACCAGCACCAGCGAACCCAAAGCCCGCGATTGCGCAAACGGCAGCGTGACCAGAGGTTCCTGCAACGCCAGTTCGATGTGGCCGATGGCATTGGGCTCCAGCTGGGTCGCGTCTTCTTCGGCCAGGGTGTGGATGTCCAGGCGGTGCACGATGCGCTTGATCCTGGCCTTGACCCAGCGGTGGCCGTGCAGTGCCCAGTAGACGCGACCGGGCACGAGGGTCTCGTCGTCGAGCCAGGCCACGGTCGCACGGATCTCGCGGCTGCCGGGCAACGAGCCGTCGGTATCTTCGGCCAGCAGCCAGTCGCCGCGCGACACATCAACCTCGCGGTCGAGCACGATGCCCGCGCTGTGGCCAGCCAACACCGCTTGTGGTTGGCGCACGTGGTTGAGCACCTGGGCGACCACGGCGGTCTGGCCGTTGGGCATGATGCGCACGCTCTGGCCGACTTGCACGCCACCGGTGGCAACGCGGCCCCAGAACACGCGGCGGCCCTGGGAGGTGTCGGCGGAGCTGCTGAATTTCTCCACCCACTGCACGGCGAATGCAAAGGGCAGTGTGCTGTCGGCTGGCGTGACCGGCAGGACTTCCAGAACCTGCAGCAGCGTGGGACCGCTGTAGCCGCACCAGCCAGCCTGTTCGCTGGCTTCGACCACGTTCCAACCCTTGAGCGCCGAGATGGGCACGACGGCCGTGACGGGAATGCCGGCTTGCGCGGCGAATTCGCGCAGCGCAGATCCGATGTGTTCGAACGCGAGCTTGCTGTCCTCTACCGCGTCGAGCTTGTTGATGGCGAACACCACTGAAGGCACACGCAGCAGCTTGAGCAGCAGGCTGTGGCGGCGGGTCTGGGGCAGCAGTTTGAGGGCAGCATCGGCCCAGGCCAGCTTGGTCGCGTCGACCAGCACCACGGCGGCGTCGGCGCTGGATGCTGCGGTCACCATGTTGCGGGTGTACTGCTCGTGGCCCGGCGCATCGCCAATGATGAACTTCCGCGCCTCGGTGCTGAAGTAGCGGTAGGCCACGTCGATGGTGATGCCTTGTTCGCGTTCGGCCGAGAGGCCGTCGGTCAGCAATGCAAGGTCGGTCTGGCCGTGACGCTGCACGCCGGCCAGGTGGTCCTGCAGCACGGCCTTGCTGTCGACCAGCAAACGGCCGATCAAGGTGCTTTTGCCGTCGTCGACGCTGCCGCAGGTGATGAGGCGCAGGGCGGAGCGCGTGTCGATGGGGCCGGTGGCGGTTTGTGGCGCGGTGGCCTGGGGGGCGAGTGTGGTCATGTCGGTGTCCTGGGTCGGTGCGGCTTCAGAAGTAGCCGTCCTTTTTTCGTTTTTCCATCGAGGCGTCCGAGGTCTTGTCGTCCATGCGCGTGGCGCCGCGTTCGCTCACTTCGGCGGCCAGCGTCTCGATCACGATGTCGTCCGCCGTAGCGGCCAGGCTCTCCACCGGGCAGGTGCAGGTGATGTCGCCCACGGTGCGAAAGCGCACGTCTCGCACCTGCACGGATTCGCCGTCGCGCGGCGGCGTGAGCTCGGTCACCGGCACGAGCAGGCCGCGGCGATCCACCACCTCGCGCTGGTGCGTGTAGTAGATCGAGGGCAGGGCGATGTTCTCGCGGGCGATGTACTGCCACACGTCGAGCTCGGTCCAGTTGCTGATCGGGAACACGCGAAAGTGCTCGCCGGGCTGCAAACGGGTGTTGAACAGGGTCCACAGCTCCGGGCGCTGCGCCTTGGGTTGCCACTGGCCGAAGCTGTCGCGGTGGGAAAAGATGCGCTCCTTGGCGCGGGCCTTTTCCTCGTCGCGGCGCGCGCCACCAATGAGCGCGTCGAAGCGGAACTCTTCAATGGCTTCAAGCAGCGTGACCGACTGGTGCACGTTGCGGCTCTCGCCCGGGTGCGCCAAACGCACGGTGCCCCGCGCCATGGAGTCTTCAACACTGCGCACGATCAGCTCGGCGCCCAGTTCCTTCGCACGCAGGTCGCGGAAGTCGGTGACCTCGGGGAAGTTGTGGCCGGTGTCGATCATCAGCAGCGGGTAGGGTATGCGGCCCGCACCGAAGGCCTTTTCGGCGCACTTGAGCATGACCAGGGAGTCCTTGCCGCCGGAGAACAGCAGCGTGGGGCGCTCGAACGCCGCAGCCACCTCGCGCAGGATGAAGATGGTTTCTTCTTCCAGCGCGTCCAGGTGGGCGTTGCTCAGGTGGTGATCACTTGCGTGTTGCAGGGCGGTCTGGATCACGGCGGTTTCGGTGCGGGCGTTCATGAGGGGGTCCGTTCGATGGAGGACACGAGAGGGGATGTGGCGGACTGCACATGCAGACCACATTCCTTGGCGCTTTCCTGTTCCCACCACCAGCGGCCGGCGCGAAAGTCTTCGCCGACGCTGATGGCGCGTGTACAGGGTGCGCAACCGATGCTGGGGAAAAACTGGTCGTGCAAGGCGTTGTAGTCCAGTCCGTGCAGGCCGACGAAGTGCCACACGTCGCCCCAGGTCCATTCGACGAGGGGGCTGATCTTGACGCGCCCGGTTTCCTGAATGACTTCACCCACCTCGGCGCGTGCGTTGGACTGTTCACGGCGCAGGCCTGTGATCCAGCCGTCGTGCCCCGCGAGCGCGCGGGCGAGCGGCTCCATCTTCCGGATGTCGCAGCAGGCTTTGCGCAGTTCGATGCTCTGGTACATCGCCTCCTCTCCGTTCTTGCGCACGAAGTGGATCACCGACTCCTGTTTGGGGCGAAACACCTGCACGCTGATGCCGTAGCGCCGCTCGATGCGGGGGATCAGGGCGAGCGTCTCGGCGTGCAGCTTGCCGGTCTCGAGCACGAACACGCTGGCATCAATGTCCGCCAGGTGCAGGAGGTGTGTGACCACCATGTCTTCGGCGCCCAGGCTGGAGGCCTGGGTCAGCTTGGGGTGATTGGCGGTGATTTCGCGCAGCAGACCGATGCTGCGCGCGACCTTCGCCGCAAAGTCCGGCGAAGGTTTGTCGTAGAGTGCTAAAGCGGTCATGTGGGCGGCTCTTTTCGCTGTCAGGCGGTGGCGAAATGGGGCGCCGTGTGCACCGCGTCGCCCTGGTAGAAGGTGGGGTAGTGCGCCAGCAGCGCCTGGCCGTGGGCCAGGTTCTGGTCGGCGCGCAGCACAGCTTGGGTAAAGCCGCTGCGTTGCATCTGCACGAGCTGGTCGATCAGCACGTCACCGCTGGCACGGATCTGGCCGGTGAAGCCCAGGCGGCGGCGCAGCAAAAAGGCCTGGCTGAACGCACGGCCGTCGCTGAATTTCGGGAAATTCAGTTCGATCACGGTGATGCCGCTGAGATCGGCGTCACGCGGATCGGCGTCGTTTGCAAGCGAAAGGCGCTGCTCTCGCGTCTCGGGGGCCACGAAGGCGTCTGCGCTGAAGAGTTGAAGGGTCTGGCTCATGGGGTTCCTCAGGCAGTGGCGCGCGCCGTGCTCGTGCGCACCGCGTTGGCGGCGGTCTTGAACGGATCGGCGCCGGTGCGGCGCAGCGTGGCCACGAAGGTTTCGGTGCCGGTGCGCTGGGCGCGGTAGGTGTCGAGCAGGGCTTCGATCACATCGGCCACTTCGCTGGCGGCGAACGAGGGGCCAATCACCTTGCCCGGTGCCGACTCACCCGACAGGCGCGTGCCGTCAGAGCCACCGAGCGTGACCTGGTACCACTCCTGGCCATCCTTGTCGACACCCAGGATGCCGATGTGGCCGCTGTGGTGGTGGCCGCAACTGTTGATACAGCCGCTGATGTGCAGGTCGATCTCGCCCAGGTCGTGCAGCTCGTCAAGGTCTTTGTAGCGGCCCAGGATGGCTTGCGCCAACGGCAGCGAACGTGCATTGGCCAGGTCGCAGAAGTCGCCGCCGGGGCAGGCGATCATGTCGGTCAACAGGCCGATGTTGGGCTTGGCCAGACCCAGGCGGCGGGCTTCGCGCCAGAGCTCGGGCAGCTGGTCGCAACGCACCCAGGGCAGCAGCAGGTTTTGTTCGTGCGTCACGCGGGCTTCGCCGGCGGAGAAGCGCTCGGCCAGCTCGGCGGCGCGCTCCAGTTGCTCGGCTGTGGCGTCGCCCGGTGCCTGGCCGAAACGCTTGAACGACAACGTGACCGCGCGCAGGTCGGGGTTCTGGTGCGGCTTCACGTTTTGCGTGAGCCAGCGGCTGAATTCCATGTCGTCTTCGGCCGCGGCCTTGAGGATGTGGGCGATCTTCGCGTCGGCACTTTTGCGGTCGCAGTTGAGCTGCGGTGGCACAAAGAAGGCGCTCACGCGGTCGAGTTCGGTCTGACTGATGGTGTGCGGCGCGCCGTCTTTCTCGATGATGTCGCGGTACTCGGTTTCCACCTGGTCGGTGAACGCCTGGCCCTCGGCCTTGACCAGGATCTTGATGCGGGCCTTGTAGATGTTGTCGCGGCGTCCGAAGCGGTTGTAGGCGCGCACCACGGCTTCGAGGTAGTTCAGGATCTGGTTCCAGGGCAGGAACTCGCGGATCACGCTGCCGATGATGGGCGTGCGGCCCATGCCGCCACCCACGCGCACCTGGAAGCCCAGCTCGCCGTCCACGTTGCGCAGCAGGCGCAGGCCCACATCGTGCCAGGCGGTGGCGGCGCGGTCTTCGCGTGCACCGGTGATGGCCACCTTGAACTTGCGCGGCAGGAAGGCGAACTCCGGGTGCAGCGTGCTCCACTGGCGCATGATTTCAGCGAAAGGCCGCGGGTCGGCGACCTCGTCAACCGCGATGCCGGCCAGCGCATCGGTGGTGATGTTGCGGATGCAGTTGCCGCTGGTCTGGATGCCGTGCATGCCCACGCTGGCCAACAGGTCCATCACGTCGGCCGAGCGGGCCAGCGGAATCCAGTTGTATTGCACGTTCTGGCGCGTGGTGAAGTGGCCGCAGCGGTCGGGCAGGGTGGGCACTTCGGAGAGGCCAGCGTTGGCCTTGGACACGTCGTGCTCTTCCTTGTGGTCGAAGTCGCGCGCGATCTTCGCGAGCACCTTGAGTTGTGCGCTGTTGATCTCGCCATAGGGCACGGCAACGCGCAGCATGGGCGCAAAACGCTGCACGTACCAGCCGTTCTGCAAGCGCAGCGGCTTGAACTCGTCTTCTTTCAACGTGCCGGCCTGCCAGCGGGTGAGCTGGTCGCGGTACTGGTCGGCGCGCAACTGAACGAACTGGCGGTCAAAGTCGGAGTATTGGTACATCGTCGTGGGCGGTGAATGTCAGAGAGTGATCAATTTCAGGCCGGCGTAGGCCAGCAGCACCGAGAGGGCGGAGCGCACCAGCCGCTCGGGCGTGTGGCGCATCAGGCGCGTGCCGAGCCAGATGCCGGGCAGCGAACCTGCGAGCAGCTTGCCCAGCAGCGGCCAGTCCACCGAGCCCATGCTGGCGTGACCGAGGCCGGCCACCAGCGTGAGCGGCACGGCGTAGGCGATGTCGGCGGCGACGATGCGAGGCAGCGGCAAGAGCGGGAACAGCAACAACAGCACCGACACGCCGATGGCACCGGCACCCACCGAGGTGAGCGTGACCAGAACACCGATGACCGCGCCGAAGAGCACGGGCAGGCTCCAGTGGCGCGCGTGGGTGGCGTTGTCCAACTGGCCATCTGCCAGGCTGCGAGGCAGTTGTTTGCCGCGTGCGGCCTTGTACAGCATGGCGGCGGCGGTGAGCAGCAAGGCGACACCCAGGGTGCCGGTCATCAGCGACTGCACCATGGGACTGGCGGGGCCGAGCTGGTGCAGGGCGCCCAGCGTGACCAGTGCTGCGGGGATGCTGCCCGCGCACAGCTGGCCCACCACGCGCCAGGGCACAAGCTTCTGGCGCGCCAGGCTGACCGTGCCACCCATCTTGGTAAAGGCTGCGAACAGCAGGTCGGTGCCCACAGCGAGGTAGGGTTTGACGCCGAAAAAGAAGATCAGGATGGGCGTCATGAGCGAACCGCCGCCCACACCGGTGAGACCCACGATGAGTCCCACGGCGAATCCGGCCAGGATGATGGCGATGTCAGGCATGGGCGCGACTGTACGGAGCCGGGCTTATATCCCAAACGATTTTTTCTTCATGGGGGTATGCCTCAGATGAATATAGAGGTTCTCGCGTGTGGCATGGCACGCCGTGTGGGCTGGGACGACGCACGTGCTGCTCCATCAGCATGCAGTGACGTAACATCGCCGCCATGCAAAAACAGCGTGTTCTCGTCAGCGTGGTGGGCTTCTCAGATGTGGAGCGCCACGCCTTGAACACCGTGTTTCGTCTCTCCCGGACCCGCGATCTCTCCTATGCCCCGTATGCCCCCTTGAGCGCACCCGGTGTGGCGGCGCCCAAAGGTGTGTCGGAGGTGGCCTTGGTGGACGGCGAAAGCGCCGAGGCTATCCTGTCTCACGCCAAGGAAATGCCCACGGGCCAGCGCCTTATCTGGGTCGGCAAGGACGCGCCCGAACACGCCTGGCGCGTGATGGACCGACCGATCGACTGGGCCGCCGTGCTGCACGACCTGGATGCGGTTTACGCGGCCAAACAAGCCGACTCCGGGCTGCTCGATCTGGATGTGACCGCACCTGCGCCGCTGGATCCGGCGTTCGGCGAGGATGTGATCGGGGTGCGCCGTGCCCTGGTGGTGGGTGCCGATGAACAGGAACGTACCTATCTGCGCACCCGGCTGGCACTCGCGGGCGTGGCCCAGGTGGACGAGGTGACCACCACGGAAGCGGCGATTTCCATCATTGCCCGCAACGACTACATCTGTGGCGTGTTCAACCTGGACGACCCGCAACTGGATGTCTGGTCGCTGATGCGGCTCTTCTCCGAGCACAACCCCAAGGCGTTGACGCTGGCCACCAGCGAGTTGGCCGGACCTCTGGCTGGCTGGTGGAGCCGCCGGCGCGTCCGGCGCAACGCCCAGCGCGCCGGCATTTCCGCTTTGTTGGCCCGGCCGATTCAGCCCCCCGAAATTTCGGTCTGGCTCAACCTGCTGTAGACAGCGCCTGTGAGCCGCCTTGGCGGCGTGCGTTTTTGACCGCAAACCGCGCAGGGTCCAGCGCCGCCATCAGGGCGGGGTCGACGGGTGAGGACGCTCCATCGATCTGCAGGGCGAGTTGCGCGGCACACCACGGCCCCAGGGTGATGCCGCGTGAACCCAAGGCGCACAGCAGGTGCAGTCCGGGCCAGCGCGGCACATCGGCCAGGGCCACACGTCGACGTTGCGCCCGACCCACCTCCTGCTGCTGGCGCAGAGCCTGCGCATCCGGCGCGGCACCCACCAGCGGCAACCGGTCGAGCGACGCACAGCGCACCTGCGACCAACCCAGCAGCCGCTCTTGCGCCAATGCCGTTCGAAGACCTTCCGCCGCCAGCGGGTGGATCGTCTGCAGGCTGCGGGCGTTGCGTTCGTGAGCCTCGGCCGTGATCTTGGTGTCGGCCGCGCCGCGCTCAAAGGTGGATCCCATGGACCAGATGCTGCCGGGCCATTCGGGCGGCAGTCCCAGATCGCGGTACTGCGGCACAAAGACCCCGTCGTTGCGCTGTGGCCTGGCCGCCAGAGGCTCGCCCTGCTGAGCCCCCAGGCTCATCTGCCCCTTGACCGGGTTCAGCGGCAGATCTTCCTTTGACATCGGGCCTGCATGGTTGGCAAGCAGGGCCGAGCTGCCCAGCGCAGCGGCCACCACAACGACGGGTGCCTCGCCCACGCAGCGGCCCTGCGCGTCCCAGGCTTGCCAGAGGGTGGGGGAGGTGGGGTCGCCGGTGGCAAGCATGGTCAGGCGTTGCACCGCGGTGTTCCATTGCCGGCTGAGCGCGCCCAAGGCTTGTGCTTCCTGCAGCCAGGCGTGCACCAGAGCGGCGGGACGTACCAGCGTGGCGGGCCAGCGGCCGGGATCGTGTCCGAGGTTGTCCACCTCGCAGGCTTGCCAGCCAGCGCCCCGAGGCACCAGCCGCTGAAGTTCGGCCAGCGTGTGCGCAACGCCGAGCGCCGAGAGCCGGGAGAGTGGAGTGGGGGTGCGCGTGACGTGGGGACTGAGCATGCCCACAGGCAGACCCGAGGCGCGTTGGGCGGGTCCGCCGGCCGCGTCCAGCAGCGTGATGCTCCAGCCGCGCAGCGCCAGGGCCGAAGTGGCAGCCGCACCGGCCAGGCCGGCGCCGATCACCAGCGCATGGCGACGGGCGTCAGGCATGAAATGAGCGAAGGAAAAGCAGGATCAGGCCGCCGGTGGCGGCACATAGCCGGCCGCCGCGTCGGCACCTTCGCCGAAGAAGTGCTTTTCCATCTGGCGGGCGAGGTACTGGCGCGCGCGCGCGTCGGCCAGGTTCAGCCGGTTTTCGTTCAGCAGCATGGTCTGGTGCTTGAGCCAGGCGGCCCAGGCCTCCTTGCTCACGCCTTCATAAATGCGCTTTCCCAGCTCGCCGGGGTAAGGCGGAAAGTCCAGGCCTTCGGCTTCCTTGCCGAGCTTGATGCAGTTGACGGTGCGTGCCATGGGGTGTCCTTGGGTAGGGGTCAGATGATTTGGTTATATCGAATGGAAGAATTTATTCGTTCCAGTGGCTGGCGAAGGCCGGCATGATGCGGGCTTCGTGCGGCAGAGGGCGACTGTAGCAACCTTTGATCGACCGCAATGACTTCAGGGCCTCAGCCCCGGATGATCGATTGCTCGCAAGTCCGTGGTGGACACGCTGCCGCGGCGCCCTTTTTACAATAGTCCCCTTCGCCTTCACAGGACCCCTCATGAGTGCATTTCAGGAAGAGCGCGTGCTCAGCGTTCACCATTGGACCGACCGGTTGTTCAGTTTCACCACCACGCGCGATGCGTCGCTGCGCTTCTCCAACGGTCACTTCACCATGATCGGCCTGCGGGTGGATGGCAAACCGCTGCTGCGCGCCTACAGCATCGTCAGCCCCAATTACGCCGACCACCTCGAGTTCCTGAGCATCAAGGTGCCTGACGGCCCGCTCACCTCGCGCCTGCAGCACATCCAGGTCGGGGACACCATCATCGTGGGCCGCAAGCCCACCGGCACCCTGCTGATCGACTACCTGCTGCCCGGCAAGCGCCTGTACCTGCTGGCCACCGGCACCGGGCTGGCGCCGTTCCTGAGCGTGATTCGCGACCCGGAAACCTACGAGCGTTACGAGCAGGTGGTGCTGATCCATGGCGTGCGCCAGGTGAAGGAGCTGGCCTACCGCGAGTACCTCAGCGACACCCTGACCCACGACGAGTTCCTGGGTGAGATGGTCCAGCAGAAACTGCTGTACTACCCCACGGTCACGCGCGAACCCTTCGTGCACCAGGGCCGCATTCCACAGTTGCTGGCCGAGGGCCAGGTCGCCAAAGACCTGGGCATTCCCATGCTGAACCCGGTGGAAGACCGCATCATGATCTGCGGCAGCCCCGAGATGCTGCGCGACTTGAAGGCGCTGGCCGAGAAGCTGGGCTTTGAAGAAGGCAACACCAGCCGCCCGGGTGCCTTCGTGATCGAGCGTGCGTTTGCCGGAACTTGATCCGCGCTTGTCTGCTCTGTCTCGCAGCTCTCACTCACCACAGGCCTTCTCTTGATCACCACCATCCCGACCGTTCGACCCTCGTTTCTTGAACGTTACCCGCACCAGATCCTGGGCCTGATCGCCCTGGTCTGCGTGGGCATGCTGGCTTTCGGCCTGTACCTGCAGCATGTGGTGGGGCTCGAGCCCTGCCCGATGTGCATCGTGCAGCGTTACGCACTGATGGTTGTGGCTCTGGCTGCAGGCGTCACGGCGTTTCTGCGCAGTGGGCGGGCTTTGTGGGGAGGCGTCGCGGTCATGGCCTTGTTTGCCGTGTTTGGCGCTGGTGTGGCTGCGCGGCAGAGCTGGCTGCAATGGAATCCGCCCGAAATCCTGAGCTGCGGACGCGACTTTTTTGGAATGATCGAGTCGTTCCCGCTCAGGCGCGCCATCCCGATGATCTTCAAGGGCAGCGGTGACTGTTCCAAGATCGACTGGACGTTCCTGGGTCTGTCGATAGCGAACTGGGCTTTCTTGTTTTTCACGGCCGTTGTTGTGCTCGCCGCAGCGCTGTGGCTTCGGCGCTCGGGGCGCTGACCCCTGCCAGTGGCAAGGTCAGAGGATGGCACTCCCGGGGCGCTCGCCGCGTTCGTACACCACATGGGCACGGCCCACAATGAGTGAGTCCAGAGATCCCAGGTTGTCGGGCTCCTTGTTGGTGTAGGGCAGTTTTTGCAGCAGGTAGCGCATGGCGTTCAGCCGCGCGCGCTTCTTGCAATCGCTCTTGATCACGGTCCACGGTGAATCCGCCGTGTCGGTCTCGAAGAACATGGCTTCCTTCGCCTTGGTGTAGTCGTCCCATTTATCCAGCGACGCCAGGTCGATCGGGCTCAGTTTCCACTGCTTGAGCGGGTGCGCCTTGCGCTCCTTGAAGCGGCGGCGTTGTTCTTGTCGACTGACCGAAAACCAGAACTTGATGAGATGCACGCCGCTGCGCACCAGCTGGCGTTCGAACTGCGGAGCCTGCCGCATGAATTCCTGGTATTCACCCTCGCTGCAGAAGCCCATGACCCGTTCAACCCCGGCGCGGTTGTACCAGCTGCGGTCAAACAGCACGATCTCGCCAGCGGTGGGCAAGTGCTGCACGTAGCGCTGGAAATACCACTGGCCGCGTTCCACTTCGCTGGGTTTCTCCAGAGCCACCACACGGGCACCGCGGGGGTTCAGGTGTTCCATCATGCGTTTGATGGTGCCGCCTTTGCCCGCCGCGTCACGTCCTTCGAACAGAATCACCACGCGCTGACCGGTCTCCTTCACCCAAGCCTGCAACTTGAGCAGTTCGACCTGGAGCAGGTACTTCTGCGACTCGTACACCTGTCGCGACAGCAGGTTTTTGTAGGGATAGGTGCCACTTCGCCAATCCGCAGCCAATGCCTCGTCGGGATTGACCATGGCCCTGGCTTCGCTGCGCACCGCCTGCGTTTGCTGTCTGAGCAGTCGGCGAATGGCCTTGGCGTCGTCGGGTGCTGCACCTTCCAGAATGGCCCGCAGCGATTCGGCCTTCTCGCGCCGACTGCTTGCGCTGCGCGAGAGTATGTCTTTCACGGTGGCCACCTGGGCCGCCTGGCGGGATGCGACGGCCTGAGAAACGGCGTTCTTGCGGATCTTGTCGGGTTGGCTCGTGCCGCTGGTGTCGCCGAGCGACACACGGCGAGGCCGTTCTGCGGGGGTCTTTGCCAACGCTGGCGGGGCTTTCGCCTTGTTGGCCGACGCTGCCCGGCGTGGGGCACCCGGCAGCGGTTTTTCAGAGCGCGGACTGCCCGGTTTGGCCGAAGCCTTGGCAATGGAAGAGGCGGCCTTGGTCACTGCCGTGGCGCGGATCGCTGTTTTCGTCATGGGATGTCATCTGTTTGTCACGCAATGCACCAGTATCGAAATTGAGCGGCGCAAGCGGTTGACTTGCGTCAAGTCAGCCCCGAAAGGGGCGAACAGGTGTGTGCCTGTCTACGACAGTTTTTTCACCAGCACCTGACTCTTGCGGTCCCAGTTGTACTTGCGCTTGCGGGCCTCGGGCAGCCAGTCCGCGTTGACCTGCACGAAACCACGCTTGATGAACCAGTGCATGGTGCGCGTGGTGAGCACGAAGATGCTTTGCAGGCCCTGCGCCTTGGCCCGCACCTCAATGCGCTTGAGCAGCCGCTCGCCGTCGCCCTGGCTCTGCGTGTCGGGTGACACGGTGAGCGCGGCCATTTCGCCGGTGCGCGCTTCCGGGTAGGGGTAGAGCGCGGCGCAGCCGAAGATCACGCCGTCGTGTTCGATGATGGTGTAGTTGCCCGCGTCGCGCTCGATCTCGGTGCGGTCGCGTTTGACCAGCGTGCCGTCCTTCTCGAACGGTTCGATCAGGGCCACGATGCCGCTCACGTCGTCCATGGTCGCCTCGCGCACGCTCTCGAGCTTTTCGTCCACCACCATGGTGCCGAAGCCGTCGTGGGTGTAAATCTCCAGCAGCAGCGCACCATCTACCGCGAACGGCAGGATGTGGCTGCGTTCCACACCGCCTTCGCACGCGCGGATGCAATGCTGCAAATAGAACGCCGGGTCGGTGGGCAGGTCGGGCGCGGGCAGGCTGGCGAGCAGCTTCTTGGCGTCGGCCAGCGGAATCTCGGTGTCGATGTCGCTTTCCGGATCGGCCAGGTCGGCGCGCAGGCCGGGCACTTCGGTGAGGAACATCAGCTTGTCGGCCTGCAGCGCAATGGCCACCGAGGTCGCCACGTCTTCCATGGTGAGGTTGAAGGCCTCGCCGGTGGGTGAAAACCCGAACGGGGAGAGCAGCACCAGCGCGCCCATGTCCAGCGTGCGCTGGATGCCTTCGGTATCGACCTTGCGCACCAGTCCCGAGTGCTGGAAGTCCACCCCGTCCATCAAACCCACCGGGCGCGCGGTGATGAAGTTGCCCGAAATCACGCGCACCGTGGCGCCCGCCATGGGCGTGTTGGGCAGGCCCTGGCTGAACGCGGCCTCGATCTCGTAGCGCAGCTGGCCGGCGGCTTCCTGGGCACAGTCGAGTGCCACCGAGTCGGTGATCCGCATGCCGTGCGAGTACCTGGGCTCGTGGCCCTTTGCGCGCAACTGTTCGTTGACCTGCGGACGAAAGCCGTGCACCAGCACGATCTCCACACCCATGCTCTGGATCAGGGCCAGGTCCTGCGCCACGTTTTGCAGCTTGCCGGCCGCGATCGCTTCGCCGGCGATGCCCACCACCAGCGTGTTGCCGCGGTGTTTGTGGATGTAGGGCGCCACCGAGCGGAACCAGGGGACGAAGGTGAAGTTGAAGACGGTGGACATGATGGGTCAGTCTTTGAGCAATTGGAGTTTCTCGGGAGGCAGGAGGCGGGTGAAATCCCGGTCGAACGTGCACAGCGTTTCGCCGACCTGCAGGACGGTGGCGGCAATCCAGGCATCGGACACGAGGTTGCCGCTGGCTTGCTGGTTCCGGCACATTTCACGAAGGCCGGACCAGCCAGCACCCGCTGCCTGGTAGTCCACCCCGGGGCAGGCCAGCAGCGTGTCGACAAAAGTCACCACATCGTCCAGCGAATCAACTTGCTTGAACACCCTGGGATTGGTGGTGACCCGCAAAAACCCCGTGACGACCATGCCGAGCAACACCAGCGGCGTGTGCTTGAAGGCCGCCTGCTGGACGGCGTCGTTCAGCCAGGTGCGGGCAGGGCTGTGGTGGGGGTGGTCCGGGCGGAAGGCCGCGACCAGCACGTTGACATCCGGCGTCATGAAACCCGACCAGCCTGCTGGTCGGCGTCCATCGCGTCCAGCATGGAGCGGTGGCTGTCGGGGTTGATGTTCGGCATCAGCCCACCCTGGGCCTTGGAAACCGGCAGCGCCGGAATGACCACGGGCACGGTGCCCGAAGCCGGCTGCGCGTAACTGGCGACAAATTCGCGGATCTTGGCGCTCAGCGATGTGCCTTCCTGGATGGCTTTGATTCGGGCCTGCTTCACCAGGTTTTCATCTAATGAAATGGTCAGATTGGTCATGTTCAAACTCCCGGTGCGACAACACGAAAACACGTGCTTCACGTGAACCTGTGCCCTGCGATAATACCGCCGTGAACGACGCTGTCAATTCCCCCTCCGCCCCCCGGCCATCCCAGCCCCTGCACATCGAATTTCCCGAGTCGCTGCCTGTTTCGGCGCGCCGGCATGAGATCGAGGCGGCCATGCGCGAGCACCAGGTCGTCATCGTCTGCGGAGAAACCGGCTCGGGAAAAACGACGCAGATCCCGAAGATTGCGCTGGCCATGGGTCGGGGCAAGTGCAACGCAAAACCCGGCCAGCGCGGCCAGATGATCGGCCACACGCAGCCGCGGCGCATCGCCGCCTCCAGCGTGGCCAAGCGCATCGCCGAGGAGTTGAAAACGCCGCTGGGCGACGTGGTCGGCTTCAAGGTGCGCTTCCAGGACCGGCTCTCGAAAGACGCCTCTGTCAAGCTCATGACGGACGGCATCTTGCTGGCAGAAACGCAGACCGACCCCGACCTGCGCGCCTACGACACGATCATCATCGACGAGGCGCACGAGCGCAGCCTCAACATCGACTTCCTGCTGGGCTACCTGCGCCAGTTGCTGCCGCGCCGGCCCGACCTCAAGGTCGTGGTGACCTCGGCCACGATTGATGCGGACCGCTTTGCGCAGTACTTCGCGTCGAAAAACGGCCCGGCGCCGGTGCTCATGGTCTCGGGCCGTACCTTCCCGGTGGAGGTGCGCTGGCGTCCTTTTGAAGAGAGCCGTGACTACGACCTGAACAGCGCGATCACTGACGCGGTGGACGAGTTGTGGCGTGGTTCGCAGGGTGGCGACATCTTGGTGTTCCTCCCCGGTGAGCGCGAAATTCGCGAAGCCGCGGACCACCTGCGCAAACACCTCAGCCACATTCCCACGTTGCGCAACGCCGAGGTGCTGCCGCTGTTCGCGCGGCTTTCGCAGGCCGAGCAGGACCGCATCTTCCAGGAGCACGGCGGGCGGCGCATCGTGCTCTCGACCAACGTGGCCGAGACCTCGCTCACGGTGCCGGGCATCCGCAACGTGATCGACGTGGGCACCGCGCGCGTGAAGCGCTACAGCTTCCGCCAGAAGGTGGAGCAGCTCATGGTGGAGCCCATCAGCCAGGCCGCGGCCAACCAACGCGCCGGGCGCTGTGGCCGCGTGGCCGACGGCATTTGCATCCGCCTCTACGACGAGGTCGGCTTCAACGCCCGTCCGAAGTTCACCGACCCCGAAATTCTGAGGAGCTCGCTGGCCGGCGTGATCCTGCGCATGAAGGCGCTGCGCCTGGGCGCGGTGGAAGAGTTCGCCTTCATCGAGGCGCCGCAAAAGCGCGCCATCGTCGACGGTTACCAGCTGCTGGCCGAACTCGGCGCGGTGGACGACAACAACGAACTCACACCGATCGGCCAGACGCTCTCGCGCCTGCCGCTGGACCCGCGCGTGGGCCGCATGATCCTGGAAGCACAGCAGCGCGGCGCGCTCGACGAGGTGATGGTGATCGCCTCGGCCCTGAGCGTGCAGGACGTGCGCGACCGTCCGCTCGACAAACAGGCCCAGGCCGACCAGGCCCACGCCAAGTTCGACGACGAAAAGAGCGAGTTCAGCGGCACGCTCAAGCTCTGGAAATGGCTGGAAGAAAGCAAGGGCGGCCACGGCAAGGACCACAAGCTGAGCCACCGCCAGTATGAAAACCTGTTGCGCGAGAACTTCGTCAACGTGCGCCGCGTGCGCGAATGGCGCGACATCCACACCCAGCTGCACACGGTGGTGGCGGAGCACAAGTGGCAGATCAACACCGCGCCCGCGAGCTACGAACAACTGCACCTGGCCATGCTGGCCGGCTTGCTGGGCAACGTGGGCCAGAAGAGCGAAGCAGAAGACTGGTACCTGGGCGCGCGCGGTATCAAGTTCTACCGCCACCCGGGCGCCAACCTGAGCAAGAAGCCCGGGCGCTGGATCGTCTGCGCCGAACTGGTGGAAACCACGCGCCTGTTTGGCCGCGGCATTGCCGCCATCGAGCCGCTGTGGCTGGAGCAGGTGGGTCCGCACCTGCTCAAGAAGCAGTTGCTGGACCCGCACTGGGAAAAGAAATCGGCGCAGGTGACGGCGCTGGAGCGCGCCACGCTCTATGGCCTGGTGGTCTACAGCAACCGGCGCACCGACTACGGCCGCGTCGACCCGGTGGGCGCGCGCGCCATCTTCATCCGCGAAGCGCTGGTGGCCGGCGACTGGGAGACGCGCCTGCCGTTCCTGGCCGCCAACCAGAAGCTGGTGCAGCAAGTGGCCGAGCTGGAACACAAGTCGCGCCGGCAGGACGTTCTGGTCGACGACGAACTCATCTACGCCTTCTACGATCAACAACTCCCCGCGCACATCTGCAACGGCGCCATGTTCGAGCGCTGGTACCAGGACGAAGTGCGGCGCAACCCCAAGCTGTTGCTGCTCACGCGCGAAGAACTCATGCGCCACGAGGCGGCCGGCATCACCACGCAGGCCTTCCCCAAAACGCTGCGGCTGGGTGGAGTGGACTGCGCTTGCGAGTACCTGCACGTGCCGGGCGACCCGCGCGACGGACTGTCGGTCACGTTGCCGATCTTTGCGCTGAACCAGGCCAGCGACGACCGCTGCGACTGGCTGGTGCCCGGCATGCTCAAGGACAAGCTGCTGGCGTTGCTCAAAACACTGCACCAGCGCCCACGCTCGCGCCTGGTGCCGCTGCCCGCCACCGCCGAACGTTTTGCACAGGCACTTTGCGAGCCGGCCGCGTTCGGCGCCGGCAACCTGATGGACGCGCTGCTCAAACTCGTTCGCGAAGCCACGCAGCTCGACATCCAGCGCAACGACATCAAAGTCGACATGCTCAGCCCGCACCACTTCATGCACCTGCGCGTGGTGGACGAACACGGCCGCCAGCTGGGGCAGGGCCGAAGTCTGGCCGCGCTCAAGGCCGAGCTGGGCAGTCAGGCGCGTGGTGCCTTTCAGGCGTTGGCTTCGCTCAAGTTGGGCTCGCTGTCCGCTGCCGGCGACCGGTCCTCACCCTCTCCCTCTGGGAGAGGGCAGGGTGAGGCCTCGGCGCGACCACAAAGCCCTCACCCCAACCCTTTCCCAAAGGGAGAGGGGGCCACTCCCGCCAGCGCGGCACAGCGCCACACCAGCTGGGACTTCGGCGAACTGCCAGAGCTCATGGAGATCCGCAAGGGCCAGCAATCGCTGATCGGTTTTCCCGCGCTCATCGACGACGGTGACGCGGTGCGACTTGAAGTGTTCGACGAGCCCGACGTGGCCAAGGCCCGCCACCGCGAAGGCCTGCGCCGCCTGTGTGCGCTGCAGATCCGCGACGCACTCAAGTACCTTGAGAAAAACCTGCCCGGTCTGCAGACCATGGCGGCGGCCTACATGCAGGTGGGCAAGGAGTCGGGCGGTGGTGGCACGCTGGAGGAGCTGCGCACGCAGATCCTGGAACTCGCGCTGGACCGCGCCTTTCTCGCCGAGCCGCTGCCCACCAACGAAGCCGCTTTCAAACAGCGCGTGGACGAGGGGCGAGGGCGGCTCACGCTCATTGCCAGCGAAATATCACGCAGTGCGGGCGCCATCCTCACCGAGTTCGCGGCAGCCACACGCAAGCTCAAGGACAGCAAACCCGCCCCCGATGTGGCCACCGATGTGAGCCAACAGCTCGCGAGGCTGGTGCCCAGGAAGTTTTTGCTGCAAACGCCTTACGCTCAGCTGCAGCACCTGCCGCGCTACTTGAAAGCCGCGCAGCTGCGGCTGGACAAACTGCGGGCCGACCCGGCACGCGACGCCTCCAGGCTGGCCGAGTTGCGCCCACAAGACCAGCGCTTCTGGCGCCTGGTGGCCGAGCGCAAGGGTGTGCAGGACGCGCGCCTGAACGAGCTGCGCTGGTTGCTTGAAGAGCTGCGGGTGAGCTTCTTTGCCCAGGAGTTGCGCACGCCGCAGCCCGTCAGCGTGAAACGGCTGGACAAGGCCTGGGCCCAGCTTCAGCTCTGAAGGTCAGCGAGTGGCCAGAGCCACCCGACCCTCGGTCACACCCAACGAGGCGTTGGCCTGCAGTTGCTTCAGCACCGTTTCTGCGTCCTCGCGCGTGGCAAGCTGGTTGATACGCACTTCGAACTTGCCGTCCTTGGCCAGCACATCGGCAGGGTAGCCGGCGGTTTGCAGGCGGGTGCGCAGCGCATTGGCCTGACCGCCGCTGGGCATCAAGCCGGCCACGGTGCGCCAACGGCCACCTTGCAACACGATGCCTTGGCCGGGCTGCATCTCGGCCTGCCCGATGAACTTGGCCAGTTGATCCGGCGTGGCCTGACCTGCGGGTTTCTCGGGCTCGCCTGTGAAGACGACCCAGAAGGCGCCAAGCTTGTCGAGCATGATGCCGGGCTTGTTGTCGCGCACGACCTCGACCTTGCCTTCAAACATGCACACGGCGTCGTGCTCGGCATCGGTCATGCTCCAGAAGTCGGTGCCACGGATGCCC
>NZ_JALHLX010000052.1 GCF_022844385.1 Hydrogenophaga sp. | reverse complement strand
AAGGTGAGCATCACCTCGCGCAAGGCACAAACCACGCGCCACCGCATCACCGGCATGCGCACCGTGGGCCCCACGCAGTTCATCTTTGTGGATACGCCCGGTTTTCAGACCCGCCACGGCAACGCACTGAACCGCGCGCTGAACAAGACGGTGATGGGCGCCGTGAGCGATGTGGACCTGATCCTCTTCGTGGTGGAGGCCGGTCACTTCAATCTGGCCGATGCAAAGGTGTTGTCGCTGCTGCCGGCCAACGTGCCCGTGATTCTGCTGGCCAACAAGTTTGACCTGGTGCACCGCCGCGGTGACCTGGCACCGTGGCTGCGATCCATGCAGGAGCGCCACCCATTCACCGAGTTCGTGCCCATGTCGGCCAAGACCGCCAAGGACATCGAACGCCTGTTCGGCATCTGCGAAAAATTCCTGCCCCAGCAGCCCTGGATGCACGACCCGGAAGACCTGACCGACCGCAGCGAACGCTTCATGGCCAGCGAGATGGTGCGCGAAAAACTCTTTCGCCTGACCGGCGACGAGCTGCCCTACACCTCCACCGTGATCATTGACAAGTTCGAGGAAGAGGGCGCCCTCAAGCGCATCGCCGCCACCATCGTGGTGGAGCGCGAAGGCCACAAGGGCATGGTGATCGGCGAGGGCGGTGAGAAGCTCAAACGCATCGGCACCGAGGCGCGCCAGGAGCTGGAAAAACTCTGGGACTGCAAGGTGTTCCTGGAGCTGTGGGTGAAGGTGCGCTCGGGCTGGGCCGACGACGATGCCCGCGTGCGCTCCTTCGGCTACGAGTGAGCCACCGGCTGCCTGACTCGTGGCCCTGAAACGCGTTTCCGAGGAACCCGCCTTCGTCCTGCACCGCTATGACTGGAGCGAAACCAGTTTGGTGCTGGAAGTCTTCACCCGCCACCACGGTCGCATTGCGCTGGTGGCGAAAGGGGTGAAGCGCCCCACCTCCCAGTTCCGCCCGGTGCTGCTGCCACTGCAGCCTCTGCAGGTGTCGTGGACGGGTGACGCCGAGGTGCGCACGCTCAAATCGGCACAGTGGCAGGGCGGGCACGTGATGCCCACCGGCGAAGCGCTGATCTCGGGCAGTTACCTCAACGAGTTGCTCATGCGCCTGCTGGCGCGAGACGACCCGCACGCCACTCTGTTTGACCACTTCGCCCTGGCGGTGCAATTGTTGGCCGAGAAGAGCGATGCGCAGCAAGTGATCTTGCGGGCGTTTGAACTGCTGCTGCTGCGTGACGTGGGCCTGTTGCCCGACCTCACACAGGAAGCCAACACCCTGGCGCCTCTCGACCCCGGTGGGCTGTATGTGCTCACGCCCGAGAGTGGTCTGCGTGCGGCCCACGGCGACGACGCGCATCCCCTCAGCGGGGAGCAGTGGCTGGGTCTGCAAGCTGCCATGGACGGCCCGGCTCCATTCGTCACCACGTTGCGTGCGTGCGCCAGCGCGCTGCAAGCCCTGCGCCCGCAACTGCGCCACCTGCTGCACTACCATTGCGGCGTGCGGGTGTTCAAGACGCGGCAACTCATGCTGGATGTGCAAGCGATGACGCGGCCCCGCTCCGCCGTGGCGCCGGAGCCCGGTGAACCGGCAACCCCCAACCCCGAGCCCACCCCATGAACGCGGCCACCTCTCCCTTTCTTCGCACCGCGCTCTCGGTCAACCTCAACAAGGTGGCCCTGGTGCGCAACACGCGCCACCTCGGCATTCCGTCGGTCACGCGCGCGGCCACGCTGTGCCTGCAGGCTGGGGCGCGTGGCATCACGGTGCATCCGCGTCCAGACGAGCGCCACATCCGCGCGCACGACGTGCACGACCTGGCCGAGCTCATGAAGGCCTGGCCGGACCGCGAATACAACATCGAAGGCAACCCCTTTCACAACCTCATGGACTTTGTGCGCGCCGTGCGACCGCATCAGGTCACGTTCGTGCCCGACAGCGAAGGCCAGTTCACCAGCGACCACGGCTGGAGCTTCCCCGCCGATGCCGAACGCCTGCGCCCGCTGATCGACGAGTGCCGTTCGCTGGGTGTGCGCGTGAGCCTGTTCATGGACGCGGACGCCCACCAGATGGCCGGTGCCCAAGCGGTGGGTGCCGATCGTGTGGAGCTCTACACCGAGCCCTACGCGGCTGCGTGGCACACACCGCAGCGCGCCGAGCAGCTGGAGCGTTTTCGCGCTGCGGCTCAAGCTGCGCTGGATGCGGGCCTGGGCGTGAACGCGGGACACGACCTGAACCGCGAAAACCTCACGGCGTTCTTGCGCACCGTGCCCGGTGTGAGCGAGGTTTCGATTGGTCACGCCTTGATGGCCGATGCACTGGAGCTGGGCTACGCAGCCACCATTGCCGACTACAACCGCTGCATCGCCGAGGCCGGATGATCTTCGGCATCGGCACCGATATCTGCGATATCCGCCGCATTGAGGCAACGTTCGTGCGCCAGGGCGAGCGTTTCGTTCGCAAGGTGCTGAGCGACGCCGAGTTTGCGGTCTGGCAGAAGCGCAGCGCGCGCTGGCCACAGCGCGGTTTGCGCTACCTGGCCACGCGCTTCTCTGCCAAGGAAGCCTTCTCCAAGGCCATCGGCCTGGGCATGCGCATGCCCATGACCTGGCGGCACTGCGAGATCGCCAACCTGCCCGGCGGGCAGCCGGTCATCGTGCTGCACGGTGAGTTGAAGACCTGGTTTGAAGCCCAGGGGCTGCGCGCGCATGTCACTGTGACCGATGAGACCGACTACGCGGCCAGCTTCGTGGTCGTTGAACGCGACTGACGTCGACCCATCTTTGAGCTCCGTATCCATGAACCCACACGCCCCCCTCATCATCGACGTGGCCGGCCACAGCCTCACCACAACCGACCGCCAGCGCCTTGCGCACCCCCTGGTCGGCGGTGTCATCCTCTTCGGCCGCAACTGGCACGACCGGCTGCAACTCACGCAGCTGTGCCGGCAGATCAAGGCCGTGCGGCCCGACTTGCTGATCGCGGTGGACCACGAGGGCGGCCGTGTGCAGCGCTTCCGCACCGACGGATTCACCCACCTGCCGCCCATGGCCGCGCTGGGTGCCATGGCCATGCGCCCGGCGAAGGCTGGTGAGCCCGACGGTGTGGCCACCTTGAAGGCTTGCAACGCAGCCACCGCCGCCGGCTACGTGCTGGGTGCCGAGCTGCGGGCCTGCGGCGTTGACCTGAGCTTCACACCCGTGCTCGATCTCGACTTTGGCGAAAGCTCGGTCATCGGCGACCGCTCTTTCGGCCGCGACCCGCGCATCGTCACGCTGCTCGCGCAAGCGTTGATGCACGGCTTGCTGCAAAGCGGCATGGGCAATTGCGGCAAACATTTTCCGGGTCACGGCTTCGTCAAGGCCGACTCCCACCTGGCCATTCCGGTGGACCGGCGCAGCCTCAAAGCCATCCTGGCGGAAGACGCTGCACCTTACGGCTGGCTCTCGGCCAGCCTGCAGGCGGTGATGCCGGCCCATGTGATCTACCCCAAGGTCGACCGGCGCCCCGCAGGCTTCTCTGCACGCTGGCTGCAAGACGTGTTGCGCCACCGCCTGGGCTTCACCGGCGCCATCTTCAGCGATGACCTCAGCATGGCCGCCGCCCGCCAGATCGATGGTCAGGCAGTGAGCTTCACCACCGCTGCGTTGGCCGCCCTGCAGGCGGGCTGCGACATGGTCTTGCTGTGCAACCAGTCGGTGGAAGGCGGTGGCGCGTCGATCGACGAAGCCATCAATGATTTGTCCCGGGCCTGCCTGCAGGGCGACTGGACGCCCAGCCCCGCCAGCGAAGAACGGCGGCTGGCCCTGCTGCCGCGCGCAGCGGCACGCGACTGGGAAGCGTTGATGGTGAGCGAGCGCTACATGCAGGCGCTCTCGCTGTTGCCCGGTTGAGGCCGGGCGGGGAGATCAGTTCTCCAGGCCCAGCTTGTCCAGCAGGTCTGACACCAGTTCCAACCGCAACAGCGGGTTGTCGAGTGCCATCAGGCGTTGTTTGAGTCCGGCCGGTGCAGGCAGCAGTTCCGCCCACCGGTTGGCCACCCAGCCGCTGTCGTCCCACTGGTAGGGCGGCTGCAGTGGCAACTGGTCCAGGCTGTCGGGGTCACGTTCCTGCAGGTTCTGCAGCAAGCGTTTCAGCGCATCGCGGGTATTCGCCAGATCCGGCGGCACGGCCACCACGGACTCTTGCTCGTCCAGTGTCACGTCAGCCACCCACAAGCCGTGCGGCAACTGGCTGCGGCGGGTGATGTGGAACCGTTGCAGGCCACGGCACTTGATCACCATGAGCCCGGGCTGGGGCCGCTCCAGACTCTCGATGTGCGCCAGCGTGCCCACCGCGTGAAACACCTCTTTGGCGAAGCTGTCACCCGTGGGCGGCGCCGACGGGTTGATCCGGCGCACCTCGCTGCCTTCGCTCAGGCAGACCACGCCAAACGGCGCACCCGCCTTGTGGCAGCGCCCGATCATGTCGAGGTAGCGCACTTCAAAGATGCGAAGCGGCAGCACACCGCCGGGAAACAGGACGGTCTGCAGTGGAAACAGGGGGAGCTGAGACAGCGTGAGCGCCTCGGCCGCAGCTTCGGAACTCAATCGTTGACCACCGCGTCGGCGCTCTGGCGCTGCAGCATGGCCAAGGTGTTGGCAATGGTGGCGCGCAGCTCGCGCCGGTCGGAGATGAAATCGACCGCGCCCTTGGTCTGCAGGAACTCGGCGCGTTGAAAACCTTCCGGCAGCTTCACCCGCACGGTGTTTTCAATGACGCGAGGACCGGCAAAACCAATCAGCGCCTTGGGCTCGGCGATCACCACATCGCCCAGGAAAGCGAAGCCCGCGCTCACGCCGCCCATGGTCGGGTCGGTGAGCACGCTGATGTAGGGCAGGCCCTTCTTGGCCAGGCGGGTCAGGGAGGCATTGGTCTTGGCCATCTGCATGAGCGAGAGCAGGCCTTCCTGCATGCGTGCGCCGCCAGTGGCGGTGAAGCACACGAAGGGCACCTTCTGGGCAATGGCCTCTTCGACGCCGCGCACGAAGCGCTCTCCAACCACAGAGCCCATGGAGCCGCCCATGAAGTCGAACTCGAAGCATGCCACCACCAGGCTGATGCCGTGTACGGCGCCGCCCATCACGATCAGCGCATCGGTTTCACCCGTGGTCTCCAGCGCGTCTTTCAGCCGTTCGGGGTACTTGCGGCTGTCCTTGAACTTGAGGGCATCAACCGGCAGCACTTCCTGAGCCAGTTCGTAGCGGCCTTCGGCGTCCAGAAACGCATTGAGCCTCGCGCGTGCGCCAATGCGGTGGTGGTGGCTGCAGTGCGGGCAGACGTTCTGGTTCTTCTCCAGATCGTTCTTGTAGAGCACGGCCTCGCAACTCGGGCACTTGATCCACAAACCTTCGGGCACGCTGCGGCGCTCGGTCGGGTCGGTCGGGGTGATCTTGGGGGGCAGCAGTTTTTCGAGCCAGGACATGTGTGTTCTCCGTGCGGCAGCAGAATGTTCAGAATTAGACCATGCAGGAAGGTGCAAGTGGGCCAGCCGCCGGGCCGCCCACAAGGCAGGCCCAGCCCCCTTGGGGGGCAGCGACCCGCGCAGCGGCGGAGCGTGGGGGCACCACTTTATGCGTCGAGCGCCTTGCGGATCGTGCGAATGAAGTTGGAGGCCACAGCCACCACTTTTTCATGCGGCTCGTTGTCGATCAGCTGGATGATCTTGCTGCCGATCACCACCGCATCGGCCGCGCGGCTGATGGCACGCGCGGTTTCCGCGTCGCGGATGCCGAAGCCCACACCCACGGGCACGCTCACGTGAGCGCGGATACGCGGCAGCATGGCCTCGACCTGACCCACGTCGAGCGTGCCGGCACCCGTCACGCCCTTGAGCGACACGTAGTACACGTAGCCCGTGGCCACGCGCGCCACCTGCGCCATGCGCTCGTCGGTGGAGGTGGGGGCCAGCAGGAAGATCAGGTCCATGCCGTGCTCTCGCAGGCTGGCAGCGAAGTCTTCGCACTCTTCGGGCGGGTAGTCCACGATCAGCACGCCGTCCACGCCAGCCGACGATGCGTCGCGCACGAAGGCGCCTGCGCCATGCTTCTGGTCGTAGCGCTCCACCGGGTTGGCGTAGCCCATGAGCA
Source organism: Hydrogenophaga sp. (assembly GCF_022844385.1). GTDB lineage: Bacteria > Pseudomonadota > Gammaproteobacteria > Burkholderiales > Burkholderiaceae_C > Hydrogenophaga. The sequence goes on along the minus strand of NZ_JALHLX010000052.1, from coordinate 13,629 downwards.
CCACGGGCGTGGTGTCGTTGCGCTCGCGGAAGCTGCGCACCATGGCGATCACCTGGGTCAGACCGATGCCGGCGGCCAGCGCGCGGTCACCCGCCTTCTGGATCACCGGGCCGTCGGCCGACGGGTCGGAGAAGGGCACGCCGAGTTCGATCACATCGGCGCCGGCCTCGGCCATGCCGTGCATGAGATCGGGTGTGATATCGGCGTAGGGAAAGCCGGCGGTGACGAAGGGAATGAGGGCCTTGCGGTCCTGCTTCTTCAGTGCCGCAAAGGTCGCTTCGATGCGGCTCATTTTTTCACCTCGATGGTGGCCACGCCACCTTTGACCGACTGCCCGCGGCAGCTGGGTCGGCAATAGAAGTCTGCATTGGACAGGTCGGCCACGGTGCCGATGTCCTTGTCGCCCCGGCCCGAGAGGTTGACCAGGATCGACTGGTCGGGCCGCATGGTTTTGGCCAGTTTCATGGCGTAGGCCACGGCGTGGCTCGATTCAAGCGCGGGAATGATGCCTTCTGTGCGGCACAGGTAGTGGAAGGCTTCCAGCGCCTCGGCGTCGGTGATGCCCACGTACTCGGCGCGCCCGATGTCTTTCAGGAACGCATGCTCTGGACCCACGCCTGGGTAGTCGAGTCCGGCACTCACGCTGTGCGTTTCGGTCACCTGGCCGTTGTCGTCCTGCAGCACATAGGTGCGGTTGCCGTGCAGCACACCCGGGCTGCCTTTCTGCAGAGACGCAGAGTGCTTGCCGCTCTCCATGCCTTCACCGGCGGCCTCCACGCCGATCAGGCGCGTTTCTGCATGGTTGATATAGGGGTAGAAGATGCCCATGGCGTTGCTGCCGCCACCGACGCAGGCGATCACCGCGTCGGGTTGCTCGTTCTTGCAGCCGGCGGCCAGCAGCATCTCGGGCATCTGCACCAGGCACTCTTCGCCGATCACGCTCTGGAAATCCCGCACCATCATCGGGTAGGGGTGCGGACCGGCCACGGTACCGATGATGTAGAAAGTGTTGTCCACGTTGGCGACCCAGTCGCGCATCGCCTCGTTGAGTGCGTCCTTGAGCGTGCGGCTGCCCGATTCGACCGGCACCACCGTGGCGCCCAGCAGCTTCATGCGGTAGACGTTGGGGCTCTGGCGCTTCACGTCTTCGCTGCCCATGTACACCACGCATTCCAGACCGTAGCGCGCGCAGATGGTCGCGGTGGCCACACCGTGCTGGCCGGCGCCGGTCTCGGCAATGATGCGCGGCTTGCCCATGCGCCTGGCCAACATGGCCTGGCCGATGGTGTTGTTGATCTTGTGCGCACCGGTGTGGTTGAGGTCTTCGCGTTTCAGGAAGATCTGCGCGCCACCGGTCTCGCGGCTCATGCGGGCTGCGTGGTAGATCGGGCTGGGCCGGCCCACGAAGTGGGCGAGCTCGCTCTTGAATTCGGCAAGGAACTCGGGGTCGTGCTGGTACTTCGCGTACGCGGCCTTGAGTTCGTTGATGGCGTGGGTGAGCGTTTCGCTCACGAAGCTGCCGCCGTAAATGCCGAAGTGGCCGCGGGCGTCGGGTTGCTGGTAGGTCTGCATGGGGTGGTCTCGTTTCGGTTGCCCAACCCCGGATCGGGGACGATCAGGGCAGGCGGGAAAGGTGTTCGTCGGCTGCACGAACGGCAGCGACGAAGGCGTTCATGAGGTCCGGGCTCTTGATGCCCTTGGACACCTCGACGCCGGAACTCACGTCAACGGCCCAGGGCCGCACGCACGTGATGCCATCGATCACGTTTGCAGGCGTGAGTCCACCAGACAAAACGAGGCGAGAGCTGGCGTTTAGAAGCGGATGTGACCAAGGGAATGCTGTCCAGTCGAAGGATTGACCCCCACCACCGAAGCCTTCGACGTGCGCGTCGAGCAGGATGGCTTGGGCTGCCGAGAAGTCAGACGCGTATTTTAGGAGATCGAAGCCTTGCCCGGCGGAACCTGTGGGTATGCGTGCGGCGCGCATGAACGGACGGCCAGCGGTCAGACAGTCGGCGGGCGATTCGTCGCCGTGAAACTGGAGCAGGGCATTGGGCACGGTTTCGCAAGCACGCTGAATGTGCTCGGGGCTCGCGTTGACGAAGAGCAGCACCGGTGTCACGAATGCCGGCAGGCGGCTCGCCAGTTCTCCGGCGCGTTCAGGTGTGACGTGGCGCGGGCTTTTGTCGTACAGCACAAAGCCCACGGCATCCGCTCCCGCGCGGGCGGCCGCGTCCACATCAGCCTCGCGCGTGAGGCCGCAGATCTTGATGCGGGTTCTGTGAACGTTCATGGCAACCAGTCAAATGCCGGGGTGCGCTCAGGCAGCCCCAAGGCTGGATCGTAGACCGGCCCCAGGAAGTACAGACCATCAGGGGAAAAGGTGGGCGCAGCCACGTCGCGGCTGCGGGCCAACAGCACCTCGGTCATCCATTCGGGAGGGCGGCTGCCGATGCCGATGGCGATCAGGCAGCCCATGATGTTGCGGATCATGTGGTGCAGGAATGCCGAGGCTTCGAACTCGAAGCGCCAATAGGCGCCGCGCCGCGTGACCTCGGCGCGCATCAGGTGTTTGACGGGTGAGTGGGCCTGGCATTGCGCGGCGCGGAACGACGAGAAATCATGTTCGCCCACCAGCATCTGCGCGGCCAGCACCATGGGCTCCAGCGCCAGCGGCCGGAACACCCAACCCACCTGACCGGCGTCCACGCTCGGGCGCACGGGCGATTCGAGCAGCACGTAGGCATAGCGCCGCGAACGTGCGCTGCCGCGCGCGTGAAAGCTGCTGTCGACCTCGCGTGCCCACTGGATGGCGATGTCGGACGGCAGGAACGCGTTGGTGCCTCTGACCCAGGCGTTTTCATCGCGCTGCAGCGGGGTGTCGAAGTGCACCACTTGCATGAGACCGTGCACGCCGGAGTCGGTGCGGCCAGCGCACAGGGTCTTGATCGGATCGGTGGCGCCGAAGCGGGTGAGGGCCTGCTCCAGCTTGTCCTGCACGGTTTGGCCACCCAGCTGGCTCTGCCAGCCTTCATAGGCCCGGCCGTTGTAGCTCACACCCAAAGCGATGCGGGTCACGTCAGCCACCGGGATTCACAAGAGCAGATGCCGGGCAGGCCGGCAGACCAGCCTTGACGGCGTCTCAAGCCAGATCGGCCAGGAAGGTGCCCGCCTTGGTCTTGAGGGAACCGGAGGCTTCGGCCAGCACTTCTTCTGCCAGCGAGCGGGCGCCTTCGAAGTCACCGATCGCGCGGAATTCCTCGGCCAGGGACAATTTGGTTTCGAGCGGGTTTTCCTGTCCGGATGCGTCGCTGGACGTCATGTCGATCTCCGCGGGTGCGTCCAGGTCAAGGTTGAGGTTGTCCAGATCGAATTCCATCGCGGAAGGAGCTGCGGCTGCGGCAAGCGGGTTCGCCGGGGCTTCGGCGGGCAGGTCCATGTCCAGGTCGAAGTCCGGCGCCTCTTCGCTCAAATCGAAAGTGGGCGCCTCCGGCGCTGCGGGCAAAGGCGTGGCTGGCTCAGCCACAACCGGGGCCTGCAAGTTTGCCGGTTGCGACGGGAAGTCCAGATCAAAGTCCATGGACATGGAGGGCGGGCCCGAGCTCTCGGCGGCCTGGCTGGTGAGTGCGTCGGTGATCTGGAGATCACCCATGTCCGACAAGACCGAATCCGGCGGTGTCGAGGCAGACGCTGGCGCTGGTGCGATGTCTTGGTCTGTCCCGGTATCGTCGAGCGAAAAATCCAGGTCGAGGTCGAGATCGCCCATGCCCGATGCCGGGCTACCCGAAGGACCCGACATGGTGCTGCTCACAAACGGCATGGTGTTGGCACCAGCTGCCGCAAAGTTCTCGACAGCACCGGCCTTGGTCACCGGTTTGCCGCCGGGTTGGTACAGCGGGTTGGTCGGATCGAGCTCCTTGCCCAGTTCGCAGGCGCGTTCCCATTCGGTACCTTGACCCTGGGTCAGGCCAAAGGCTTCGGTGGCCACGACTTCAAAGGCCCTGGCATCGCGGCGCTTGGCGTAGATCTCCAGCAGCTTGTTGTGAATGGCCACACGCGTTGGCGTGCTGCGCATGGCTTCCTTGAGAATCTCCTCCGCCTGCAGGTCACGCCCATAGGCGAGGTATACGTCGGCCTCGGCCACAGGGTCGACATCTCCAGCCGCATCCAGCTGGCTGGGGGAATAAACCATGGAGGAACCCGACGCTGCGGACTCCGCGGTGTCGATGCGCTGTCCGCCGCTGGAGCCAAAGAACGAGTCGGGCTGCAGGCGGCTTTCAAGGAAGGAGCTGTCGACACTGGCGCCGCTCTTGCGCTGCCGCATGCGGTAGATGCCCAAACCAGCCAGCAGAGCCAGTAAACCGCCGGCCAGGGGCAACACCAGGGGATTGTCACGCAACTGGTCGATGAAGGAGGGCTCGTCGGGCAGTGGAACGGGGACGGGTGCCGCGACCTGGGGGGCCGGCGTGATGGCGGGTGCGGGTTCGGCCGCAGCTGGCGGTGCTTCGGGAGCAGCGGCCGCAGGGGATTCGGCAGGCGTCGCGGCGGGGGCGGTTGCCGGAGGCGTGGTGCTGTCTGCCGGCACGGCGGCAGCGTCTGGCGCTGCCGGTGCCGCCACTGGTGGAGCCGGCGCAGCCGCCGCCGGGGCTGCGGGAGCGGGCGTTGCGGGAGTCGGCGTGCCCAGTTTTGCCAGCTCGTCGATATTGCGCGAGAGCTCTGCCACGCGGGTCGACGCTTCTTGCGCTTGCCGCTCCTTGGCAATCTGTTCTTCTCGGGCGGCTTGTGCGGGCGTTGCGCCCTTGGACAGCGTCAGCTTGTCGGCCGCCGGCGCTGCAGGCGCGGCGTCTTTCACTTCGGCCTGCACCTGGCCGGCGGCCTGGCGGTCGGCCGTGCCCACGTCGGCTTCCGGTGCTGCGCCTGCGAGGCGTCTGCGGAAATCATTGAAATCGCGGCTTTGGGCGGCGATGGTCTGGCGCGCTTCGCCTGCGTTGACCGCTCCGGCTTGCTCCGCGGTGGGCAGGTCGATCACGGCACCCGCCTTGACGCGGTTGACGTTGCCTCCGATGAACGCGTTGGGACTGGAGCGCAGCATGGCGACCAGCATCTGGTCCAGTGACACGTTGGCAGGGCGGTTGGCTGCGGCGATGCGGCCAGCGGTGTCTCCGGCCTGCACACGCAATTGGCCACCACCCGCCGGTGACGCCGGCGCTGGTGCTGCGACACGCTCGGGCGGGGCAACGGGTGCGGCGGGCGGCGTGATGACAGCGGGAGCTGGCGAAGGCGCAGCTTGTGCCACGGGTGGCAATGGCGCACTCGGCAGCACAGGTTGGGCCCGGGTGGCCGGGGGCGCGCTCACCCCCGGGGCAATCGGCACTGGCCTGGGCGCAGGGCGCAGGTTGGGCGGATCAAACAACAGCGTGTAATCGCGAACAATGCGACCGGACGCCCAATTGGCTTCGACGATCAGGTCCACAAAGGGCTCATTGACCGGGCGAGGGCTGGTGAGCCGGAGAAACGAACGACCGTCGGCGCGGCGTTGCAAAGAAATTTGCAGACCTGAGAGGGCCGCGTTGATTTCCATACCCGATGCACGGAACGTTTCAGGCGAGGCCAGGGAGACACGCAGGCTGGCAGCCTCTTCGGCGTTGATGTCCGGAACGTCGATTTCGGCCCGCAACGGCTCCCCCAGCGCGGACTGAACGACCACGCGACCCAAGGCCAAAGCCTGGGCGGCGCCGTGGTGCGTGAGCGCTGCACACAGCAAGGCGGCTGCAGCAATGGCTTGCAAGCCACCAAACCCGGTGATTTGTCGCACCTGGCTCGCCGATTGAATGGGGGTATGGCGGGGTTTGAATGGCACTTGGACCTCGAAGGAAAAAACCTAATTTTGACCTTAACATCAACGGATTACGGTGACAAGCTGAGAATCCGCTTGAGTTTCCCAGCCCACCGTTTGTCGTGTTGGGCCCTCGAATTTACGTTGCTGACTTGCAACGAACCTTTTCAGCTGTTTCCAAGCCCCACCTTCATCGCACCCACCCGGCCGCGCTCAGGCGTCCAGCAGAATGCGCAACATGCGGCGCAGCGGTTCCGCCGCGCCCCACAGCAACTGGTCACCAATGGTGAAAGCGCCCAGGTACTCTGGGCCCATGGCCAGTTTGCGGATGCGCCCCACCGGGATGGTCATGGTGCCGGTCACCGCCACCGGCGTCAGATCCTGGATCGTCGCTTCTCGGGTGTTCGGCACGACTTTGACCCAGGCGTTGTCGGCGGCGATCATGGCTTCGATGTCGGCCAGCGGCACATCCTTGCGCAGCTTGAAGGTCAAGGCTTGGCTGTGGCAGCGCATCGCACCCACGCGCACGCAGAAACCGTCCACCGGAACGGCCGGCGCGCTGAAGCCTTCACCCATGCCGAGGATCTTGTTCGTCTCCGCCATTCCCTTCCACTCTTCCTTGGACATGCCATTGCCGAGGTCCTTGTCGATCCAGGGAATGAGCGAGCCGCCCAGCGGGACACCGAAGTTGGCGGTCTCTGCGCCGGTGAGCGAACGCTGCTTGGCAATCACCTTGCGATCAATTTCCAGGATCGCGCTCTTGGGGTCGTCCAGCAGCGATTTGACTTCGGCATTCAGCGTGCCGTACTGCGTCAGTAGTTCGCGCATGTGCTGTGCGCCACCGCCAGACGCTGCCTGGTAGGTTTGCGTGCTCATCCATTCCACCAGGCCGGCTTTGTAAAGCGCGCCCACGCCCATGAGCATGCAGCTCACAGTGCAGTTGCCGCCGACCCAGTTCTTGCCGCCATTGCCCAGAGCGGTCTTGATCACGGGCAGGTTGACCGGGTCGAGGATGATGACGGCCTCTTTGTCCATGCGCAGGGTGGAGGCCGCGTCGATCCAGTGACCGTTCCAGCCGGCGGCGCGCAACTTGGGGAACACCTCGCTGGTGTAGTCACCGCCCTGGGCCGTGATGATGATGTCGCAGCGCTTGAGGGCGGCGATGTCGTGCGCGTCCTGCAGCGTGGTTTCGTTCTTCGCCATGGCCGGGGCTTTGCCGCCCGCGTTGGAGGTGGAGAAGAACAGCGGTTCGATCAGGTCGAAGTCGCTTTCCGCGACCATGCGGTCCATCAGCACGGAACCGACCATGCCGCGCCAGCCTACGAGTCCTACGAGTTTCATGTCAACGCCCTTCAGTTAATAAACCGGTTTTCCCCGGCTCGTCGTGCCGGGGAGGGGCGTGACGAACCGGAGCTGGATCAGCCCTTGGTAATGGTCTTGGTGATGGCCGCCACGACCGCATCACCCATCTCGCGGGTGCCGACTTTCGTGGTGCCTTCCGACCAGATGTCGGTCGTGCGCAAACCAGACGCGAGCACGCTGCTGACCGCAGTTTCAATGCGGGCGGCAGCGTCGGGCTGGTTGAGTGAGAAGCGGAGCATCATGGCAGCGGACAGTATTGTAGCCAGCGGATTGGCAATGCCCTGGCCTGCGATGTCGGGTGCGCTGCCGTGGCTGGGTTCGTACAGCCCCTGGTTCTTGGTGTTGAGCGAGGCCGATGGCAGCATGCCGATGGAGCCGGTGAGCATGGATGCTTCATCGGACAGGATGTCGCCGAACATGTTGCCGGTGACGACCACATCGAACTTCTTGGGCGCACGCACCAACTGCATGGCCGCGTTGTCCACGTACATGTGCTCCAGCTCCACATCGGGGTACTCGGCATGCACTTCGGTCACCACGTCTTTCCAGAACTGGAAAGTCTCCAGCACGTTGGCTTTGTCGACGCTGGTGACCTTCTTGTTGCGCTTGCGGGCCGCCTGGAAGGCCACGTGCGCGATGCGCACGATCTCCGGCTTGCTGTAGCGCATGGTGTCAAACGCCTCCTCGGCACCGGGAAAGTGGCCGTCGGTGGCCACGCGGCGTCCGCGCGGTTGACCAAAGTAGATGTCACCGGTGAGCTCGCGAATGATGAGGATGTCCAGGCCAGAGATGATCTCGGGCTTCAGGCTGGAGGCGCCGACAAGTTCGGGATAGCAGATGGCCGGGCGGAAATTGGCGAACAGACCCATGTGTTTGCGCAGACCCAGGATGGCCTGCTCGGGGCGCATTGGCCGGTCGAGCTTGTCGTATTTCCAGTCGCCGACGGCGCCGAACAACACGGCATCCGAATCCATCGCCAGCTTCAAGGTGGCCTCGGGCAGCGGGTGACCATGGGCTTCGTAAGCCGCGCCACCAACCAGGGCCGATTCCATTTCGAACGGAAGGTCGAGCACGTCAAGGACCTTGACGGCTTCAGCGACGATTTCGGTGCCGATGCCATCACCGGGAAGAACTGCGATTTTCATGGGGTTTGAATGGTTCACCCCGGCGCGGGTCCGGGGTGTTGTCTCTCGTTGGTTCAGACCGGCATCGTGTGGTGAAGCCAGGGCTTGGTGGCCAGGCGTTCGGCCTCGAAGGCGGCGATCTTGTCCTTGTAGCGAAGCGTCAGGCCAATGTCGTCCAGGCCATTGATCAGGCAGAACTTGCGAAACGCCTGCACCTCGAACGGCAACTCTTCGCCCTGCGGCTTCACGATCACCTGGCGCTCCAGGTCGATGGTGAGTTGGTAGCCTGGGAACGCCGCCACTTCGTCGAACAACTGCGCGACCTGGGCTTCAGACAACTGAATCGGCAGCAGCCCGTTCTTGAAGCAGTTGTTGAAGAAGATGTCGGCGTAGCTGGGCGCGATGAGTGCACGAAATCCGTACTGGTCGATGGCCCAGGGCGCGTGCTCGCGGCTGGAGCCGCAACCGAAGTTCTTCCGCGCCAGCAACACCGACGCACCAGCGTAGCGCGGCTGGTTGAGCACGAAGTCCGGGTTGGCCTTGCGACTGGCTGGATCCTGTCCTGGCTCGCCCTTGTCGAGGTAGCGCCATTCGTCAAACAGGTTTTCACCAAAACCGGTCTTGCGGATCGACTTCAGGAATTGTTTGGGAATGATCGCGTCGGTGTCGACGTTTTCCCGGTCCATCGGGGCCACGAGGCCCTTGTGCACGGTGAACTTGTTCATTTTTTCTTGGCCGCGTCTTCCAGCACCTGCCCGCCCTTCTGGATGTCCTGGCCAACGCCCTGAACGGTGTTGCAGCCAGCCAGGGCCAGCACAAAAGCAGCAGCGAGGAGGGTAGCGATCGATTTCATGAAGTTTTCCTTTCAGGCAAATTGACGGACATCAACAAAGTGACCATGCACAGCCGCAGCGGCCGCCATGGCGGGAGAAACCAGGTGCGTGCGGCCGCCATTGCCCTGGCGGCCCTCAAAGTTTCGGTTGCTGGTGGAGGCGCAGCGCTCGCCCGGCTCCAGCCGATCGGCGTTCATGGCCAGGCACATCGAGCACCCAGGCTCTCGCCATTCGAAGCCAGCGGCCTTGAAAATGTCGTGCAGGCCTTCGCGCTCGGCCTGGGCTTTCACCAGACCCGAGCCGGGCACCACCATGGCCAGCTTCACGTTCTTGGCCACTTTCTGGCCGAGCTTTTTCACGATGGCGGCGGCTTCGCGCATGTCTTCGATGCGGCTGTTGGTGCACGAGCCGATGAAGACCTTGTCGACAAAGATGTCGTCGAGCGCCTTGCCGGGTTGCAGGCCCATGTAGGTCAGGGCGCGTTCGATGGCGCCGCGCTTGTTGGCGTCCTTTTCGCGGTCGGGGTCGGGCACGTGGCCGTCGATACCGAGCACCATTTCGGGCGAAGTACCCCAAGTCACCTGCGGCACGATCTGGCTCGCGTCCAGGTCGACCACGGCGTCGAACGTAGCGTCTGCGTCGGACTGCAGCGTTTTCCAGTAGGCAGCCGCGTGGTCCCACTCCACGCCGGTGGGCGAGAGCGGGCGCCCTTTGACGTACTCGATCGTCTTCTCGTCCACCGCCACCAGGCCGGCGCGTGCGCCACCTTCAATGGCCATGTTGCACACCGTCATGCGGCCTTCGATGCTGAGTGCGCGAATGGCCGAGCCACCAAATTCAATGGTGTAGCCAGTGCCGCCGGCGGTGCCGATCTTGCCAATGATGGCAAGAACGATGTCCTTGGCGGTGCATCCTTTTGCGAGTTGTCCGTCAACACGCACCAGCATGTTCTTTGCCTTCTTGGCCAGCAGCGTCTGCGTGGCCAGCACGTGTTCGACTTCGCTGGTGCCGATGCCGTGCGCGAGTGCGCCGAATGCACCATGCGTGGAAGTGTGGCTGTCACCGCAGACCACCGTCATGCCGGGCAGGGTGGCGCCGTTCTCAGGGCCGATCACGTGCACGATGCCCTGGCGCTTGGACATGAAGGGAAAGAATGCCGCCGCACCGAACTCGGCGATGTTGCTGTTGAGCGTGGTGATCTGCTCTTTGCTGATCGGATCGGTGATGCCGTCGTAGCCCAGTTCCCAGCCGGTGGTGGGCGTGTTGTGGTCGGCCGTGGCCACCACCGAGCTCACACGCCAGACCTTGCGGCCAGCCTGGCGCAGGCCTTCATACGCCTGCGGGCTGGTGACTTCATGCACCAGGTGACGGTCGATGTAGAGCACGGAGGTGCCGTCGTCTTCGGTGTGGACGACGTGTTCGTCCCAGATCTTGTCGTAGAGCGTTCGTCCCATGGCGGTTCCGTTGGTGATCGCTGGCGGCGATTCTGAAAGCTGGAGAGCCTTTCATTTTAAGGGCTCCTAATGACAAACGCCCGCCGCACCAAAGGTGCGGCGGGCGCTGCGTTCAACGCAATCGGATCAGCGGGTTTCCAGTGGTTTGATGTCGCGGCGTGGCGAGCCGGTGAACAGCTGGCGCGGACGGCCGATCTTGTATTCGGGGTCGCCGATCATCTCGTTGAGCTGGGCAATCCAGCCGACCGTGCGGGCCAGCGCGAAGATGCCGGTGAACAGGTTTACCGGGATACCGATGGCGCGCTGCACGATGCCGGAGTAGAAGTCCACGTTGGGGTAGAGCTTGCGCGAGACGAAGTACTCGTCTTCCAGCGCGATTTTCTCCAGCTCCTTGGCGAGCTTGAACAAGGGGTCGTTTTCCAGGCCGAGTTCCTGCAGCACTTCGTTGCAGGTTTCCTGCATGAGCTTGGCGCGCGGGTCGTAGTTCTTGTAGACGCGATGACCGAAGCCCATGAGCTTGACACCGGAGTTCTTGTCCTTGACCTTCTCCATGAACTCGCCGACCTTGGATACACCACCTTGACGCTGAATGTCTTCCAGCATGTTCAGGCAGGCTTCGTTGGCGCCGCCGTGGGCCGGGCCCCACAGGCAGGCCACGCCGGCGGCAATGGCCGCGAAGGGATTGGTGCCCGACGAGCCGCAAAGGCGCACGGTGGAGGTGGATGCGTTCTGCTCGTGGTCGGCGTGCAGGATGAAGATGCGGTCGAGCGCACGCTCGAGCACCGGGTTGACCACGTACTCTTCGCAGGGTGTACCGAACATCATGCGCAGGAAGTTGCCCGAGTAGCTCAGGTCGTTCTTCGGGTACATGTAGGGCTGTCCGATGCCGTACTTGTACGACATGGCCACCAGCGTGGGCATCTTGGCGATCAGGCGGATGGCCGCGATTTCGCGGTGCTTGGGGTTCGTTATGTCGGTGCTGTCGTGGTAGAAGGCCGACAGACCACCGACCAGGCCGGTGAGCACGGCCATTGGGTGGGCGTCACGGCGGAAACCACGCAGGAAAAACTGCATCTGCTCGTTCACCATGGTGTGGTTGATCACGAGCTTGTGGAAGGCCTGGCGCTCCGATTCGTTGGGCAGTTCGCCCTTGAGCAGCAGGTGGCAGGTGTCTAGGTAGTCGCATTGCGTGGCGAGCTGCTCGATCGGATAACCGCGGTACAGCAACTCACCTTTGTCGCCGTCGATGTAGGTGATGGCCGATTGGCAGGACGCCGTGGACAAAAAGCCCGGGTCATAAGTGAACATGCCGGTCTGTGCGTACAGCTTGCGGATGTCGATCACGTCCGGACCGACGCTGCCGGCATACACGGGCAGGTCCACGCTGGGGCTGCCATTGGAAAACGACAGGGTGGCTTTGTTGTCAACGAGTTTCATGCGGTTTCCTTCTTGTGGGAATGGCTTAAGCGGATTGCCGGGTTGCACGGAGCATCCCCAGCACACGGGTGACATCGTCACGGGCCAGATCGTCCTGGGGAGCCTTGCGGCCGAGCAACAAATCGAGCAGATCGTTGTCGGCGAGGTCCATCAGAAGCCCCAGGGCATCGGCTTGACGAACCGTCAAGCCAGATTCGTACCGAGCAAAAAATCGCTCGATGAAAAGGTCGTTTTCCAGCAGGCCACGCCGGCAACGCCACCGCAGCTTGCTCAGGGCACGCTCGTCCAGCAACGCGTCCAGCGCTGCATCGGCGGGTTGGTCGGGGTGGGTCGCGGTGCTCATGCCTGTGGAGTGCATGCACTCAAACAGAGCGCATCACCATCATTTCCTTGATCTTGCCGATGGCCTTGGTGGGGTTCAGGCCCTTGGGGCAGACGTCCACGCAATTCATGATGGTGTGGCAGCGGAACAGGCGGTAGGGGTCTTCGAGGTTGTCCAGACGCTCGGCCGTGCCCTGGTCGCGGCTGTCGGCGATGAAACGGTAGGCCTGCAGCAGGCCAGCAGGACCCACGAACTTGTCGGGGTTCCACCAGAAACTGGGGCAGCTGGTGGAGCAGCTGGCGCAGAGGATGCACTCGTACAGGCCATTGAGCTCGTCGCGCTCTTCGGGGCTCTGCAGGCGTTCCTTTTCAGGCGGCACCGTGTCGTTGATCAGGTAGGGCTTGATGCTGTTGTACTGCTTGAAGAACAGCGTCATGTCCACGATCAGGTCGCGCACCACGGGCAGGCCAGGCAGGGGCTTGAGCGTGATCACGCCGGGCAGCGTGTTCATGTTGGTCAGGCAGGCCAGACCGTTCTTGCCGTTGATGTTCATGGCGTCCGAGCCGCACACGCCTTCGCGGCAGGAGCGGCGGAACGAGATGGAGGGATCCACCGCCTTGAGCTTCATCAGCGCGTCGAGCAGCATGCGCTCGTGGCCGTCGAGTTCCACCTCGATGGTCTGCATGTACGGCTTGGCGTCTTTCTCGGGGTCGTAGCGGTAGATCTTGAATGTGCGTTTGGCCATGTGGGTGCTCCGGTGCGTGGGTGCTTAGAAGGTGCGAACTTTGGGCGGGACGGACTCGACCGTCAGCGGCTTGAGGTTCACGGCCTTGTAGGTCAGGCTGTTGTCGGCGCTGTGCCAGAGCGTGTGCTTCATCCACTCGGCGTCGTTGCGGCCCAGCGGGAACTGCGCGTCGTCAGCGGGACGCTCGTAGTCGTTGACCGTGTGCGCGCCGCGGCACTCGTGGCGGGCAGCTGCCGAGGTCATGGTGGCTTGGGCGCACTCGATCAGGTTCTCCACTTCCAGCGCTTCGATACGCGCGGTGTTGAAGACCTTGGACTTGTCTTTGAGTGCAATGTTGTTCACACGGGCGCGCATGGCGTTGATCTTGGCAACACCTTCGTCCATGCTGGCCTGGGTACGGAACACGCCGGCGTGCTGCTGCATGGTCGCACGCAGGTCGTTGGCCACATCTTGTGCGTACTCGCCGCCGGTGGTGTTGTCCAGTCGGGCCAGGCGCGCCAGGGTCTTGTCGGCGGC
>NZ_JALHLX010000051.1:10421-20093 GCF_022844385.1 Hydrogenophaga sp. | reverse complement strand
GCGGTCCAGTCCACCTTCGTTGATGGCCACCATGGCCTGCGCGCGCACCGCGGGCTTGGCGTGGTAGGCCACCGAGAGACCGGCCACACCCATCATGGGCAGGTCGTTGGCGCCGTCGCCCATGGCGATGCATTGCGATGCCTCAATCCCCAGCAGGGAGGCCACCTCCAGCAGGGTGCGGCGCTTCTCGGCGCCGTCGCAGATGTCGCCCCAGGGCTGGTCGACCATGCGGCCGGTCAGCTGGCCGCAGTTGGGGCCACTCTCCACTTCGAGCACGTTGGCGCGCGTGAAGTCGATGCCCAGGCGTTCGCGCACGCGTTCGCTGAAGAAGGTGAACCCACCCGAGACCAGCAGCACCTTGAGGCCGGCGGCCTTGCATGCCTTGATGAGTTCGGCCGCGCCGGGGTTGATGCGCAGGCGTTCGGTGTAGACCTGCTCCATGTCGGCGATGGTCACGCCGCGCAGCAGCGCCACGCGTTGGCGCAGGCTGTCCTTGTAGTCGGCGATCTCGCCGCGCATGGCGGCCTCGGTGATGGCGGCGACCTCGGCCTTTTTACCCACCGCGTCGGCGATTTCGTCCACGCACTCGATGTTGATGAGCGTGGAGTCCATGTCGAAGGCGATCAGCTTGAAATCGCTGAGCTTGAGCGGTGGTGTGAAACCTTGAACGGTGAGGCCGGGGGCGAATTCGGTGGCGGTGGTCATGGTTGGCGGGGGCTTCGACAGGCTCAGCCCGAACGGAGTTGGATGGGGTGCCTTCAAACCGTGGCGGGTTGTTTGGTGGGTTGGCCGAGCGAGCGCAGCACGTCGCGCACCAGCTGCACGCGGTCTTTCACTTCGGGCAGGGCGCGCTCGATGCGCAGCTTTTCGTTGCCGGCCAGCTTGATGTGTCGGTTCTTCTGGATCAGTTCGATGATGCGCATGGAGTCGAACGGTGGGTTGGGGCGGAAGGTGATCTGGATCACACCGGGTGCCGCGTCCACCTTGACCACGCCGTAGGGCGCGCTGAGCACGCGCAGGCGGTGCACGTCCACCAGCGTCTGGGCTTGCGGCGGCAGCTTGCCGAAGCGGTCCACGATCTCTTCGAGCAGGCCGTCCACCTGGTCGGTGGTCTGCGCGGTGGCGAGCTTCTTGTAGAACGAGAGGCGCAGGTGCACGTCGCCACAATAGTCGCTGGGCAGCAGCGCGGGCGCGTGCAGGTTGATGTCGGTCGTGACCGAGAGCGGCGAGAGCAGGTCGGGTTCGCGGCCCGCCTTTAGCGAGCGCACGGCTTCACTCAGCATCTCGTTGTAGAGCTGGAAACCGACTTCGAGCATGTTGCCGCTCTGGTTCTCGCCCAGCACCTCGCCCGCACCACGGATCTCCAGGTCGTGCATGGCCAGGTAAAAGCCGCTGCCGAGTTCTTCCATCTGCTGGATCGCATCGAGCCGCTGCGCGGCCTGTTTGGTCAGGCCCTCGATGTCGGGAACCATGAGGTAGGCATAGGCCTGGTGGTGGCTGCGTCCCACACGGCCGCGCAGCTGGTGCAGCTGGGCCAGACCGAACTTGTCGGCGCGCGCCATCACGATGGTGTTGGCGGTGGGCACGTCGATACCGGTCTCGATGATGGTGGAGCACAGCAGCAGGTTGTAGCGTTGCGCCACGAAGTCGCGCATGACGCGCTCGAGCTCGCGCTCGGGCATCTGGCCATGCGCAATCGCGATGCGCGCCTCGGGCAGGATTTCTTCGAGCTTCTGCCGGCGGTTCTCGATGGTGTCGACCTCGTTGTGCAGGAAGTAGACCTGCCCGCCACGCTTGAGTTCGCGCAACACCGCTTCGCGGATCACGCCGTTGCCTTCGTTGCGCACAAAGGTCTTGATGGCCAGGCGACGCTGCGGCGCGGTGGCGATCACGCTCAGATCGCGCAGGCCTTCGAGCGCCATGCCCAGCGTGCGCGGGATCGGCGTGGCCGTGAGCGTGAGCACATCGACTTCGGCGCGCAGCGCCTTCATCTGCTCCTTGTGGCGCACGCCGAAGCGGTGCTCCTCGTCGATGATGAGGAGGCCGAGGTCCTTGAACTTCACGCTCTCGCTCAGCAGTTTGTGCGTGCCGACCACGATGTCGACCGAGCCGTCGGCCAGGCCCTTGGCGGCCGCCGTGATCTCTTTGGCAGAGCGAAAGCGGCTCATCTCGGCGATCTTCACCGGCCACTTGGCGAAGCGGTCCACCAGCGTCTGGTAGTGCTGTTCGGCCAGCAGCGTGGTGGGCGCGAGCAGCGCCACCTGGCGCCCACCGGTCACGGCCACGAAGGCGGCGCGCAAGGCGACTTCTGTCTTGCCGAAACCCACGTCGCCACACACCAACCGATCCATCGGGCGTGGGCTGATCATGTCTTGAATGACGGCGTGGATGGCCGCGCGTTGATCGGCGGTCTCCTCGAAGCCGAAGTCGTTGGCAAACACTTCGTAGTCCTGCGCCGAGTAGCGGAAGGCATGGCCCTGGCGAGCGGCGCGGCGGGCGTAGATGTTGAGCAGCTCGGCCGCCGCATCGCGCACCTGCTCTGCGGCCTTGCGTTTGGCCTTTTCCCACTGACCACTGCCCAGGCGGTGCAAGGGCGCTTCATCAGCGCTCACGCCGGTGTAGCGGCCGATCAGCTGCAGCTGGCTCACCGGCACGTAGAGCACGGCCTTGTCGGCATATTCGAGGTGCAGGAACTCCATCAGCGCAGGCGTGCCATCGGCGTTCTTTTCACCCATGTCCAGGTTGATCAAGCCACGGTAGCGCCCGATGCCGTGCGCGATGTGCACCACCGGATCGCCCAGGTTGAGCTCCGAGAGGTCCTTGATCAGCGCGTCGACATCACTGACCTGTTCCTGCTTTTTGCGCCGGCGCGTGGTGGGGCCGGCGGCGAACAGCTCGGTCTCGGTGACGAAATCGATGCCGTCTTCGAGCCAAGAGAAACCAGAGGCCAGCGCGGCGGTGGCAATGCCCAGCTTTTCCGTGCTGGTCTGGAACTCCAGCAGCGAATCAAAAGCGGGCGGATTGACGCCGCTGGCGCGCAGAAAGTCGAGCAGACTCTCGCGGCGGCCATCGCTTTCGGCCAGCAGCAGCACGCGCTGCGCGGTGTTGCGGATGTGGCCCTGCAGGCGCGAGAGCGGGTCTTCGGCGCCACGCACCACAGACAAGTCACCCAACTTCTGCGCGAAGGCGCTGTGTTCCTGTTCGGCCTGCACCGGACGCACCGAGAGTTGCGCGTGCTCGTTGGCCCGCGCATAAAACTGCTCCACGCTCAGGAAGAGCGAATCGGGTGGCAGCACCGGGCGCTCCGGGTCGCCGTGCACCAGGCGGTAACGGTCTTTGGTGTCCTGCCAGAAGCGCTGGAAGGCCGGCTCCAGATCACCGTGCAGAACCACCGTGGCGTCAGTTCCGAGGTAGTCGAACACCGTGGCGGTGTCGTCGAAGAAGAGCGGCAGGTAGTACTCGATGCCGGCGGTGGCCACGCCGTTGCCCATGTCCTTGTAGATGCGGCTCTTGGTGGGATCGCCATCTAGCAGTTCGCGCCAGCGGCTGCGGAATTTCGCGCGCGCGCCATCGTCCATGGGGAACTCGCGCCCGGGCAGCAGCCGCACCTCGGGAACCGGGTACAGGCTGCGCTGGCTGTCGGGGTCGAAGGTTCGGATGCTGTCGATCTCGTCGTCGAACAGATCCACGCGGTAGGGCACGAGACTGCCCATGGGGAAGAGGTCGATCAGCCCGCCGCGCACCGCGTACTCGCCCGGGCTCACCACCTGCGTCACGTGCTGGTAGCCGGCGAGCGTGAGCTGGCTTTTCAGGCGCGCTTCATCGAGCTTTTGTTTGACCTTGAACTGGAAGGTGTAGCCGGCCAGAAATGCCGGCGGCGCCACGCGGTACAGCGCGGTGGTGGCGGGCACCAGCACCACGTCGGCGCCGGTGTCCTTGTCGCGCTGCGAGATGCGCCACAGCGTGGCCAGGCGTTCGCTGATCAGGTCCTGGTGCGGCGAGAAGGTGTCGTAGGGCAGGGTCTCCCAGTCGGGAAACAGGGCGCAGCGCAGCTCGGGCGCGAAGAACGCCATTTCTTCAATGAGCCGCTGAGCGTCGTTGGCGTCCGACGTGATGATGGCCGTGAGCCGGCCCGCAGCCTTGTCCCGCGCTGCGAGTTGGGCCAGCAACAACGCGTCGGCCGAGCCGCCGGGGTGGGGCAGGGTGAAGCGTTTGCCGGGGGTGAGTTTGGGGAGGTCCATGACGGGCGGTGTTTCCATGACGAACACCCCCGGTCCAGGCGAACAGGGGGTGTGTGAGCGGTGATTTTAGAATGCAGCCACCCATGCCCGATGTCGCCCACGAATTGACCCCCCACCCATCTCAAGAGGCCGGCATCCGCTGCCACGCCTTGTTGCCCTGCGCCGGTACCGGCTCGCGGGCTGGCACCGAAGTCCCCAAGCAGTACCAACCCATCCTCGGCTTGCCGATGGTCTTGCACACCCTGGAAGCCCTGCGCGCTGTGACCCGCCTGGAGCGGATCGTGGTGGTGGCCGCGCCCGGCGACGCCTTCTGGACCACGGGCTATCCCGGCGTCACCGCGCTGCGCTGTGGCGGCGGCACACGTGCCGAGAGCGTCTTCAACGGCTTGCAGGCCTTGCTGGACCAGGGGACGAACCCGAACGACTGGGTGTTGGTGCACGACGCAGCGCGCTGCCTGGTCACACCACTTATGGTCGATGCGCTGATCGATGCCTGCCAGCACGACCCGGTGGGTGGCCTGCTGGCCATTCCCCTGCCCGATACGCTCAAGGCTCAGGCTGACGGGCGCGCGATCGCCACCGTGGACCGCGCGGACAAGTGGCTTGCACAAACGCCGCAGATGTTTCGACTGGGCGCACTTCACGCGGCCCTGAAGACGACCGCAGCGCAAGGCTTTGCTGGCGTGACAGACGAAGCCAGCGCCATGGAAATGGCTGGCCATCGGCCGCTGCTGGTACCAGGCAGCGCCCGCAACCTCAAGATCACCTATCCCGATGACTTCGCGCTCGCCGAAGCCATTTTCAGGAGCCGCGCATGAACACAGTCCCCACGTTTCGCATCGGCGAGGGCTGGGATGTGCACGCGCTCGTGCCGGGCCGCCAACTCATCATTGGTGGTGTGCACATTCCGCACACGCAAGGCCTGTTGGGCCATTCCGATGCCGACGTGTTGCTGCACGCCATCACCGACGCCTTGCTGGGTGCTGCGGCGCTGGGCGACATCGGTCGGCATTTCCCCGACACCGACGAGCGCTTCAAGGGTGCCGATTCGAGCGTGCTGTTGAAGGAGGCCGCGCGACGCGTGCGAGAGGTTGGTTTCGAGATCGGCAACGTCGACAGCACCGTGGTTGCCCAGGCCCCCAGGCTCGCACCGCACATTGCAGCCATGGTGGAGGGCATTGCCCGAACGCTGGGGGTCGCGGTGGGTCAGGTCAATGTGAAAGCCAAGACTGCCGAGAAAATCGGTCCGGTGGGGCAGGGTCTCTCCATTGAAGCCCGCGCCGTGGCCATGCTGTTCAAGCCGGACTGAGCGCGCGCCTCAGGTCGGCGCGCGCTGCAGCTTGATGTGGGCCGACAGCCCGCCGGTGCTGCTGTTGGCCAGTGCGAAGCGCCCGCCCATGCGGCCAATGGCACGGTCCACGATCGCCAGTCCCAGGCCGGTGCCCGTGGCCGAGGTGCGTGACACATCACCGCGGAAGAAGGGCTGAGTGAGCTGCTCAAGGATGTCGGGGTCCACACCTTGTCCATGGTCGCGCAGCTTGATCAGCACCCAGTCGTCCTTGGGCTTGGCGGCGATCTCCACCCGGGCCACCCCGGTACCGGGGTCGCGGCCATAGCGGCAGGCGTTTTCCAGCAGGTTGGCAAACACGCGCTGCAGCTCAACCGCATCGCCCATCACCGCGGTGTCGGGCGGAATGTTGGTGGTGAACACGTTGTTCTCGTTGTCACCGAGCGCAAACACCGCCGCGTCGACCACCTGATTCAGGCTCACCCGCTCGGGCTTGATGTGGTCGGGTCGCGCGTAGTCCAGAAACTTGTCGATGATCGAATTGACCTGTTCGATGTCGGCCGCCATGTGCTCGCGCGCCTGCGGGTCGGCCACGCTCATCTCGGTCTCCAGCCGCAGCCGCGAGAGCGGCGTGCGCAGATCGTGCGAGATGCCGGCGAGCATGAGCGCGCGGTCCTGTTCGATCTTGGACAGGCGCTGCGCCATGCGGTTGAAGCCGATGTTGACTTCGCGGATCTCGCTGGTGGCCACGGCCTCGTTGAGCTGGCTGGCGTTGAAGTCGCCTTCCCTTACACGGCTGGCGGCAAAAGACAGCTTCTTCAGAGGTCGGTTGATCAACCGCGCGATCAGCGCTGCACCGGTGAGCGAGAGCAGGGCGGCCGTGCCCAGCCAGATCAGCCAGGTGGTGCCCGCCACCGGGCCTATGCGCGA
This sequence comes from Hydrogenophaga sp., assembly GCF_022844385.1. Classification (GTDB taxonomy): domain Bacteria; phylum Pseudomonadota; class Gammaproteobacteria; order Burkholderiales; family Burkholderiaceae_C; genus Hydrogenophaga. The sequence continues at coordinate 13,634 of NZ_JALHLX010000051.1, read as the reverse complement.
CGGATCGGTGAGCAGCCAGTAGGGGTCACCGTCGATGGTGAAGCCGATCCACAAACCCGGTGCACCGTTGACTTCGCGTGCCACCAGCGTGTCGGGTCCGAGCCGGCCACTCAAACGCTCAGCCACATTGCGGCTGAGCACATCGGTGTCGTACAGGCGGAAGGTGTCGTTGGGCTCGCGGGGCGCGATGCGCAGGCCTTCCTCGTCGGCCAGTGTCTTGATGAGCGATACGCGGGCGATCGAATCCGAGTGCACCAGGGCGGCGCGGCTCAGGTTGACCAGCGAGGCCAACTGGTTGGCGCTCTGCAAGGCTCGCGGCTCGTATTCCAGCGCCCGGAAGGTTTGCAGCCAGGCCACGATGCAGCCCACCAGTAGCAGGGCCAGAAAGAAGAAGGTGCGCCAGAACAGGCTGACACCCCGGTTGGGACGCAGCTCCAGCGGTGCCGGCGCTGTCTCCAACGACGTGGGGTGGGTTTCAAAAGGAACCCGCGATTCTTCCGACATCAAGCGTTGCCGTCCGGCACGAACACATAGCCCACGCCCCACACAGTCTGCAGGTAACGTGGCGAGGCCGCGTCTTCCTCGATCAGCTTGCGCAGGCGTGACACCTGCACGTCAAGGCTGCGGTCAAAGGGCTCGAACTCGCGCCCGCGCGCCAGTTGGGCCAGCTTTTCGCGCGACAGCGGTTGACGCGGGTGGCGCACCAAGGCCTTGAGCATGGCGAATTCGCCCGTGGTCAGCGGCAGGTCGGCGCCTTCCTTGCGCAGCGTGCGCAAGCTCAGGTCGAACTCGAACGGGCCGAACTTCACGACTTCCTGGTCTTGCGAAGGCGCGCCCGGCACTTCGGTGGGCGGGCGGCGGCGCAGCACGGCGTGGATTCGGGCGAGCAGTTCGCGCGGGTTGAACGGTTTTCCCAGGTAGTCGTCGGCACCGACTTCCAGGCCCACGATGCGGTCAACGTCTTCACTCTTGGCAGTCAGCATGATGATCGGTGTGCGGTCGCCGTTGGCGCGCAGGCGGCGGCAGATGGACAGGCCGTCTTCGCCGGGCATCATGAGGTCGAGCACGATCAGGTCGACCGAATCTCGCTGCAACACGCGGTTGAGCGACTTGCCGTCTTCGGCCAGCATGACCTCAAAACCCTCCTGCATGAGGTAGCGGCGCAGCAGGTCGCGGATGCGGACATCGTCGTCGACCACCAGGATCTTGTTGGCGCGGGTGTTGTTTTGTGGCATGAAGGCAACTTCCTGAATATGTAACAAACGCGATTGTGGCAGCGCCAAGTGCTTGTCAGCACTGGATTTTTATTTTCCTGACATGCTGTTACAGATGTTGCCCGGGCGCTCGAACCCTTCACCGACGACACATCCCACAATGACCGGATTGTTGATACTCGAACAACCATGAAAACGCATTTGCCTTTGGGCTTGATCCTGTTGACCTTCGGTTCGGCGAACGCCGGGCCGGGTGATCAACGAACGCAACTGATGCCGTCGAACGCAACGGTGATGGTCATGCCCATTTCGGTGGATGAGGGTGAGCCACGCAACCCCATGCGCCTGCGTGACGTGTTGCGGCAACCCTTTGACGACATGGAGGACAACGGCAAGCCTTACCGGCTTTCTGTTGAAGAGCGCCAGAGGCTGCGTGAACAGCTGCGCGGCCAACCACCTCAAGAGTACAAATTCAAACAATGATCCCGTCCGCTCACCGCGCTTGCAGCCTCCCCCGATTTCGCACCCTTTTTCTTTCCTCGCTCATCGCTGTCGGCACCTTGGCGAATGCCCAGGTCGCTCAGCCAGTGCCCGTCAATGTGGTCAATCTCTCAGCCAGCGGCTTCCTGGAAGTGCCGCAAGACTGGCTGAGCATGAGCCTGAGCACCACCCGCGAGGGCACCGATGCGGTGACCGTGCAGAACCAGCTCAAGGTCGCCCTTGATGCCGCGCTTGCGGTGGCCCGCGCCAGCGCCCAGCCGCAGCAGCTCGAAGTGCGCACCGGCCAGTTCAGCATCTACCCGCGTTACACCGACAAGGGCAAGATCAGTGGCTGGCAGGGCAGCACCGAGCTGGTGCTTGAAGGCCGCGACTTCGCGCGCATCAGCACCACCGCCGGCAAGATCCAGACGCTCACCATGAGCAACATGGGCTTTTCGCTTTCGCGCGACGCACGGCTGAAACTGGAGTCCGACGTTCAGGCCCTGGCCATCGAGCGATTCAAGGTGAAGGCCGGCGAGATGGCCAAGGGCTTTGGATTCGCTGGGTACAGCCTGCGCGAGGTTTCAGTGAGTTCGGCCGACCAGGAAGGCCGCCCGTTTCAGCCGCGTGCCATGGCCATGGAAGCCAAGGCCGCCATGTCGGATGCGGCGGTGCCGGTGGAGCCGGGCAAGTCCACCGTCAATGTGACGGTGTCCGGCTCGGTCCAGTTGCGCTGATCGTCGATCCGTTGCCCCATGCAAAAGGTCCGCTTTAGCGGGCCTTTTGCATTCTGGACAGGCAGGGTTTATTGGGCGGTCCAGCCGCCGTCCATGTTCCAGGACACGCCGCGCACGTTGTTGCCGGCTGGTGAGCAGAAAAACACCGCCAGTTCGCCCAGCTCTTCCGGGGTGGTGAACTGCATTGATGGCTCTTTCTCGCCCAGCAGCTGTTTCTTGGCGTCTTCGTTGGAAATACCCAGGGCAGCGGCCTTGGCGTCCACCTGTTTCTGCACCAGCGGCGTGAGCACCCAGCCCGGGCAGATGGCGTTGCAGGTCACGCCGCTGGTGGCGTTTTCCAGCGCCGTCACCTTGGTCAGGCCCACGATGCCATGCTTGGCCGCTACGTAGGCTGACTTTTCGGCTGAGCCCACCAGGCCGTGCACCGAGGCCACGTTGATGATGCGGCCCCAGTTGGCCTTCTGCATCGCGGGCAGGGCGAGGCGGCTGGCGTGGAAGGCGCTGGTCAGGTTGATCGCAATGATCGCGTCCCACCGGTCCACGGGAAAACTCTCAATGCGCGCCACGTGCTGGATACCGGCGTTGTTCACCAGGATGTCCACCTGGCCGAAGGTGGCCGCGGCGAACGCCATCATCGCTTCGATCTCGGCAGGCTTGCTCATGTCGGCGCCGTGGTAGGCCACCTTCACACCCAGCGCAGCAATCTCCGCTTTTGGGCCTTCGGCATCACCAAAACCGTTGAGCACGATGTTGGCGCCCTGGCGAGCGAGGGCCTTGGCGAT
>NZ_JALHLX010000051.1:0-10321 GCF_022844385.1 Hydrogenophaga sp. | reverse complement strand
ACCAGCATGGGCGGTCTCATCGGAATGGCGCTCGCGGCCCAGCCGCAGATGGCCCTGCGCCGCCTCGTGCTCAACGATGTGGGACCGGTGATCCAGTGGGAAGCCTTGCAGCGCATCGGTTCCTACCTGGGGCAAAACCCATCCTTCGACAGTGAGCAGGCGGCGGTGGCTTACCTGGCTTCCATCTCCACCGGCTTCGGCCCGCACACGCCCGAGCAATGGCGAGACCTGTCGCTGCCCCTGCTGCGCGAGCGCGATGGCCGCTGGTGGTTGCACTACGACCCTGCGATTGCAACGCCCTTCAAGGCCATGACGGCCAACGCCGACGCGGCGACCGCGCAGCAGATCGTGCAGGCGGGCGAGGCCGCGCTCTGGGGATTGTTTGATGCGATCCGCGTTCCCACGCTGCTCTTGCGCGGTGCCCAATCCGATCTGCTGAGCGCCGAGACAGCGACCTTGATGACTCAGCGCGGCCCCCAGGCCCAGCTTGTCACGTTTGACGGCGTGGGCCACGCACCCACGCTGGTGGCTGCCGAGCAGGTTGCCGCTGTGCGGGGTTTCCTGTGGGCAAAATGAACTGGCCATCGGCATGAAGCGCTCATCACCCACGGATCCAACCGAGACGACCGAGACGACCGAGACGACCGAGGCAGCGCCTGCTGTGCCGTCGGCCATCGTCGCCGCCACCGCTGCGAGCCTGCCCCATCAGGCTCAAGCGCTGGTGCGAGCCAGGGCTTTTGCAGAGCCCTTGCTCGCGCATGAGGAGCTCGACACCGGCGAGAACATCCTTGCGCACGCCGATGCCGTGGCCAGTGTGCTGCGCGACATTGGCGGGTCCGAGGCCATGCAGGCTGCGGCCTACCTCGTCTATGCCTGCCAGTACCTGAACCGGCCGCAGGAGGTGATCACCAAGGCATTTGGCGAGAACTTCGCTGCGCTCGCCCTGGAGACCACCAAGCTCGTGCAGCTGCAGCGCCAGGCGCGCATCAAGACCGCCGAGGTGCAGGCCAAGAAGGAAGAAGAGCGGCTGGCGGCGCTGGACCCGGCAGCGCCAGCCCCCAACAAGGGACCGGTGTCCGAGCTCGCGGCCAGCCAGACCGAGAACGTGCGCAAGATGCTGCTGGCGTTTTCGCGCGACCTGCGCGTGGTCATGCTGCGCCTGGCCTCGCGCCTGCAGACCCTGCGCCATTACGCCGCATGCAAGGGCGATCCGGGGCAGGCCCTGGCGAGCGAGTCACTGCACGTGTTCGCGCCGCTGGCCAACCGCCTGGGTATCTGGCAGATCAAGTGGGAGATGGAAGACCTCGCGTTCCGTTTCCTGGAGCCACAGACCTACAAGGACGTGGCGCGTCTGCTGGACGAAAAGCGTGGCGAGCGCGAAGCCCATGTCGAGCAGGTGCGCCAGCAACTGGAAGACGACTTGCAGCGCCAGGGCGTGTCGGCTTCGGTGCAGGGGCGTCCCAAACACATCTACAGCATCGTCAAGAAGATGCGCGGCAAGTCGCTCGACTTTGACCAGGTGTTCGACATCCGTGCGCTGCGCGTGATCGTGCCGCAGGTGGACGACTGCTATGCGGTGCTGGCCCATGTGCACGCGCAGTTCGCACCGGTGACCGACGAGTTTGACGACTACATCGCCAAGCCCAAACCCAATGGCTACCAATCTTTGCACACGGTGGTGCGTGACGATCAAGGCCGGGCGTTCGAAATCCAGATCCGCACCCAGGCCATGCACGACCATGCAGAGCATGGTGTGGCTGCGCACTGGGCTTACAAGGAGGCGGGCGCCAAAGGCTACGCGGGCGTGTCGGCCAGCTCCGACTACGACGCCAAGATCGCCGTGCTGCGCCAGCTGCTGGCCTGGGAGCGCGACCTGAGTGGCTCGGCCCAGGGCCTGTTCGACGACCGCATCTACGTGCTCACACCCGACGCGGCGATCGTTGAATTGCCACAAGGCGCCACCGCAGTCGACTTCGCGTACACCGTGCACACCAGCCTGGGCCACCGCTGCCGCGGTGCGCGCGTGGACGGCGCCATGGTCACGCTCAACACGCCGCTGCAGAACGGCCAGACGGTGGAGATCACGGCGGCGAAGGAGGGTGGACCGTCGCGCGACTGGCTCAACGGGGAGTTGGGCTACCTGGTCAGTCACCGCGCCAAGAGCAAGGTGCGCGCGTGGTTCAACGCGCAAGCCATGGAAGAGACCATGGCGCGTGGACGCGAGGCGGTGGAGAAGCTGCTGCAGCGTGAAGGCAAGACCGCGCTGAAGCTGGACGATCTGGCCCTCGCCATGGGCTTGTCCTCAGCGCAGGAATTGTTCGAGCAAGTGGGCAAGGACGAGTTGTCGTTGCGCGCCATCGAACTGCATCTGAGGCCGCCCGACGTTGCTGCACCGGATGAGACGCCGGTGTGGCTGAAGAAGCCGCGCAAGAATTCGGGTGCTGCTGCCGGCGGAGTGCTGGTCGTGGGCGTGGACTCGCTCATGACGCAGTTGGCCAAGTGTTGCAAACCTGCGCCCCCCGATGAAATCGGTGGATTCGTCACCCGCGGCAAAGGCGTGAGCATCCACCGGGCCGATTGCACCGATTTCGCCCACCTGCAGCGCAAGAACCCGGACCGCGTGATCGACGTGCAATGGAGCGGGCAGGGCGGTTCCGGGCGGGATGGACAGTCTGCGGTCTATCCGGTGGACGTGGGCATTGAAGCTCAGGATCGGCAAGGCTTGCTGCGCGATATTTCAGACGTGTTTGCGCGCGAAAAGATGAACGTCATCGGCGTGCAGACGCAGTCGGTGAAAGGCGTGGCCTGGATGACATTCACCATCGAAGTGGCCGATGCCAGGCAGGTGGCCAGGGCCATGGCCGTGGTGGGCGATGTGTCCGGTGTGCGTGAAGTGCGTCGCCGCTGAAAACGGCCTTGCAGTGCTGCTATACTTCGCAGCTTCGAATCGTTTGTAGGCGCGTAGCTCAGCTGGTTAGAGCACCACCTTGACATGGTGGGGGTCGTTGGTTCGAGTCCAATCGCGCCTACCAAACTTTCTCCGGATGCCAGGCATCCCGCAACCAAGCCCGACCCTGAGTCGGGCTTTTTTGTGTCCTGTTCCGATGCAAGCTTTGGAAAGGCCGCGTTCGTTGGCATGCACAGGGAAAACCCATGCTGCAGGGGCGTTCAAGCGTTTCTAGAATGGACCCGCGAACCCTGTGGCGTATTCTGTGGTTCATCCGCTTCCTTCCAGAGAGATCCATCAGTGCAAAAAAACAAGGCCGAGAGTGGTAGCCAGCCCGCTGTGCGCGTCATCAAGAAGTACCCGAACCGGCGTCTCTACGATACCGACACCTCGTCGTACATCACGCTGGCCGAGGTCAAGACGCTGGTGATGGACAACGAATCCTTTGTGGTGCGAGATGCCAAGACCAACGATGACCTCACGCGCAGCATCCTGCTGCAGATCATTCTGGAAGAAGAGACTGCGGGCGTGCCGATCTTCACCGAACAGGTGCTGGCCAACATCATCCGTTTTTATGGCCACGCGATGCAGGACTTCATGGGCGCGTACCTCGAGAAGAACGTGCAGATCTTCATGGACCTGCAGCACAAGATGACCGAACAGTCCAGCGGGGCGAATCCTGAAGCCTGGAAGCAGTTCATGAATGTGCAGTCTCCCATGATGCAGGGCATGATGGGGACCTACTTGGAGCAGTCGCGCAGCGCGTTCACACAGATGCAGGAGCAGATGCAGAAGAACAGCGAGCAGATGCTGGCGGCACTCGGGCTCAAGCGGTAGGTTCGGGATCTGCGCCCTTCGGCAGGGTCTGAGACAATCGGGCGATGTCTGAAACGCTTGTCACGGTCGCCAACGCGGCCCCCAAAGTCGGATTTGTCAGCCTGGGTTGTCCCAAGGCGCTCACCGACTCCGAACTCATCCTCACACAACTGAGCGCTGAGGGTTACCAAACCTCCAAGACGTTTGCTGGTGCCGATCTGGTGATCGTCAACACCTGCGGCTTCATTGACGATGCCGTGCGCGAAAGCCTGGACACCATTGGCGAAGCCCTGGCCGAGAACGGCAAGGTCATCGTTACCGGTTGTCTGGGCGCTCGCGAAGGCGAGGGCGGCGGCAACCTGGTGCGCCAGATGCATCCGAGCGTGCTCGCTGTGACCGGACCGCACGCCACGCACGAAGTGATGACCGCGGTGCACCAGCACTTGCCCAAACCGCACGACCCTTTTGTGGATCTTGTGCCGCCCCAGGGCATCAAGCTCACGCCACGACACTATGCCTATTTGAAGATCAGCGAAGGCTGCAACCACCGCTGCACCTTCTGCATCATTCCCTCGATGCGCGGCGATCTGGTGAGCCGTCCGATCGGCGATGTGCTCACAGAAGCGCGCAAGCTGTTCGAGGCGGGCGTCAAGGAGTTGCTGGTGGTGAGCCAGGACACGTCGGCCTATGGCGTCGATGTGAAATACCGCACCGGTTTCTGGGACGGCAAGCCGGTGAAGACTCGCATGTTCGATCTGGTGCGCTCGCTTGGGGAGCTGGCCAAAGGCTATGGCGCCTGGGTACGTTTGCACTATGTGTATCCGTACCCCCATGTGGACGAGATCATTCCGCTCATGGCCGAGGGTCTGTGCCTGCCCTACCTCGACGTACCGCTGCAGCACAGCCACCCCGACGTGTTGCGCCGCATGAAGCGACCGGCCAGTGGTGAGAAGAATCTGGAGCGCATTGCCCGCTGGCGCGAGTTGTGCCCGGAGATCGTGGTGCGCAGCACTTTCATCGCAGGTTTTCCGGGCGAGACCGAGACCGAATTCGACCATCTGCTCGATTTCCTGCGCGAAGCGCGGATCGACAGGGCCGGTTGTTTCGCGTATTCACCGGTGGCCGGAGCCCTGGCCAACGAACTGCCGGATGCGGTGCCCGACGGCTTGCGTGAAGAGCGCCGTGCGCGCTTCATGGCGGTGGCCGAATCGGTGTCGGCCGACAAGCTGCAACAGCGCGTGGGCGCGACCATGCAGGTGTTGGTGGACTCGGCACCCGGCATGGGCAAGAAGGGGGGCATCGGTCGCAGCTATGCAGATGCGCCCGAGATCGACGGCGTGGTGCGTTTGCTGCCGCCCGAGAAGATCAGCAAGACGCTGAAGGTGGGTGAATTCACCAAGGCAAAGATCGTCGCGGCGCAAGGACACGACTTGTTGGCGGTTCCGATTTGATGGCGGAGACCCGCCTCTTGGTGATCCCAGGCAGCGCGGCAACCGCTCAACCATGCATGCTGCGAATTTCGCAGCATGTGATCAGCGCTTCGGCAAGCGGTCATCCGCTGGTTTGCGCTGAGACAAAAGAAAAGGGCTTGCAAACATCACGTTTGCAAGCCCTTATGATTGGTGCCCAGGAGAGGACTCGAACCTCCACGCCTCTCAGCGCTAGTACCTGAAACTAGTGCGTCTACCAATTCCGCCACCTGGGCATCTCAGGAAAAACGCAATCATAGCAGAGAAAAAGTGAACGAAAAAAACAGCCTGTTGGCCGAATATGAAGGTGTCGTCTCCGGTCATCGGGACGGCCATGGTTTTGTGGTCCGAGACGATGGACAGCCCGACATCTACCTGCCCTCCAACGAGATGCGGGCCGTGTTGCACAAGGACCGGGTCAAGGCCCGCATCGTGCGCCTGGACCGCAAGGGTCGGCCCGAGGGACGCGTGACGGAAATCGTCGAGCGCTCCGATTCCCCCATCATTGGCCGCCTGCTGCAAGAGAGCGGTGTGTGGCTGGTGGCGCCCGAAGACAAGCGCTACGGGCAGGACGTGTTGATTCCCAAAGGCGCCACCGGCTCGGCCAAGCCGGGTCAGGTGGTGGTGGTGCAACTCACCGAGCCGCCAGCACTCTACGGTCAACCCGTGGGTCGCGTGAAGGAAGTGCTGGGCGAGATCGACGATCCCGGCATGGAAATCGAGATTGCGGTGCGCAAGTATGGCGTGCCACATGAGTTCTCAGACGCCGCGATGGCGCAGGCCCGTGCGTTGCCAGACCACGTGCGCGCCGCTGATCACAAAGGCCGGGTGGATCTGCGCGACGTGCCTTTGGTCACCATCGATGGCGAGGACGCGCGCGATTTCGACGATGCGGTGTATTGCGAGCCGGCCAAGGTGGGCAAGGGCAAGGGCTGGCGTTTGCTGGTGGCGATTGCCGACGTGAGCAACTATGTGCAGACCGGCTCGGCCATCGACGTGGACGCGTACGACAGAGCCACTTCAGTGTATTTCCCGCGCCGTGTGATTCCCATGTTGCCGGAAAAGCTGTCCAACGGGCTGTGTTCGCTCAACCCTGGTGTGGAACGCCTGTGCATGGTCTGCGACATGTTGGTGAACGCCAAAGGTGAGGTGCACGCTTACCAGTTCTACCCGGCTGTGATGTTCAGCCACGCGCGCTTCACGTACACCGAAGTCGCCGCCATCCTGCAGAACACGCGCGGGCCTGAAGCGAGCCAGCGCAAGGCGCTCGTGCCTTACTTGCTCAACCTGCACGACGTGTACCGCGCTTTGCTCGCGGCGCGCGGTGAGCGCGGTGCGGTGGACTTCGAGACCACCGAGACGCAGATCGTCTGCGACGAATCGGGTCGCATCGAGAAGATCATTCCGCGCACCCGCAACGACGCCCACAAGGTGATTGAAGAGGCGATGCTGGCGGCCAACGTTTGCTCGGCGGATTTCATCAGCGAGGGCAAGCACACCGGCCTGTTCCGTGTGCACGAAGGCCCCACGCCCGAGAAGCAGGAAATTCTGCGCAACTACTTGAAGGCCATGGGTGTGTCGCAGACCATCGGCGACAACCCCAAGCCGGCCGATTTCCAGAAGATCGCTGCCGCCACGAAGGACCGACCCGAGTCGCAGCAGATCCACACCATGCTGCTGCGCTCCATGCAACAGGCGATCTACACCCCGGTCAACAGCGGCCACTTCGGCCTGGCCTTCGAGGCCTACACCCACTTCACGAGCCCGATCCGCCGCTATCCCGATTTGCTGGTGCACCGCGTGATCAAGGCCATCCTGGCCCGCAAACGTTACGAGTTGCCCGCACTGCCCACCCCGGGCGAGGCTCACGCCAAGCTGAGCAAGCGCTTGGCCAGCCGTGCCAAGCCGCTGGCGGTGGGGGAGGTCGCAAAGAAACCTTCGTTGGACACCATGGCGTGGCAGGCCGCCGGCCTGCATTGCAGCGCCAACGAGCGCCGCGCCGATGAAGCCAGTCGCGATGTGGAAGCCTGGCTCAAGTGCAAGTACATGCGCGAGCACCTCGGCGAGGAGTTCAGCGGCGTGGTGAGTTCGGTCACCAGCTTTGGCTTGTTCGTCACGCTGGATGCCATGTACGTGGAAGGTCTGGTGCACATCACGGAGCTCGGTGGAGAGTACTTCCGCTTTGACGAAGCGCGACAGGAACTGCGCGGCGAGCGCACCGGTATACGGTATGCGCTCGGCACCCGTGTGCAGGTTCAGGTGAGCCGCGTGGATCTGGACGGACGGCGCATCGACTTCCGTCTGGTGAGTGGTGACGATGATCTGGTGCTGCGCGCGATGCGCGACAAGACGGGACAAGCTGCGCCTGCAGAAGGCGTCGCTGGCGCGGGACGTGGCGGCAAAGCCCACCGCGGCCGTGCCTCCGAAGGTGCTGTGGCGGGCCGGCAGGATCGGGCGCCACGCGCACCGGTTGCGGAGGCCAAGACGGCCGGCAAGAAGGCCGCGAGCAAAAAGTCGGACCGGGGTGCTGCCCGCAGCACCGCCAACCAACCGCGCAAGAGCCGACGGTGAGCGCCCCGAAAGCCGTCAGCGCCGCGTCGAAGAAGACTTCGTCGTCTTCGGCCGCGCTGGAGGCGCCTTCAGCCAGACGGGTCAGGTCGGTCCCGCTGAAGAAGCGTGGCTCCAAGGCTGCCTCGGTGCCCACCGAGCGCCCGCTGCGCATTGGTGTGTCGGCCCGCTTGCTGTACCAGGTGCCTTCGGAGCTGGGGTTTCGCAACAAGAACCTGCAGTACATCGAGCAGTCGCTGGCGCACTGGATCATGGAGCACGGCGCCATCGCCTTCATGGTGCCCGCCGTTGCGCACGACAGCAAACACGCGGCACGCCACCTCCGGGTGGAGCATGTGGTGCAGGAACTCGATGCGCTGGTGTTGCAGGGCGGGGCCGATGTGGCGCCGCAGACCTATGGACAGGCACCGATCGACCCGCGCTGGCAGGGTGATGTGGTTCGTGACCGGTACGAGTTGGCTCTGCTCAGGACGTTTCTCGCACAGAAAAAGCCGGTGCTCGGCGTGTGCCGTGGTGCGCAACTGCTCAATGTGGCGTTTGGCGGCACGCTGTACCAGGACATCCCCACCCAGTGCCCGGCGGCCCACGCCCATGTGGACACCGATCTGTACGACCAGCTTGAACACGACGTGACCTTTCTTCAGGGCACAGCCTTGACCAAGCTTTATCCCCACGCTTCACAGCTGCGCGTGACCAGCATCCACCACCAGGCGGTGGCGGATCTGGGCAAAGGTATGGTGGTGGAGGCGGTGTCGACGTTGGACGGCTTGGTGGAGGCCATCCGCTGGACGGGAGATGCGTATGCGCGCGGGGTGCAGTGGCACCCGGAATTCCACCATGGCCGGCATGCCCTGGCCGACAGCTCGCCCATCATGCTGGACTTCCTGGAGGCTTCGCGCGAGGCGGCCATGATCCGTCTGGAAGCAGGGCTGGAGCCGGATCCACGTGTGCCCAAGCCGCCGCTGAGACTGGGTGTTTAAGCGCGGCGCGCAGCGTTCACACCGAACCGGGTCCCCCCTAAACTTCGGCCTCCACGACCTCTGATTTCCACCGTATCCCCAACCGGATCTGCACCGCATGCGCATCGTTTTTTTCCTGCTTGAAACCCTGTTCTTTTTCTTGATGGCAATGGCCTTGTTGCGCGCCTGGATGAACCACTTGCGCGTGCATATGTCGGCTCAGCCGGGGCGTTTTGCCATCGCCGTCACCGACTGGCTGGTCCAGCCGGTGCGGCGCATCCTGCCGCGTTCGATGGCGCAAAGCCGCGTCGATTGGGGCAGCCTGTTGTCGGCGGTGTTGCTGGCGCTGGCTTATGGCGGCATCTGGCTGATGCTGGCGTCCGGCGTTTCGGATCTGTCGGTATCGCCCGCCACCTGGGTTATCACGATCCTCACCATGGCGTTGCGCATTCTGGTTCGCACCGTGCTGCAAGGTCTGATGATCCTGTTGATCGGCTACGCGATCCTGTCGTGGGTGCAGCCGCACTCACCGGTGATGGCCACGCTCGACCGGCTGGTGTCGCCTTTGCTGCGTCCGATCCGCCGGGTGATTCCTTTGGTGGGGGGCGTGGACTTGTCGGTGCTGGTGCTCATCATCCTGTTGCAGGTGGGCTTGATGCTTTTGGGCTGAACTGCCGCTCTTCAGGTCATGGGATTTGCACGGCGGGCCAGTTCACTGGCAACCAGCGTGCAGTCGCCCCACTGGTCTGCCAGCCAGCCGTGTTGCAACACGGCGCCGCACACCCGGTCGAGCCCGTCCCGGTTGGATGTTTCCCGCCCCCACAAAGCGGCGCCGATCATGCCCGCCAGCACGTCGCCGGTGCCCGCCGTGGACAGCGCGGCGTTGCCGGTGGGGTTGATGCGTGGAACCTGGCTCGGAGCCGTCACCACGGTGCCCGAACCTTTGAGCACGCACACCACTTGAAAACGGTCGGCGATGGTTTGTGCCGCCAGCAGCCGGTCGGCCATGACCTGCGCCGTGCTGCAGTCCAGGAGTCGGGCAGCCTCCAGCGGGTGGGGCGTGAGCACTGTGAGCCAGCCGCGACCTTGGCGGCTGGTCAGCTGGATTTGAAGGGCTTCGTCGCTCGCCACGGCATTGAGCGCGTCGGCATCCATGACCAAGGTCATTGCAGTGGACAACAAACGGGGCACCACCGCGGCCACCGACGCGCCTCCGCCACAGCCGCAGACCACGCTGGCCTGCCGCAGCCACCCGGCGTCCATCAGTGCTGCTGGACGGCGGAACATCAGCTCCGGGCACACCGGATCCCAGGTGGTCTCGTTCGTCGAGCCGTCTTCCAGCAGACCCACGAACACCCGCCCGGCTCCCGCGTACAGCGCTGCGCGCGCCGCCAGCACCGCTGCCCCCGTCATGCCGGCGCCTTGGGCGGCAATGCCCTGGCCGCCGATCACGACCACGTCGCCAAAGCTGCCCTTGTGACTGGCATGGGCCCTGAGTGCCTTGGTCTCGCTGGGCGGCTTTCCGCCTGCCAGCAAGGCGGTCATCGGCACCGTGTTGCCAA
>NZ_JALHLX010000050.1 GCF_022844385.1 Hydrogenophaga sp. | reverse complement strand
AGTGGCGCATGGAAGCCGAGATGAAGGCCCTGGCCGAGTTGCCACCCGAGCGGCCTGCGCCGCCCGCGCCTTTTCTGGCCCCCTCTCCCTCTGGGAGAGGGCTGGGGTGAGGGCTCTCCCCTTGGCAAGACCCTCTCACGCGTGCCCCTCACCCCAACCCTCTCCCCAGAGGGGCGAGGGAGAAAGAAGACCATCATGAGCATTGAAATCCGCAACATCAACAAACACTTCGGTACCTTCCAGGCGCTGAACAACGTCAACCTCGACATCCACTCGGGTGAGTTGCTCGCGCTGCTCGGTCCGTCGGGCTGCGGCAAGACCACGCTGCTGCGCATCATTGCCGGCCTGGAAACGCCCGACACCGGCAACATCTTCTTCAGCGGCGAAGACACCACCGACGTGCACGTGCGCGAGCGCAACGTGGGTTTTGTGTTCCAGCACTACGCGCTGTTCCGCCACATGACCGTGCTGGAAAACGTGGCCTTCGGCCTGCGCGTGAAACCACGCGGCGAACGCCCGAGCGACGCGCAGATCAAAAGCAAGGTGCACGACCTGCTCAAGCTGGTGCAGCTCGACTGGCTGGCCGACCGCTACCCCTCGCAGCTCTCGGGCGGCCAGCGCCAGCGCATTGCGCTCGCGCGTGCACTGGCGGTAGAGCCCAAGGTGCTGCTGCTCGACGAGCCTTTCGGCGCGCTCGACGCCAAGGTGCGCAAGGAGCTGCGCCGCTGGCTGCGCCGCCTGCACGACGAGCTGCACGTGACCAGCGTGTTCGTCACGCACGACCAGGAAGAAGCCCTTGAAGTGGCCGACCGCGTGGTGCTGATGAACCAGGGCCATGTGGAACAGGTGGGCGCGCCGCAGGAAGTGTGGGACCGCCCGGCCAGCCCGTTCGTGTACGGCTTCCTCGGCGACGTGAACCTGTTTCACGGCCGCGCGCACGAAGGCCAGATGCACCTGCAAGGTGTGTCGTTCGCCTCTCCTGAACATGCCGGTGCGCAAGACGCACAGGCCTTTGCCTATGTGCGTCCGCACGAGCTGGATGTGTTGCCTTATGCGGCCGGTCTGAACGGCATGGTGGTCAAGCTCGACCGCGCGGTGGTGGTGGGACCGATCGCGCGCCTCGAACTCCTGCCGCTGGAGCCACCCGCCAACGGCGACCAGCCCAAACTGATCGAAGCCCACCTCTCGGCCGACCGTTTCAGGGAACTCGGGATCAAGGAAGGCGACACCGTGGTGGTGGCGCCGCGCAAGGCACGGGTGTTCCTGCAGCCTCAGGTCATTGACTGAACCGCCGGCCATCCGGTGACCGAGCTGCGGCCCAGGGTCGCGTCGGCCGACGGCGCTGCCGGGTGCGCGTGCGCTGCCGGCTTGGCCTGCAACACCGCGTCGTTGCTCAGGCGGCTGTACGCCTCACGGATCACGCCGTGGCACTCGCAGCTGTGCGCTTCCAGCCCGGCGCGGTCGATCACCGACATCTGGCCACGGCCATAGCGGATCACGCCGGCCTTCTGCAGACGCAAGGCGCCACCGGTCACGCCTTCGCGGCGCACGCCCAGCATGCTGGCAATGCGCTCCTGCGTGATGTGCAGCTCGTCGTCGGCCTGCCGGTCCAGGTGCACCAGCAGCCAGCGCGCGAGCTGCTGGTCGAGCGAGTGATGGCGGTTGCAGGCCGAGGTCTGCGACATGTGCAGGAACAGCGTGCGCGTGTAGTTGAGCAGGTGGTGCATCACCTGCTCCGAGCGTTTGGCCTGGTGGGCAATGGACTGTGCACTCATGCGGTACCCGTGGCCACCCCGACTCACCAGGGCGGTGTTCTGCGCCATCACCGTGCCGCTGGCGGTGGTGCCGTTGTTGGCGTTGCTGCTGCCCATGAAGGCATCCACGCCCACCATGCCTTCGTTGCCCACCGCGGCCACCTCCACCGTGGCGCCGTCGAGCATGGTGGACACCAGCGAGACCACGGCGGTGGTCGGAAAGTACACATGGCGCAGGCTGCTGCCCGCTTCACACAGGGTGCTGTGGGCGGGCATCTCCACCCACTCCAGATGGGACTCGATGTAGCGCCAGTCTTCAAACGGCATGGCCGCGAGCAACTGGTTCTGCTCGCGATGGGAAATGGCTGTGAGTGTCATTGCAGTGCGCCTCGTGTTTGTTCTCAGGGCGCAATGTAGGTTGATGCATATGGGTTTTCCATGTCGAAAGACACATGCACCAATCGCTTTACACAACTTGTCAATTGGTTACATCCCAGGTGATCTGCCTCACCAACGCCTTCAGACAAGAGGACGCTGTGGCGGGTGGCCGTCGCCGTAGAGGTCCGCCAGCCTGGCCAGCGCCTTCACATCCCGCAGATACAAACGGCCGTCCTTGATCTCGTGCAGGCCGCGCTTCTCCAGCTTGCGCAGGGTCTTGTTGGTGTGCACCAGCGACAGGCCCAGGGCGTCGGCAATGTGCTGCTGCGTGAGTGGCCACACCACACCGCCCTTGCCGTTGTCTTCCTGCAGGGCGGCCGCGCGTTTGAACAGCAGGATGAGCATGCTGGCGATGCGCTCTTCGGCGCTGCGTCGACCCACCGACAACAGCGTGTCGTCCACCAGCGACTCTTCGTGGGCAGTGAGCCACGTCACGTTGAAGCCCATGGTGGGTGAGCGGCGGTGGATTTCCCACAGGGCGTCGCGCTGGAACACACAGAAGCTGGCCGAGGTGAGCGTGTCCACGCCGTGGGCGGCGGCGTCGCCCATCTTTTGCTGCACGCCGATGAAGTCGCCCGCGAGCAGGAAGGTCAGGATCTGGCGCCGGCCGTCGCTCAGCGTCTTGTAGCGGAAGGCCCAGCCTTGAAGCAGGGTGTAGAGGGGTGAATCGGTCTGCCCCTCGTGGATCAGGGTTTCACCCGCCTCCACGCGCAGGGAGCGGCGCTTGAGCGACTGCACCAGCTCCAGCTCTTCGGGCGTGTGGTCAACGAACAGCGGCAGGGGCCGCAGGGGGCATTCGGTGCAGGGCATGGCGGTGGGCGGGGCCTTGTCGGGCCATTCGGCGGCGTCTTTGGGCGGAACGTTGGTCGTCATTGTTCTTCTTGTCCGGGTGGTCCACGTGTCAGCGGCTGGCCTGTCGGCGGCACGTTGCTGAGGTGGTCATGAGTCTAGTGGGCTGCGCCAAGGCGGCAGGGGTCTGTGTGCTTTTACACAGAGGCGACCATGGGTTATCGCATGGGGAAGTGTTCGAGAGCGCACAGACCGACGTACGGACGGGCCTTACGGTGGGCGCTCCGCATCATCGCATTCCCATTGATGCCCCACGGACCCAGAAAGCGCACATGACGACCAATGCCCCCCGAGGCCGCCAAACCCGCCGGGCCGAGCCACGCCGCCCGGTGGCCAATGCCATCACCCAATTGCTGATCGATCACAACGAGCTGCAGCAGATGTTCACCGCGTTCGAGAACACACGCTCGGTCAACAACAAGCGATTCCTGGTGCAACGCATCTGCACCACAGTGGTCGTGCATGCGCAACTCAAGGAAGAGATCTTTTACCCGGCGGTGGAGTCGGTGCTGCCGAAGGCCACACCAGAGCACACAACCATGAAGGCACTGGTGGCCCACATTCAAAGCCTGGAGCCTGTGGCCGAACTCGTGGACGGACCGATCCAGGTGCTGGCCCAGGAAGTGAACGAGCACGTGTCCGACCTGAACGACGGCCTGTTTCCGCGCGTGAAGGCGTCCGACCTCGACCTGGAAGAACTCGGCAACCGCATGGCCCGGCGCAAGGCCGAATTGATCGCCGAACTCGCCTGAACGGCGGACCCCGCCTTCAATGCGACAGGCGCTGCCCCGCTTCTGCCGCCACGGATCGGTGAGCACCATGGCGCTCGTCCTGCCGGCGAGCCTCGACCCGTTCAAACATGTCCAGCATCCAGGCCAGGCGCTGGTTGAACGGCCGGGTTGAAATGCCGCTGGAAAACGCCGTTTCATCCAGCGTGTGGCACTGGTCCACCAGATAGGCAATGGCGGCCAGTGGTGGCACCGCAGCGGCCGGGCGGCCCATCCAACCCGATTGCAACGAAGCACAGGCCAGCAGCACCAGCTTGCGCGATGCGGGCACCACCGCACGGCGCGCGCACGGGTCCAGGCCATCGCGGCGCAGCTGCTGGCCGATCTCGGCATAGATCAAACGCGCCGCAAGGATGGCCGAGCGACAGTCGCGCGGCAACTGTGCAATGCCGGCCGTTGCCTGCGCGTACAGCCGGTCGGCCTCATCGAGCAGGCGCGACACCACGCCTTGCAACGCAGGGCTGCCCAGCGGTTGCCGCAGCCAGGCGTCGGTGTCGATACCGGCCTGCGCCATCCACTCGCGCGGCAGGTACAGCCGGCCGTTGCGTGCGTCTTCGCCCACATCGCGCGCAATGTTGGTGAGCTGCATGGCCACACCGAGTTCACACGCCCGCGCCAGTGCCTGCGGGCTGCGCACACCCATGATCCAGCACATCATGGCGCCCACGCTGCCGGCCACGCGCGCGCCGTAGTCGTGCACCTGCTCCAGCGTGTCGTAGCGGCGGGCCTGGGCATCCCAGGCGAAACCGTCGAGCAAAGCATCAAGCAAGGGGCGGGGCAAGGCGTGGCGCTGAACCACCACCGACAGTGCGCGGTCTTCCACGAAGGCCTGCGGGTCACCGGCGTAGATGCAGTCCAGCCGGTGCGTGAGCACGCGCATGGCGTCATCGATGCCCATCTCGCCGCCGTCCACCATGTCGTCGGCGACGCGGCAGAAAGCGTAGAGCGCGATCGACGAAGCGCGCACACGAACCGGCAGCAGGCGGCTGGCGGCAAAGAAGGTCTTGGAGCCGGTGCGCATGAGCGCCACGCAGGCGTCCAGATCCGCCGAGGCGCGCGGCGCCACCAACTCAGCGTGAAACGTGTTTGCGAGCATGCTGTTGCCGCCAGGTTGTTGCCGAGGGAACCACCGAGTCGAGCGCCTTGGCCGACATCAACACACCCGGCACACCGGCGCCCGGGTGGGTGCTGGCGCCCACCATGAAGAGGCCATCCACGTCTTCGCTGCGGTTGTGCGGGCGGAACCAGGCGCTCTGCAGCAGCAGCGGCTCCAGGCCGAAGGCCGCGCCCTTGAAAGAAAGCAGGCGGTCGTGAAAGTCCTGCGGCGTGGTGAGGAGCGAGGCGGTAACGTGCTGTTCGAAACCCGGCAGCACGGTGCGGTCCAGCACCTCGGCGATGGCCTGGCGGAACGATTCGGCGCGCGTGGCCCAGTCGGTGCCGCTGTCCAGGTGGGGCACCGGGGCCAGCGCGTAAAACGTGTCGTGTCCGGCCGGTGCCATGGACGCGTCGCTCGCGGTGGGGCGGTGCAGGTACAGGCTGAAATCATCACTCAGCTTGTGGCGGCTGAAGATGTCCTTGAGCAGCTCCTTGTAGCGCGGGCCGAGCAACATCATGTGGTGCGGTACGTCGGTGTACTGGCAGCTGGTGCCGAAGTACCAGACGAACAGGCTCATGGAATAGCGCCCGTTCTCGACTTTTCGGTCGGTCCAGTGGCGGCGGTGTTTCGCCTCGATCAGGTTGCGGTAGGTCCAGGCGGTGTCGGCGTTCGACACCACGATGTCGGCCGCGATGCGCTCACCACTGGCCAGCGTCACGCCGGTGGCCACGCCCTGGTCCACCTCGATGCGTTGGACCTCGGCATTGCAACGCAACACACCGCCCTGCCCTTCGAGCAGGCTCACCAGGCCCTGCACCAGCCGGCCGGTGCCGCCCACGGCCCAGTGCACGCCGTACTTGCGCTCCAGCGCGTTGATGAGGCTGTAGATGCAGGTGACCGAGAACGGGTTGCCGCCGATCAGCAGGCTCTGAAGGCTCATGGCCATGCGCAGCTTGGGGTGCTTCAGGTGCGCCGCCACCATGGCGTGCAGGCTGCGCCAGCCGCGCATCCTGAAGATGGCCGGGCTGGCCTTGATCAGGTCGCCCACGGTGTCGAAAGCCTTGTCGCCCAGGGCTTCAAAACCCAACCGGTAGCAGTGATCGGCCTCGGCCATGAAACGTTCGTAGCCGGCTGAGTCACCCGGACTGATGCGGCGCACCTCGGCGCGCATCTTGTCGGGGTCGCCGCTGTAGTTGAACTCGTCACCGTCATCGAAACGAATGCGGTAGAACGGATCGAGCGCGCGCAGCTCGATGTCGTCGGACAGCTTGCGCCCCGCCAGCGCCCACAGTTCCTCGAACAGAAACGGCACGGTGATGATGGTCGGGCCGGCGTCGAACACATGGCCGTTCTGGTGGTGCACATAGGCACGGCCGCCGGGTGCGTCCAGCTTCTCCAGCACGGTGACGCGCCAGCCTTTGGCGGCCAGGCGCACGGCCGAGGCCAGCCCGCCAAAGCCGCTGCCGATGACCACCGCATGCGGGGCGTCGGGCAATGGGCCGGAGGGGGCTGGACGGGTCGCAGGAGGCAGCTCCCACATATCTTCAGGGGTGCGAAAAGCGTTCATGCTTTTTCCGGTTTGATCGCCGGGCTGCGCGACATGGCCCAGCCCCAGAGTTTCTGCATGGGCGTGGGGAACGCCATGATCACGTGTTCAACGATGGCGAGGCCCAGCAGCGCTGCCAGCAGGATCCAGCCGGTGGTGATGGTTGCCACACCGCTGGACACCTGCCACACCATCCAGGCCCAGACGGCGCACGAGAGGCCCACCGTCACGTAATAGAAGAGCGTGAGCGGACCACGTTTGAAGTAGCTCGCGAGATACACCAGATGACTGGGCAGGTATTGCTCTCCGGTTTCGGGCACACCCAGGAACAGGTTCATCTTGGCCGAGAAGCGCATGCACCACAGCAAGGCAAAGGTGCAGATCGCCACATGGCCAGGCTGGCCCTGCTGCATCCACAACAACACACCGAAGTTGGCCAGCAAGGCCAGCTCGTGCCAGATGACAGCCTGAACCGACTGGGTGAAACGGGTCCAGCCACGCGCGCCCGCTTGCAACGGAACGCGGCGCGGCCCGGTGAGCCATCCGGTGAGAAAGGCCATCTCGTGCCAGCTCCACATCACGATCACGCTGGCAAACGCCAGGTAGGCGCTGCCCACGGTCTGCTCCTGCATGCTGATCTGCGTGGTCCACAGGCTGCCGATCAACAGCAGACTCAGGACACCCAGGGTCCAGGGAAATGTGGTGGGTGCTCTGCGCACCAGCCACAGGATGGCACCCGTACCGAACCACCAGCACAGCAGTGCAAACAGCGCAGGTGCTGCCACGGAGCTGGAGAGTTCGGTCATGGCCTGCAACAGAGCTGGCCTACCAGACCGGTTCCATGCGAATCGTCTGCGGCAGTGCCTGTTTCTTCACCGGCAACAGGTACAGCCGGCCGAAGGTGAGCGCCGCCTGCACGCCGCAGGCGGCCACCTGCAGCTTGCCCACCAGACCGCCGCGCTTCTTGGCGAGGTCGGCCTTCAACGAAACCTGCAGGAGCCGCTCCAGACCACGGCGGAACGCCGGGTTGTCGATGTCCACCTCCACCGGGAACACCTGGCGGCAGATGTCGTTGGTGATGCGGAAGACCTCGTAGTCGTAGGTGGTGGACTCCAGGCCCATGGCCTCGTGCAACAGCGGGCGCGTGTGGTCGCGCACGTACATGGTGGCGTACACGGCGAGGATGAAGAAGCGGATCCAGAGCTTGTTGCCACCCTGCAGCAGACCGGGCTGCGAACGCATGATGAGCGCGAACGATTCGCCGTGGCGGAATTCGTCGTTGCACCAGCGCTCGAACCAGCGAAAGATGGGGTGGAAGCGCTTGTCCGGATTTTTTTCGAGCTGGCGGAAAATGGTGATGTAGCGGGCGTAGCCGATCTTCTCGCTGAGGTAGGTGGCGTAGAAGATGTACTTGGGCTTGAAGTAGGTGTAAGCCTTGTTGCGCTTCAAGCTGCCCAGGTCGATGCCGAGGTTGAAGTCCTTGAGCGACTGGTTGATGAAGCCGGCGTGGCGCGATTCGTCGCGCGCCATGTAGGTCATCAGTTGTTTGATGTCGGGGTTGCTGACGTTCTTGCGGATCTCGTTGTAGAGAATGCAACCCGAGAATTCCGAGGTGAGCGAGCTGATGAGAAAGTCCAGGAACTCCTGGCGCATCTCGGGCGAGAGCTGCGGCATCAGCGTGCGCACTTCTTCGGCAAACGCAGCATCGCGCTGGAAGTGGTCGTGGTTGTTGTCGCCCTCGTACTCCTTCATCATCACGTCCCAGTCGGCCCGCACGCTGGACACGTCGAGCGCGTCCATGGCCTTGAAGTCGGTGGTGTAGAAGCGCGGCGAGAGCATGGTGCTTTTCACGGCCTTGGCATTGGCATCAGCGGCACTCTCCACGTTGTCCATGAGCATCGCCACATGGTCGATATCGGCGCTGGCAGTCTGTGTGTTCATCGTTGGCTCCTGGCGGGGTCTGTTTCAGGTGGCGGGCCTGGCCCACTGCAGCTGCGAGAACACAGCCGAGTTGGTGGGGCCAAAGGATTCCAGGTTCAGGCGCTGGCCGGTGGCGGTGTCCAGCAGGGTGATGCGGCCATCCACATGGCCAGTCAGCTTGAACGGCAAGTCGGGGCTCATGCCACTGCGCTTGCGCTCGCGGTTGAGTGCGCGCAGGCTGCCTCGCAGAAAGCCCTGCTCGCCCTGGAAGCGCGCCACTTCCTGCTTCGTCCCTGCGTCCAGCACCGCGATGTCACCGTTGGACTGACCGACGAAGGACAGCGTGCGCTCCCATTGAATGGCCTCCAGAGGTTGCGGCGCGGCTGCGCCGACCACCTTCATCTGCCAGGTCACACCCGCCAGGATCACCAGCAGCACCACACCCAGTGCCCAGATGGGCCAGGGGGTGTTGGTGCCCAGGGGGGAGGGATGGTACTGGGTGCTCATGAGAGTTCTCCGGAGGGGGCTCAGGCCGTGGCGGTCGAAATGTCACGTTCACGCGACTGGCGCGCTGGTGCAGGGCTGTGGCTGATGGAACTGTTGCCCACAATGGCCAGGGCATCGGCGTTCTGGGTACTCCAGGCCTGCAGGATCA
Source organism: Hydrogenophaga sp. (assembly GCF_022844385.1). GTDB lineage: Bacteria > Pseudomonadota > Gammaproteobacteria > Burkholderiales > Burkholderiaceae_C > Hydrogenophaga. The sequence continues at coordinate 11,346 of NZ_JALHLX010000050.1, read as the reverse complement.
GTTCACCGATCTTCTGCGCGTCGGGCACGCAGCGCAGGCTGGGCTGTGGCTGTTTCAGCAGCCACGGCCGTGCGTGTGGCCAGAGGTTGAGGTAGGCAATGCGGTCTTCACCGGTCAGCGTGAGCGCGATGTCACCGTGACCACCGGCTTGCGGGCGGATGGCAGCTGCGGCCAGCTTGCGCAGCGGCAGGTTGAAGGTGAGCGTGAGCACGATGCCCACCCGCATCAGGATGCGGCGGTCGGTCAGGGTGTAGATGGTGGTGCGGGCTGAAAACCAGGCGGTCAGCGCGAGCAGGCCCAGGGCCACCGTGGCCAGCACACCGCTGGTGAGCAGCGGCATCAGCACGGAGCCACCGGGCTCACCCAGCAGATACAGCCACTGCAAGGCCAGCATGCCGGTGAAATAAATCGCCAGCTTGCGCACATGAAACGCATGAATGGCCAGGGCGCGCCAGTCGGGGCTGCCCTGCCAGAGCAGGCGTTCGCCCTGTGGCAGTGGCTCGGGCAGGCCGGGCGCGGCTTCGAATTCGTGTTCGTGGTGCGCGTTCACAGCAGCGGCTCCATGCGGTCAGGGGTGGCATAGAGCAGGCCGGCGCCGTAGTACGCCATGATCTTTTCCTCTTCCAGCAAGGTGATCTGGTCGGGGTTGCGGGTCTTGGGCACGTTGACGAACTGCCCGGCCAGGATGGCATGCACGCTCACACCGTCCTTGCGGATGCGCGAGAAATTCACAGGCAGCAACACCGAGCCACCGCTCTTGAGATCGACCTCGATGTAGCGGAACATCATTTCCGACTTGTCCACCCACATGTCCTTGACGACACCGGCGATTTCCTTGTCGGCCCCATACACCGGCAGGCCGCGTGGATCGGTGTCTTGCCGGGCCACGCCGTGGTCGGCCGCGGCGCGCAACGGCACGATCTTGGCTTCACCTTCCAGCGTCATGTCGGGATGGTCGGCGCGTGCCGCCCAGGCACCCGGTCCCACGCCGGCGAGCAGTGGATCGCCCACCGGGTCCAGCGGTGACCCGGCCCAGTTGTGCGTCGGCGTGGCCGAATACGCGCCATCGGGGCGGTTCACGTCGGGCGACAGGAAGGTGCGGCCGTCTTCAAGTTCATAGGTCTTGGGTGTGACGGTGGGCCAGCCGGGGGTCACCGGGCCGTTCTCACGGCCGGGGTCCATCGGGTAACCCTCGCGATGGCTCTCTCGCTGGAGGTAGTAAATCAATCCGAAGAAGAAAATCCAGAACGCGTAGAGCACGAGTTGTGCAACGTCGACGTACTGGGTGATTGCGCCTGTATCCATGGTGGTTCTCCTTCAATGAGGGCTGGCTCGGTGACTCGTCTGCAACGCTGTTTCAACCCGGCAACTCGGCCAGGCCAATCGGATGGGGATTTCGCTCGGCCGCCGTTTTGGAGCGGCGCACCAGGGGGCCCAGCGCGATGAGCACCGCGAAGAGCAGATAGATTTCGAGGTGGAACACGAAGCTGTAGCCCGTGACCGGTGAATTGAGTGCCTCGCCCAGCCAGCCGTGGGAAGCCAGGCCGGACACCAGGTCGCGGAGCACACCACCCAGGGCCATCGACAAACCCGCCGCCGTGGCCTGCACAGCACCCCAGGCGCCCAGCACCAGGCCGGTGAGTTCCCGCTCGGGCAGGTCCATGGCGGTGAGCAACATGCTCACCGCGAACAGGCCACCGGAAAAACCAATGAGTGCCGCGCCGAACTGGAACAGCGCGGGTGAACTCAGCGGGGCAGAAAAGATCACGCAGGCAAAGGCCGGCAGGCCGAGCAAGGCGCCAATGGCGGCCAGTCGGATGGTGTCCAGACCACGCGCCATGAAACGCGCCGACAGCACGAAGGCCAGCAAGGCACCGCCCGCACTCATGGCGGTGAGCGAACTCGTGAGGCTCACGTTCAAGCCCAGCACCTCGCCGCCGTAGGGCTCCAGAATGATGTCCTGCATGTTGAAGGCCACGGTGCCCAGGCCCACGGTCCACAGGAAACGTTTGATCTTGGGGATGGCCATGAGCCGGGCCCAGCTGCGCGAGAAACCATGGGCCTCGCGCGCGCCGCGGCGGGCCTGGCGCGGCTCCTGCTTCCACAGCGAAGTGATGTTGAGCACGGCCACCAGCACCGCAGCGCCCTGCACCACCTGCACCAGGCGCGTGGGCGTGAAATCGATCAGCACAAAACCCAGCAGCGCGCTGCCCAGGATCATTCCCACCAGCAAAGTGCTGTAGAGCAGTGCCACCACGCGGGGGCGCTTGTCTTCGGGCGAGAGGTCGCTGGCCAGCGCCATGCCGGCGGTCTGCGTGATCTGCATGCCCGCACCCACCAGCAAAAAGGCGAGCGCTGCGCCGATGCGACCGGCCCACACGCTGGCGTCGGTCACGGTGAGCAACAGCAGGGCAAACGGCATGATGGCCAGGCCGCCGAACATGAGCAGCGTGCCGATCCACATGTAGGGCATGCGCTTGAGACCCAGCGCAGACGGGTGCGTGTCGCTGCGGTAACCGATGAGTGCGCGCAGCGGTGCAAACACCAGCGGCAGCGCCACCGAGAGCGCGACCCACCAGGCCGGTACGGCCAGCTCGACGATCATCACGCGGTTGAGCGTGCCCACCAGCAGTGCGATGGTGATGCCGATGGACAGCTGAAACAAAGAGAGGCGCAGCAAGCGGCCCAGTGGAAGGTCGCTGGAAGCCGCATCCGCGAACGGAGCGTACCGCCGGGTGATGTTCATCGCCCAGGCGGGGGAGAGCATCCGGCTCAGGTTCACCGCGTCCACTCCCAGGCTTGTGAGGTGTAGAAGCCGCCCGAGACACGCTGGGTGCGGCCCTCGGTCCAGCCGGTGCCACCCAGCCCCTGCAACAACAAGGCACGCAAGCGGGCTTGCGACACCGGGGTCAGCGCGGGCGAGCGGTCGTTGCTGGGGAAGAAACGGCCCAAGGCGTGGGCCACGCTCAGCAGCGGGCTGCTGGGCGCGATGGTGAAGAGCACGCTGCCGCGCGTGCGGGCAGCGAGGCGCTGGATGGCGTTGGCGATGTCGGGCGTGTCGTAATGGATCACCGAGTCCATGGCCACGACGTGGTCGAACTGGCCCAGAGCGTCATCGAGCATGTCGCCCGAGAGGTATTCGATGCTGCCGCCGCGCCCGTTGGGCACCAGCGTGGCATTGCGTTCGCGGCCCAGCTGCACCAGCGTGGGCGACAGGTCGATGGCCACCACCTCGGCGCCGCGCTGCATGGCAACGAGTGCCAGCGCGCCGGTGCCGCAACCGGCGTCGAGCAGGCGCAAGCCGCGCATGTCCTGCGGCAACCAGCTGAGCAAGGTGTTGCGCATCTCGTCGCGCCCGGCGCGCACCGAGGCGCGGATGCGGCCCACCGGTGCGTTGGAGGTCAGGCGCTCCCAGGCCTTCGCTGCGGTGCGATCGAAATAGTTTTCGATCTCCGAGCGGCGCTCGATGTAGTTGGCGTTGGAGGTTTTCATCGCTGTGTGACCGATCAATCGAACCCGAGCAGGTCGAAGATGTCGCGGTCCTTCATGGGCACGGCGGCCAGCGGCTCCACACCCAGCCAGAGCGAGGCGGCCAGACGCATGTATTCCTTTTTCACCGCTTCGAGCTCGGGCGATGTTTCCATCTCGAACAAGGTGCTCTTTTTCAGGCGGCTGCGGCGGATCACGTCCAGGTCGGGGAAGTGCGCAGCGAGCTTCAGGCCGATCTGGTTGTTGTACTTGTCGATCTGGTCGGTGGCCGAACTGCGGTTGGCGATCACGCCGCCCAGGCGCACGTTGTAGTTCTTCGCCTTGGCACCGATGGCCTGCACGATGCGGTTCATCGCGAAGATCGAATCGAAGTCGTTGGCGGTGACGATGAGCGCACGGTCGGCGTGCTGCAGCGGGGCAGCGAAGCCGCCACACACCACGTCGCCCAGCACGTCGAAGATCACCACGTCGGTGTCTTCCAGCAGGTGGTGCTCTTTCAGCAGCTTCACGGTCTGGCCGACCACATAACCACCGCAACCGGTGCCGGCGGGCGGGCCACCGGCCTCCACGCACATCACACCGTTGTAGCCGGGGAACACGAAGTCTTCCACGCGCAGTTCTTCGGCGTGGAAGTCCACCGTTTCCAGCACGTCGATCACCGTGGGCAGCATCTTCTTGGTCAGGGTGAAGGTGCTGTCGTGTTTGGGGTCGCAGCCGATCTGCAGCACGCGTTTGCCCAGGTGGGAAAACGCGGCCGACAGGTTGGAGCTGGTGGTGCTCTTGCCGATGCCGCCCTTGCCATAAATGGCAAACACCTTGGCATTGCCGATCTTGAGCGACGGGTCGAGCTGGACCTGAAGGCTGCCCTCCCCGTCTTCACGGCTGGACTTTCCAGAGGCACGCCTCAGGTCGGTCAGGGGAACGCTGGTTTCCATCATTCGGTAGCTCCTTCAAAAACACCTTCGAGCCGGTCTTCGAGTTCTTCGCTGGCCTGCCGCAGCGCCGCAAGAACCTCGGGATCGGGTTGCCAATATTGGCGATCGGACGCTTCCAGCAAGCGGTTGGCCACCCGCATGGAGGCCGTGGGATTCAACTTGGCCATGCGGTTGCGCATGTCGGGGTCGAGCATGAAGGTCTGGCTCAGTTGTTCGTACACCCAGGGTTGCACCTGCCCCGTGGTGGCCGACCAGCCCATGGTGTTGGTCACGTGCACTTCAATCTGGCGCACGCCCTCGTAACCGCTCTCCAGCATGCCCTCGTACCACTTGGGGTTGAGCATGCGGGTGCGCGTTTCCAGCGCCACCTGTTCCTTGAGGCTGCGCACCGCGCCGTCGCCCTTGGTCTGGTCGCCGATGTAGACCGGTGGCGTGACGCCACCGCGCGCCCGCTTCACCGCCTGGGTGATGCCGCCCAGCGTGTCGAAGTAGTTGTCCACCGTGGTCACACCGAGCTCCACCGAATCGAGGTTCTGGTAGGTCAGCTCCACATCGGCCAGCGCGCTCTGCAGCAGCGCGGTGTGTTGCACCGCCAGACCCGTGCGGCCGTAGGCGAATCCTTTGCGCCTGCTGTAGGTTTCGGCGATCTCGTCGCCCCCGGTCCAGCGGCTGCTTTCCACCAGGTTGTTGACGTTGGAGCCATAGGCGCCTTCGGCGTTGCCGTAGACGCGCAGCGAGGCGGTTTCCAGCGTGCAGCCGTGTTCATTCTGGTAGGCCAGCGCGTGCTTGCGGATCCAGTTCTGCTCCACCGATTCGTCGGCAGAGGCAGCCATGAACGCGGCTTCGGCCAGCATGCGGATCTGCAGCGGCATGAGGTCGCGGAAGATGCCCGAGAGCGTGATCACCACGTCGATGCGCGGGCGGCCCAGCGTGGCCAGGGGAACGAGCGTCGCGCCGGCGATGCGGCCGTAGCTGTCAAAGCGCGGCAGCGCGCCCATGAGGGCCATGGCCTGCGCAATCGGCGCGCCTTCGTTCTTGAGGTTGTCGCTGCCCCAGAGCACCATGGCGACCGACTCGGGCAGCTGGTTGGACTCCTGCATGTGGCGGTCGAGCAGGCGTTGCGCCTGCTCGGCGCCGTCTTTCACGGCAAAGGCGCTCGGGATGCGGAACGGGTCGAAGCCATGCAGGTTGCGCCCGGTGGGCAGCACCTCGGGCGTGCGCAGGATGTCGCCGCCGGGCGCGGGGCGGATGTAGCGGCCATCGAGTGCACACAGGATGGCGTCGACCTCGGTGTCTTTGGCGAGCATGCGGCCGGCGTCGGCCAGGCCGTGCATGGCGAGCACGGTGGCGTCGTCGCTGTGCATGTGGCCGGCCTTCATGGCCAGCTCCACGCTGAGACCATCGACCAGGGCACGCACCGAAGCGCGCGGTGGACGCTGGCCTTCCCAGGCCTCGCTCATGGCCAGCAGCATGTCCACACATTCGGCTTCGCTGGGCGCGCGGCCGGTCACATGCAGGCCGCAGGGAATCAGGGTGTATTCGAGTTCCAGCACCTGCTGCGCCAGCACAAATACCTGCCTGTCGGCATCACCACCCGGCTCGGCGTTCCACACCGGCTCGATGTCCACCAGGTCGAGTGCGGCGGCCTGCGCCTGCAGCATGGCCACACACTCCACGCGCTCGCGCGAAGTGGGCTCCAGGCCGCGCCAGCGCTCGATGGCCGCCTTCAGATCGATCAGGCCCTTGTAGAGCCCGGCTTGCGCCACCGGTGGTGTGAGGTAGCTGATGAGCGTGGCGCCCGAGCGGCGCTTGGCGATCGCACCTTCGCTGGGGTTGTTGGACGCGTAGAGGTAGATGTTGGGCAGGTCGCCAATGAGGCGGTCGGGCCAACAGCTGCCCGACATGCCGCTTTGTTTGCCGGGCATGAATTCGAGCGCACCGTGGGTGCCGAAATGCAGCACCGCGTGGGCGTTGAAGTCTTCGCGCAGGTAGCGGTAGAAGGCCGAGAACGCGTGGGTGGGCGACAGGCCTTTTTCGAACAGCAGGCGCATCGGGTCGCCTTCGTAGCCGAACGAGGGTTGCACCGCCACCAGCACGTTGCCGAACTGTTTGCCGAGCACCAGGATGTCGCTGCCGTTGCTGAGCTGTTTGCCCGGGGCCGGGCCCCACTGCGCTTCGATCTCGCTGAGCCAGCGCTCGCGTTTCACATGGTCGTCGGCGCTGATGAGGGTGTGCACGTTGGCATCGGCTCCGTGCAGCGCTGCGTTGCCTTGCAGGATTCCGTCGCGCAAGGCGTCGATGCTCTCGGGCAGGTCCACCGTGTAGCCCTGCGCCTTCATGGCGGTGAGCGTGTGGAACATCGACTCGAACACCGACAGATACGCGGCACTGCCGACGTTGCCGGCGTTGGGCGGGAAGTTGAAGATCACCACGGCCACGCGGCGCTGGGCGCGCTCGCTGCGGCGCAAGCCCACCAGCCGCGAGACACGCGCCGCCAGCATGATGGCGCGCTCGGGGCACGACTGCATGTCCTGCGCGCTGTCGCTCTCGTGGAAGGTGCAGGCGTGGTGGCAGCCGGTGCACGCCACACCCACCGGCCCGGCGCGGCCACCGAACACGATGGGGCTGGTGGCGCCATCGAGCTCGGGGATGGCGACCATGATGGTGCTCTCCACCGGCAGCAGGCCACGGTCGGAGCCGCCCCATTGCGCGAGGTTCTGGAACTCCACCGGGTGCGCGGCCACGTAGGGCACGTCAAGCCGGGCCAGGATCTCTTCGGCCGCCTTGGCGTCGTTGTAGGCGGGGCCGCCGACCAGCGAGAAGCCGGTGAGCGAGACCACGGCGTCGACGATGCAACGGCCGTCCTGCATGAAGAAGGCGTCAATGGCCGGGCGCGCATCGAGCCCGGCGGCAAACACCGGCACCACGCGCAGGCCACGGGCCTCCATGGCGGCGATGGCACCGTCGTAATGCGCCGAGTTGCCGGAGAGCAGATACGAGCGCAACAACAACACGCCGACCGTGCCCACGGTGGGGCGCACGGCAGGCAGCGGCAGGGCGGCCACGTTGTCGGCCAGGCGGCCGGCCATGCGCGGGTGGTACACGCCGACCTCGGGGTACTCGATCGGTGGCTGCGCCTTGACCTGCGCGCGCATGACCTTGCGCTCGCCATCGGCGCCGCGGTTCACCACGTGGCGCACGAGGTTGAGAACGTTTTCGTCCGAGCCGCCCAGCCAATACTGGAGCGTCATGAAGTACGCGCGCACGTCCTGCGCGGTGCCGGGCACGAAGCGCAGCAGTTGCGGGATGCGGCGCAGCATCTTCATTTGCGCAGCACCCCCGGTGGCGGCTTTTTCCTTGCTGCCGCGCAGCTTCTTGAGCATGGCCATGGGGCCGCTGGCGGGCTTGGCCATGTCGAAGTTGCCCAGGCGCGTGAGCTTGACCACCTCGGCGGCCGAGGCCATGCAGATCATGGCGTCGCACTGCTCGCGTCGCGCCTGCAGCGCGGGCAGGATGGGCAGGAAGTGGTCTTCCATGAAGAGCATGCCGGCCACGATGATGTCGGCGCTGGCGATGTCTTCAATGCAGCGTTCGATGGCGGCGTCGTTGCCAGCGTATTCGGACGCGGCGTGCAAGGTGAGCGTGAGGCCCGGGATCTCGTTTTTCAGCGTGCGCTGTGCGCGCTCGATGGCACCGGCCAGGTGCGTGTCCATGGTGACCACCACCAGCCGCACGGGCAGCTGGCTGCTCGCCGACAGCGGTTTAGCGCCCATAGTGAGCTTTGGCGTCATACAGCGTCTCCACGGTGATCAGGGACACCCCTCGGTCATTGGCGAAACGCTCGGTGTTGCGCTTGGCTTTTCCGCGAACGAAGAAGGGAATCTTTCGCAGTTCTTTTTCGGCATCGAGGCCCCAGGTGGCCTCTTGCGGCGTGAGGGTCTCATTGGCGGCGGCCTGTTCCACCGGGGCCATCACCGCCCTGGGCGCCTCGGCCTTGGGCACCACGCCACCACCCAGGTGCGAGGGCGCAGCGTCTTCATGGAACTCGGCGTCACCGCGGAACATGCCGATCAGGTGTTCTTCCAGACCCATCATCAGCGGGTGTACCCAGGTGTCGAACAGCACGTTGGCGCCTTCAAAACCCATCTGCGGCGAGTAGCGCGCTGGAAAGTCCTGCACATGCACCGGAGCCGAGATCACCGCGCAGGGCACCCCCAGGCGCTTGGCGATGTGGCGCTCCATCTGCGAGCCCAGCACCAGTTCGGGCTGCAGCTCGGCGATGCGGGCTTCAACTTCCAGGTAGTCGTCGCTGATGAGCGCTTCCACGCCATAGATCGCGGCGGCTTCGCGCACCTCGCGGGCGAACTCGCGGCTGTAAGTTCCCAGGCCCACCACAGTGAAACCCATTTCCTGCGCCGCAATGCGCGCAGCGGCCACCACGTGGGTCGCGTCGCCGAACACGAAGACGCGTTTGCTCGTGAGGTAAGTGGAGTCGACCGACTTCGCGTACCAAGGTGCACGGGCTTCGGCGTTGGCGAGCACATCGGTGGGGTCAACACCGGCCAGCTCGGCCACCTCGGCGATGAAGTCGCGCGTGGCGCCGGAGCCGATGGGCACAGTGCGCGTGGACGGTTGGCCGAAGGTGCGTTTGAGCCAGCCAGCCGCCACATTCGCGATCTCGGGGTAGAGCACCACGTTGAAATCGGCATCGCCCAGGCGGGCCATGTCGGCGGGTGAAGCACCCAGCGGCGCGGTCACGTTGATGTCGATGCCCATCTCGGTGAGCAAGCCGGATATCTCGCGCAGGTCGTCGCGGTGGCGAAAGCCCAGCGCGGCGGGACCGAGGATGTTGCAGCGGGCGCGCTGGCCGGCTTCGCGCGGGGCGCGCTTCACCGTGGTATCGGCCAGGTTGCGCACCATCTGATAGAAGGTTTCCGAAGCGCCCCAGTTTTCCTTGCGCTGGTAAGACGGCAGCTCCAGCGCCACCACCGGCACCGGCAGATCGAGCGCCTTGCACAGGCCGCCCGGGTCGTCCTGGATCAGCTCGGCGGTGCACGAGGAGCCCACCATCATGGCCTGCGGCTTGAAGCGTGCGTAGGCTTCGCGCGCCGCGTTCTTGAACAGCTCGGCGGTGTCGCCACCGAGGTCGCGCGCCTGGAAGGTGGTGTAGGTCACCGGTGGGCGCTTGGCGTTACGCTCGATCATGGTGAACAGCAGATCGGCGTAGGTGTCGCCCTGCGGCGCGTGCAGCACGTAGTGCACGTCCTTCATCGCAGTGGCGATGCGCATTGCGCCCACGTGGGGCGGTCCTTCGTAGGTCCAGAGCGTGAGTTGCATGGTGAGGGTGCCGGTGAAGGATCAGGCGGCCAGGCGCAGGCGGCGCACCAGCGGACGGCTGAACAGCTCGGCCAGATCGGCCGCCTGCTCGAAGCCCTGGATGGGGGTGAAGACGAGTTCGATGGCCCACTTGGTGGTCAGGCCTTCGGCCTCCAGCGGGTTGGCCAGACCGAGACCACACACCACGATGTCGGGCTGGGCGGCGCGGCAGCGGTCGAGCTGGTTTTCCACGTGCTGGCCTTCGCTCAAAAACGTGCCTTCGGGCAGCAACGCCAGTTCTTCGGCCATGTGCTGGCGGTGCAGGTACGGTGTGCCGACTTCGGCGAGCTGCATGCCGAGTTCGCGCGACAGGAAGCGCGCCAGCGGAATCTCGAGCTGCGAGTCTGGGAAAAAGAAGATGCTCTTGCCGGCGAGCTGCGTGCGCTGGCGGGCCAAGGCGGTGGTGGCGCGGTCGCGAGCGGGAGCTATTGCCGCCTCGAAGGTCGCTGCGTCCACACCGAAGGCGGTGGCCGCCGCCTGCAACCAGGCGGTGGTGCCCTCCACCCCCAGCGGAAACGGGGCCGGCAGACGGGTGGCGCCGCGCGCCTCCAGCGCCACGGCCGTGTCGGCCAGGAACGGCTGGGCCAGCAAAAACACGGTGTTGGGTCCGACCGCAGGCATCTCGTTGGCCTGGCGTGGCGGGAAAAACTGCACCGGGCCGATGCCCAGTTGCTTGAACAGGCGGGCGAACTGGTCCTCGACCACGTCGGCCAGGGCGCCCACTACCATGAGCGACGCCGGCGCGCTGGCGCTTGAGGCGGGCAACACCGGCACCAGCGAGGCCAGGCAGGCGTCCTCGCCCTGGGTGAAGGTGGTCTCGATGCCGCTGCCCGAGTAATTGAGCACGCGCACATCGGGCGAAAAACGGCCCGAGAGGCGCGAAGCGGCACGCGACAAGTCCAGCTTGATGACCTCGGAGGGGCACGAACCCACCAGAAACAGCAGCTTGATCTCGGGACGGCGCTCGATCAGCCGGGTAACCACGCGGTCGAGCTCTTCGTTGCAGTCGGCCAGGCCGGCCAGATCGCGCTCGTCGATGATGGCGGTGGCAAAACGCGGCTCGGCAAAGATCATCACGCCGGCGGCGCTCTGGATCAGGTGGGCGCAGGTGCGCGAGCCGACCACGAGGAAAAACGCGTCCTGGATCTTGCGGTGCAGCCAGATGATGCCGGTGAGGCCACAGAACACCTCGCGCTGGCCCCGCTCCTTGAGCACGGGCGCGTCAGCACAGCCCTTGGACACTGACTTGATGGGAATGACCGGGCTCATTCGGTACCTCCGCCCTGCGGGCTGCGGTGCGAGCTGGCTTGGGAACGGCCCGGCGCTGCGCTCATGCTTGCACCGCCACGGTGCCCGAGTGGCCCTGGAGCCGCGCCATGCGCAGCTTGTAGATGAACTGACCGGCATTGACCACGTAGGTGGCGTAGGCGGCCAGTGCCAGCCAGGCCAGGCCTCGGGCGTCCAGCGCGCCGGTGAACAGCGCCACCAGGTAGGCCGTGTGCAGCGCCAGCACCAGCATGCTGAACACGTCTTCCCAATAGAAAGC
>NZ_JALHLX010000049.1 GCF_022844385.1 Hydrogenophaga sp. | reverse complement strand
GCCTGGGGTTCGGCGTCCTGCACAGGGTCCAGAACTTCTTCGTCCACCGACACGGTGCGGGCACTGGCCCGCACCGCACTCAATGCGCAGGGCCACACCCATCAGGAAACGGTGCTCGCGTTCGTAAAGGCGCCGCAGGGCACCCTGTTCGCCGCGCGCGCAGGCTGCCAGCGCGGCGTTGTGATCGAAAGGCGTGGGATCGCTGGAGGGCACGGGCGGCGGTCAGACCAGCGGATCGATCGGACGCCGGCCCGCGGGCATCACACAGCCTTGTAGAAGATGTAGTCGGATTGGTACTTCACGATCTGCTTGCTGCCCATGTTGGCGGCGCCGCAAGGCATGGCCGGGGCCACACCACCCACGGTGGCGACGCGCTGCACATAGGTCACACCGGTCATGACACCAGTGCCCATGGCGGGGTTGGCCTTGACCAGTTGCAGCGGGATGTTGCCGGCGGCGGCCGGGGCCACAGCCACTTGCGTGCCGGTGAACTTCGAGCCGTCCATGCTTTCCCAGGTCGCGGGTGGGCCGTAGTACTTGCCGACCTGTTTGCCCGAACGGTCCATCAGCTTGGCGTCGGGACCGACGAACACCCATTCGAACTGGCCGGCCATGTTGGCCTTGGCGCGGCATTCGTAGGTGATGTCGCCAGCGCCCACGGTTTCCATGACCACTTTGTGGCCCATGGGCACCTGCACCGAGGCGGGCAGCATGGCCTGCGAATACATCATGGGCGCGGGGCCGGTGGCGCAGGCGGTCAGGGCAAGGGCGGCCGCAGCGGCCAGGGTGGATTTGATCATCATGGGGAAAACTCCTCGAAGGTGGTTTGTGGGCAGCAGCGCAAATTCAACGCCACTGCTACCACTACGCCCGAGAACGGCATCTGGATGCACCCGACCCGAAAAAAAACTTTACGCGCATGCGTACGGCTCCGAACGGTGTGACTGCAAGGCTCTGCATAAGCTCTGTTCCATGCAACTCGACATCCAGATCCCGGACATCCATCACACGCCCACCAGCCGGCGCCCGGTGTCGCCTCCGCTCATGCGTCTGACTGGCGCCAGCAAGCTGTACGACAAGGGCAGCAGCCCCCGCGAAGCGCTGCGCTCGGTGGACCTGGACATCCACAGGGGTGAATTCGCGGCGATCGTGGGGCCCAGTGGCTCGGGCAAGTCGGCCCTGATGAAGATGCTGGGCTTGCTGGAAGCGCCCACCAGCGGCGGCTACAGCTTCCAGGGTGTTCAGGAACAATCGCTCTCGACCGAGCAGCGCCTGTGGTTGCGAAGGCGTTTTTTCGGCTTCGTGCCGCAAGCGTTCAACCTGCTGCGCAGCACCTCGTTGCAGGGCAACGTGGCACTGCCCTTGATGTACCGGGGCTTGTCGGCAGAACGCTGCCAGTCGGCCGCCATGCGGGCGCTGGCGGTGGTGGGTCTGGAAGACCAGGGTCACAAAATGCCCGACGACCTCGACGGTTCACAGCAGGGCAAGGCCGCGATCGCCCGGGCCCTGGTCTGCAATCCGAGCGTGCTGTTGGTGGACAACGCAAGCCGGCCTTCGGACCAGCCCTTGTGCGCCGACATCGGCAGCCTGCTGCGCAAACTCAACACCGAGCACCTGATCACGGTGGTGCTGGTCACCCAGCGGGCCAGCGCCGGCCACTGGGCTCAGCGCACGGTATCGCTCAACGGCGGCGAGGTGGAACAGGACATCAGCCGCGCAGCGGCCAGCGCCCTGCACTGAGATCGATGCGTCAGGCGGCGCGCGGCTTCACCAGCGCGGCGGCCTGCTTGGCGCGCGTGCGCGCCGTTTCCACGTCGGCGTCAAACGCCAGCGCCACGCCCATGCGGCGCTTGGTGAAACTCTCGGGCTTGCCGAACAGGCGCACCTCGGTTTGCGGCACACGCAGGGCGTCGTCCACCCCGTCGAACGCGATGCCGGTGGCGTCCATGCCACCGTAAATGACGGCACTGGCGCCTGGGCTCTTGAGCACGGTGCTCACCGGCAGGCCGAGGATGGCGCGCGCGTGCAGTTCAAACTCGTTCTGCCACTGCGTGATCATGGTCACCATGCCGGTGTCGTGCGGGCGCGGGCTCACCTCGCTGAACCACACCAGGTCACCTTTCACGAACAGCTCCACGCCGTAGAGCCCCTGGCCGCCGAGGTCGTCGGTCACGGCCTTGGCCACGCGACGCGACTCGGCCAGTGCGGCGGGCGTCATGGGGTGCGGCTGCCAGCTCTCCACATAGTCGCCGCTCACCTGCACATGGCCGATGGGGTCGCAGAAGTGGGTTTCGATCTGCCCGTCGGCGTCCAGCGCGCGCACCGTGAGCTGGGTGATCTCGTAATCGAAGTCGATGAAACCTTCCACGATGATGCGGCCCGGGCCGACACGCCCGCCCGACATCGCGTAGTCCCAGGCCTTTTGCACGTCGGCCGGACCGTCGATCTTGCTCTGGCCCTTGCCGCTGCTGCTCATCACCGGTTTGACGATGCAGGGGTAGCCGATCCCCCCGTCAATCGCAGCCTGCAACTCATCCAGCGAATCGCAGAACTGGTACGGACTGGTCGGCAAGCCCAGCGTCTCGGCAGCCAGGCGGCGAATGCCTTCGCGGTCCATGGTCAGGCGCGCGGCGCGCGCGGTGGGGATCACACGCACCACGCCGGCGGCTTCCAGTTCCTGCAGCATCGGCGTGGCAATGGCCTCGATTTCGGGCACCACCAGGTGCGGGCGCTCGGCCTCGATCAGCGCCTTGAGTTGCGCCGGATCGCTCATGGTGATGGTGCGCGCGTGGTGCGCCACCTGCTGGCCCGGCGCGTTCTCGTAGCGGTCGACCGCAATGGTTTCCACGCCCAGGCGCTGCAATGCAATCAGCACCTCCTTGCCGAGCTCGCCGGAGCCGAGCAGCATGACCTTGGTGGCCGAAGGAGACAGCGGTGTGCCGAGCGTGGTCATGGGGTAACTCCGGAAGACAAGGAATTCAGAGGGCGTTGCCCATGGCCTCGCCCAGGCGCACGGTGTTGCCGGGCGCCCAGTCGGGGTTGAAGGTGACGGTGTCGCGCGGCCAGAGCAGCACCACGGTGGAGCCGAGCAAAAAGCGGCCCATCTCGTCACCGCGCTGGAACACCACCGGCGCATCGTCGTAGCGCCAGGTGCGCACTTCGCCCGGGCGCGGCGGGTTCACCACGCCGTGCCAGGTGGTGGCCATGCTGCCCACGATGGTGGCGCCCACGAGCACCTGCACAAACGGCACGGTGGTCTCGCCCACCTGCAGGTCAAACACACACACCACGCGCTCGTTGCGCGCGAACAGGCCGGGGACGCCCTGCGCCGTGGCCGGGTTCACCGAGAACAGGTCGCCCGGCACGTGGATCATCTGGCGCAGGCGGCCGCCGGCCGGCATGTGGATGCGGTGGTAGTCCTTGGGGCTGAGGTAGATGGTGGCGAACGAGCCGTGGTCGAAAAGGCCCGCCAGCTCGGCGTCGCCGCCCACCAGCGCGCGCGTGCTGTAGGTGTGCCCCTTGGCCTGGTAGATCTGGTCGCGCGCGATTGCACCGAACTGGCTGATGGCGCCGTCCACCGGGCACACAAACGTGGCGTCGGCCAGCGGACGCGCGCCGGGCTTCAGGGCGCGGGTGAAGAATTCGTTGAAGTTGCCGTACGCCGTGGGGTCCGGGTTCGCGGCCTCGGCCATGTTCACGCCGTACTTGCGGATGAAGCGACGGATGATCCACTGCGTGATGGCGCCCCAGCGGCCGTTGGCCACCCAGCCGCCGAATTCGGTGAGCGCACGTTTCGGGAACAGGTATTGCAGGGAAACGGCGAAGGACATGGGGATGAGGCAGTGAAGACAAGACCCTGACGGGCAGCCCCGCATTGTAGGGGCCGACCCCGGTGGCCCCTGGCCACAGGGGCACAATGCCGCACCATGACGCAAGCCCTGTTTGAATGCCACCACCTCGTGAAACGCTACGGCGACAGCACGGTGGTGAACGACCTGAGTTTCTCGATACAGCCCGGTGAATGCCTGGGCGTGATCGGGCCCAACGGCGCCGGCAAGACCACCACCATCCGCATGTGCCTGGGCTTGACCGCACCCGACGCCGGCACCATCACCGCCTTTGGCCTGGACATGCCGCGCGACGCGTTGGCCATCAAGGCGCAGCTCGGCGTGGTGAGCCAGATGGACACGCTGGACCCCGATTTCGACTGCGCCGAGAACCTGCTGGTGTACGGCCGCTATTTTGGTTTGCCGGCGGCCCAGGTGCGTGCGCGCATCCCGCAGCTGCTCGAATTCGCCGCGCTCGCGCACAAGGCGCAAGCCAAGCCGGGTGAACTGTCGGGTGGCATGAAACGGCGCCTGTCGCTGGCGCGTGCGCTGGTCAACGACCCGAAGCTGCTGATGCTCGACGAGCCCACCACCGGCCTGGATCCGCAGGCCCGCCACCTCATGTGGGAGCGCTTGCAGATGCTGTTGCAGCAAGGCAAGAGCATCTTGCTGACCACCCACTTCATGGACGAAGCCGAACGCCTGTGCTCGCGCCTGCTGGTGCTGGACCACGGCCGCAAGATCGCCGAAGGAAAACCCCGGGAGCTGATCGCGCAGCACCTGGAGCCCGATGTGGTGGAGGTGTACGGCCAGGGCGCACTGGCGCTGGCCCAGGCCGAAGAACACGCCGCCGTGCGCGCGCTGGCCGCCCGCGTGGAGGTGAGCGGTGAGACGGTGTTTTTCTACACCGCGCAGGCCATGCCGCTGCTGGCGGCGCTGGGTGCACATCCGCAGCTGCGCACGCTGCACCGGCCAGCGAATCTGGAGGACCTGTTCCTCAAACTCACCGGCCGACAAATTCGAGAAGATGGCTAGACCATGAACACCACCACTGTTGCAGCCGCTCCATCGCACTTTGCGCCACCTCGCCTGTCCATGCGCTGGTGGCCCGTCTTCCTGCGCAACCTGCTGGTCTGGAAGAAGCTCGCCATTCCCAGCCTGGTGGGCAACATCGCCGAGCCGCTGATGTGGCTGGTGGCGTTTGGCTACGGCATGGGGGCGCTGGTCGGGCAGGTGAGCGTCAACACGCCGCAAGGCAGCGTGGCCGTGCCCTACATCCTGTTTCTCGCCAGTGGCAGCATCTGCATGAGCGCGATGAACGCGGCCAGCTTCGAGGCGCTGTACTCGGCGTTCTCGCGCATGCACGTGCAGAAAACCTGGGACGGCATCATGAACGCGCCGGTGAGCCTGGACGATGTGGTGATGGCGGAAATGTTGTGGGCCGGTTTCAAGGCCCTGTTTTCAGTGACGGCCATCATGCTCGTGATGCTCGCGCTGGGCATCAGCCATTCACCCAAGCTGCTGCTGGCCTGGCCGGTGCTGCTGGGGGTGGGCATCACGTTTTCGTGCATCGCCCTGGTGTTCAACGCCCTGGCCCAGGGCTACGACTTTTTCACCTACTACTTCACGCTGTTCCTGACGCCGATGATGTTCCTGTCGGGCGTCTTCTTTCCTCGGGAGCAGTTGCCGGTGGTGGTGCGCCACATTTCCGACTGGCTGCCACTGACCAACGCGGTGGAACTGGTGCGGCCTCTTTTCATGGACCAGTGGCCTGCGCAGCCCTGGCTGCATGCGGGTGTGCTGCTGGTCTACACCGTGGCAGCGTTCTGGATCGCCCTTGCTTTGACTCGCAAGCGCTTTGCGAAATAACCGATGCCCCCACGCTCCGCCGCTTCGCGGGTCGCTGCCCCCCGAGGGGGCTGGCCTGGCTTGGGGCGGCCCGGCGCTGCGGCCTTGCCTTCAATGAACCGTCTGCAGCGCGGGCTGTGCGTCCACGTACAGCTCGGCACCGGTGTCCATGAACTCTTCGGCTTCGATCACGGCGTCGAAGTCGCGGGCGGCGTCGAAGATCTTGGGGATCAGGGGCTTGTCCAGCGGGCGGCAGATGCGCTGGCGCAGGCCGCGCAGGTTGGCGCTGGTCTCCATGGCGTGAATCACGGCTTCCGGATCGAGCATCAGGACGAAGGGGTTGAGGCGGCTGGACGTGGTGGACATGGTGGGCTCCTGGGGGAATGCGGTGGATGTTTCAAATCGGGTGTCGATGAAACAAACTGTATTCGCCACCCTTCGAGCCGTTAAGTCGGCGCAGCCCCATTCCCGCTGTAAGAAGTTGCCTGACAGGGCGTCCGGGACACCTACACGCCCGGCGTGAACAAAGTCACGGTCCGCTGCGCAGCGCTTCCACGCTGGCGCGCACCACCGACTGCACGCTGCCCGACTCCTTGTACTGGTTGCGCAGGAAAGTGGCGTGGTTCCCTGCCCGCGCTGCGGTGCGTTCGATCTCGTCCAGTGCGGCCATCGAGTTCAGCGCCTGCCCGTGCGGTGCTGTTCTGCGCAGCGTGGCCAGGATGTCTTCGCGGATGCTGATCTGCTCGCGCGTTTTCGGATTGACCATCATGCCGTCCAGCCCGAAGCGGCAGGCCTGAAACCGGTTGTAGGTGTAGACGAGGTAATCGTCTTCTTCGGGCGGCAGCTCGGTGCGCTCCAGCAAGTGCCGACACAGCGCCTGCAGGTAACACGCCAGACCCGCGGCGCGCTCCACCGTGAGCGGCGTGTCGCACACACGCAGCTCGATGGTGCCGTACTCGGGCTTGGGCCGGATGTCCCAGTAAAAGTCCTTCATCGACTTGACCACCCCGGTGCTCTCCATCTTGGTGAAATACACGTTGGCGAACTCGTCCCAGCTCAGCGTGAAGGGCGCGCGGCCGCTGAGTGGAAACGCGAACACCGAGTTCAGGCGAGCCGAGTCGAACAGCGTGTCAACACCCTGCGAGAACGGCGACGAGGCTGACAGCGCAATGAAGTGCGGCACGTAGCGGTTGAGCGAGTGCAGCAGGAACAGCGCCTCGTCGGCGTTGGAGCAGCCGATGTGCACGTGTTGCCCGAACACGGTGAACTGCTTGGCCAGATACCCGTAGAGACCCGAGAGCTCCTGGAAGCGCGGCTTGGAGAAGATGCGCTGCTCGAACCAGCGCTGGAACGGGTGCGTGCCGCCACCGGCGATCTCGATGTTGAGCCGGTCACCCGCCTTCACCAGCGTGTCGCGGATCTGCTGCAGCTGGGCCAACAGCGGGCCGTGTTCGCGCTGGATGTCGGTGGCGATCTCGATCATGCTTTGCGTCATCTCGGGCGTGACCACCCCCGGAAACGGCTTGCGCTTGAGCAACTCCAGCAGGTCATTGGCGCTGCTGGAGAGATCGAGGTCGTAGGTGTTGACGAGCTGCAGTTCCAGCTCCACGCCCATGGTCAGCGAATCGGACGATTTGAAAACTTCCAACGGCATGGCTTATTCCTTCGTGACGTGGGTTTCATGGGCAGTCATCAGCGCACGCTGTGTGACCACTGGTCCGAGCAGTTCCTGCACCACCATCATTCCGGCCATGGCAGAGAGCACCGCCACCGCCGGTGCAAAGCCGTACAGGCGCGTCTGCTCCAGCAGCAGAATCGCAAACGCCGACATGGGTGTGAGCGCCAGGCCGGTGAGCAGGCCCTTGCGCTCGGTGATGCCCGACAGGCGCGCAGCCACCAGGTTGCAGCCCACCTTGGAGGCCGTGCGCACCGCAATGAGCAAGAGCCCCATCAACATGCCGGCGCCCACATCGGCCCAGTTCAGCAGCGAGGCGATGTAGACGAACAGGAAGACCGAGGCCATGTCGCCCGCCGTGCCGAAATCGCGCTGCGCGTTGGTGAGGTGCACGCGCCGCTCACGCGCCACGATGCCGAAGGAAAGCGCCGCCAGCAGCGGCGACAGCTTGAGGCCGTAGGCGGCGGTGGTGAGCAGCAGCACGGCCAGCGCAAACACCACGGTGACGCCACGCTCGTTCGTGCTGCGCTGGCGCAGCAGCCACGGCACCGCCACACCCAGCAAGGCGCCGATGGCCACCGAGGTCGCCACCACGTACATGCTGCCGAAGGCCGCGAGCACCAGGTCGCCCGAGGTGCTGAGGTACCAGTAGCCCACCACCAGCTTGAGCGCCACCACCGACAGGATGCAGTTGATGGCACACAGGTGCAGCACGCGCTCGGTCACCTGGCCCGCGCTGCGCAGCTCGTTGGCCACGCGCACCACACCGGCGGGTGAGGCGGAGATCGAGAGCGCCGCGATGATGAGCCGGTGATCCACTGGCAGGTCAAACCAGCCACTCACCCAGTAGATGAGACCAAAAGTGACGAAAGACTCCACCACAC
Organism: Hydrogenophaga sp.; assembly: GCF_022844385.1. Lineage (GTDB taxonomy): Bacteria > Pseudomonadota > Gammaproteobacteria > Burkholderiales > Burkholderiaceae_C > Hydrogenophaga. The sequence goes on along the minus strand of NZ_JALHLX010000049.1, from coordinate 12,250 downwards.
CCAGCGCCAGCATCCACGGGTTGTGGCGGAACCACCGCAGGTTGATGCGGTAGCCGAGCTCGAACAGCACCAGCGACAGCGCCACGTTGGCCAGAAATGGCAAGCCCGGCACATCGGTGGTGAGGCCTGGCAGGTTGATCAGGCCACCGATCAGGCCAACGGCCACGTAACTGGTGACGCGCGGAATGTGCCAGCGTTCGAACAGTATCTCGGCCAGAAACCAGGCCAGCAGCAGCACCAGAGGCCAGGCGATGGACTGCAGCAAAAAAGCGAAATCGGTGACCATGGGCAGGCTCTCCAGGATGGGGTCTGTGGAATGGCGCTCCCGGGTGCGAGGCACCTCGGAACCACCAGGCAAACCGGCATCAGCGTGGCGCTGACTTGTACACCGGGAAGATGGCAAACAGGCGACCCGGAGGGCCGCCGCGAACAATCACATCGTCATCGGGGACGAATTTGAATCGACCTGATCGACAGCAAAACGCTGCTTGAGTTCCGGCAGTCCCAGCTCATCGAGCACTTGCGTCAACCGTTGGCCGGCCCGCTCGCGAGCCCCGTGTCGGTCGTCGGCCATTCTACGGGCGAGGATCAGCTCGTTTTTCATGGAGTGCTCCCAGCCCACCAGCTCGGTCACGGTCACGCTGTAGCCACTGGCTTCGAGCTGCAGGCATCGCAGCACATTGGTGATCTGGCTGCCGAACTCGCGCGTGTGCAGCGGGTGTCGCCAGAGTTCGGCCAGCGGGGAACGCGACAGGCTCAGCGCCTTGTGCTGGCGCAGCACACCAGCCACCTCGGCCTGGCAGCACGGCACCAGCACCATGTGGCTGGCGTGTTTGGCCAGGCCAAACGCAATGGCATCGTCGGTGGCGGTGTCGCAGGCGTGCAGCGCGGTGACCACGTCGATGCGCGCAGGCAAGCCCGGGTGTGTGAGCGCTTCCTGCACGGTCGTCGCCAGAAAGTCCATGCGTTCGAAGCCCAACTTGTTCGCCAGTGCGCGCGACTTCTCCACCAGCTCGGCGCGGGTCTCCACGCCGATCACGCGGCCAACGCCTTTGGACTTGAAGAACAGGTCGTACAGGATGAAGCCCAGATAGGACTTGCCCGCGCCGTGATCGGCCAGGGTCACGTCACCGCGGGTGGCCAGCACCTCTGCCAGCAACGGCTCGATGAACTGCACCAGGTGGTAGACCTGTTTGAGTTTGCGCCGCGTGTCCTGGTTGAGCTTGCCCTCGCGGGTGAGGATGTGCAGCTCCTGCAGCAAGGCCACCGACTGGCCTTCGCGCAGCTCGGGCAGTTGCTCCTGCAGCGTGGAGGCCGGGCGGGGCGACGGTTTGTGTTTGGCCATGTGCCGATGATAGGTGTGTGCACCCGGTACAAAGATCAGCAACGGTGACAATGGCCCATGACATCCGACCACCCCAGCACCCATCCCTACAGCGCCCTCACCCCCGACGTGGTGCAGGACGCGCTGGCCAGCATCGGCCTGTGGGGCGACGGGAGGATGGCCGCCCTCAACAGCTTCGAGAACCGCGTGTACCAGATCCACCTGGAGTCGCCCCTGGAAGGCGTGGACCAGGTGGTCGCCAAGTTCTACCGCCCCGGGCGCTGGAGCGATGCGCAGATTGCCGAAGAACATGCCTTTGCCGAAGAACTGGTGGCCGCCGAAATCCCGGCGGTGCCACCGCTGCGGGTGCAGGGCGAAACACTGCACCACTTCGGCGGCTTCACGTTCGCGGTGAGCCCGCGGCGCGGGGGACGCCGCCCCGAGCTCGACAACTTCGAGGTGCTGGAGTGGATCGGCCGTTTTCTGGCGCGCATCCACACGGTCGGTGCCACCCAGCCATTCCAGGTGCGCCCGGCGCTGAACGCCGCTGGCTTCGCGCACGAACCACGCGACTGGCTGATGGAACACGCCGCCGTGGCGCCCGAGGTGCGCACCGCCTGGTCGGCCGCTCTGGCCGAAGCACTGACCCTGATCGAGGCCCACCCCGTGCTGAAAGCCGGTGCGCCTGCGGAAGAGGACGGCATTCGCCTCATCCGCCTGCACGGGGACTGCCACCCCGGCAACATCCTCTGGACGCCCGAGGGCCAGCCCGGCGCCGGCCCGCATTTTGTGGACCTGGACGACGCGCGCACCGGCCCGGCCGTGCAGGACCTCTGGATGCTGCTCAGCGGCGACCGCCGGCAGCAGACGCAGCAACTCGGCGCGCTGGTCGACGGCTACGAACAGTTCCGCGCGTTTGACCGGCGCGAACTCGCGCTGATCGAGCCACTGCGCACGCTGCGGCTGATCCACTACAGCGCCTGGGTGGCCCGCCGCTGGGACGACCCGGCCTTCCCGATCAACTTTCCCTGGTTCGGCACCCGGGATTACTGGCAAGGGCAGGTGGACATGCTGGTGGAGCAGATCGAAGAGATGCAGGCAGCGCCGCTGATGGCCTGAGGGCTGGACGCACCGTCGGAATTCTTGACAGCGTCGTTCCTGACGGCGCCAGTCGCCCGGTCGAGGCTGCGTTCCGGCCGTCAAAACGCGTGCGTTTCATCACGGTGCCATGACACCTGGAACCTGAAAGCAGGAAAAGACGAGGTCTTTTCACTCCGTGAGCCTATGTGGCTCAGATTGTGCTTTTGGTTACATGTAGACCATTCACCTATTCCGGTACACCCCATGAAATTCACGAACTTTGCTGCTGCCTTCGCCCTCACCTTGGGCGCGCTCACCCAGGTCCACGCTGCGCCCCTCGTTCTGGGTGACACAGTGCAAGTCTCCAACCAAACGGGGACTGTCTTCACCCCGAGCACCTACAGCGACGGTCTCTTCACCAACGTGGCCTTCAAACTGAACGGATCCACCACAACCAGCCATGCCTCGGCTGGCCTGTTTGTGCTCGACCACAAACATGTCACCCCCGCCGTGGGCACCAGCTGGACGCAGTTCCTGAGCTTCTGCCTGGAGCCCGATGTCTTCCTGACCACGAACAACCAGTTCGACAACCCCTACACCGTGAATTCGGTCTCTGATGGCTACAGCACTGCGAGCGATGCCATCAGCGAACTCTGGGGTCGCTACTTCAGTTCGGTCACCAGCGATGTCACCGCCGCCGCGTTCCAGGTGGCTTTGTGGGAGCTGGCGTTCGGCGCGACCGACAAGAACCTGGACACCGGGGTCTTCCAACTCGTCACCAATGGTGGCGTGAAAACCCAAGCTCAGGAATGGCTGACCAGCCTGAACGGATCAGGCCCGAAGGCTCAAGGTCTGGTGGTGCTGACAGACAACCCTCGCTCCAACATCGACAACCAGGACCTGCTGACCCAAGGTCCCGTCAACGACGTGCCCGAGCCCGCCATGCTGGCCCTGCTCGGCATCGGCCTGGCGGGCATGGGTCTGGCGCGGCGTCGCCAGTCGGGTGCAGCGCAAGCCGCCTGAAACGACTTCGCCCCCGCGCATTGCGCTGACCGAAACCCGCCATCCGGCGGGTTTTTTCATGGGCGCGCGCCAACTCGCCGCGACTTGCTGCAAACGCGTCGGTTTTACTTACACATTCGCCATCGAGAATAGTTCAATGGTTCCAAGTTGTTGATCTTGTTTGTGGTCTTTGGTTGGCATGCATCGTGCTAAATCAGAACGTCATTAACTCTTTGGACCACACACATCATGAAACTCTCCCCTTTGGTTCTGTCGCTGGCCCTGGCCTTCGGCACGGGGGCCGCGAGCGCCGCGCCGCTGGTTCTGGGCGATCAAGTCAACGTGAGCGACCAGAACGGCTCCCCTTGGACCCCTACCCCGGTTGCCGGTGACAGCAACGGGCTTTCGACCGTCGTTGAATACCGGCTTGACAACGGCAGCACGCAAGACGTGCGCACCGGCCTGCATGTGCTCGACTACCGGCATGTGAGCGGCGCGGTCGGCGCCAGCTGGACCCAGTTCCTGGCCTTCTGCCTGGAGCCCGATGTGCCGCTGAGCTCGTTCGACAACCCCTACACGGTGCGCACCCTGGCCGAGGCGGGCTACGGCACCGTGAGCGGCGCCATTGCCGAACTCTGGGGGCGCTTCTTCGGCAGCGTCAACAGCAACCTCACCGCCTCGGCCTTCCAGCTCGCGCTGTGGGAGCTCGCCTATGGTGAGACGGACCGCGACCTGTCGGCCAGGGGCGATTTCCGCGCCTCCAGCGGCGACACGCGCGATCTGGCGCAAAGCTGGCTCGATGCCCTTGACGGCACCCTCTTCGCCACCAACCTGGTCGTGCTCAAGGACAAGCCCGGCGGCAACTCGCGTCAGGATCTGCTGACCTGGTTGCCCCTGGACGAAGTACCCGAGGAACCTGAAGAGCCTGAAGAGCCCGAAGAACCCGGCAACGAAGTCCCTGAACCCGGCGTGCTGGCACTGCTGGGCATCGCCTTGGCGGGCCTGGGTCTGAGCCGCCGCCGCCAACGCTCGCTGGCCTGACACTTCGCAGCCCGGCAGGGTCACCAAACGGCCCTGCAGGGTCAGCATCAAAGTCCCCACAACGGGGACTGTCTTTGTTCATTTGAATTGCACGCAATTAAATTGCTCACAACAATACAGCCATGACCTCTCGCCCACTTCCTTCTTCCGATCAAGCCCTGCAGCTTGACCACCAGTTGTGCTTTGCGCTGTATTCGGCCTCGCTGGCCATGACCAAGCTCTACAAGCCCTTGCTCGAAGAGATCGGCCTGACCTACCCGCAGTACCTCGCCATGCTCGCCTTGTGGGAAGAAGACGGCCTCGCCGTGTCCGATCTGGGTCAGCGGCTGCACCTTGATTCCGGCACCCTCACACCGCTGCTCAAGCGCCTGGAATCGGCCGAGTTGGTGACACGCCTGCGCGATGTGGAGGATGAGCGCCGCGTGCTGATCCGCCTCACCACAGCGGGTCGCAAGCTCAAGGCCCGCGCGGCCCGCATTCCGGGCTGTGTGCTCGACGCTTCGCAATGCAAGGTGTCCGAAGCGATGGCGCTCACACAACAGGTGCAGGCCTTGCGCGACCGGCTCATGGCCTGACCACACACCGCTTCACCCACCCCTTTCACAACCCGCTTGTTGCAAGCAACCCAACCAGGAGCCTTCATGCCCACCAACCTCGACAAAGTCGTCTACACCGCCCGCGCCCACACCACCGGTGGCCGCGAAGGCACATCACGTTCGGACGACGGCATGCTCGACGTCAAGCTCTCGCCACCCAAAGCCATGGGCGGTTCGGGCGCTGCCACCAATCCCGAGCAGCTGTTCGCCGCCGGTTACTCCGCTTGTTTCATGGGCGCCATGAAACACGTGGCCAGCATGAAAAAAGTGGCGGTGCCCGCCGATGCGTCGATCGATGCTGAAGTGGACATTGGCCCGATCCCGGCCGGTTTCGGCATTGCCGCCCGCCTGAACGTGAGCCTGCCCGGCATGGACCGGGCCGTGGCCCAGGACCTGGTGGACACCGCGCACCAGGTGTGCCCGTACTCCAACGCCACCCGCGGCAACATCAACGTGACGATCACGCTGGTGTAAGCCTCGGCTTGCGCAGCAAAAAGCCCGTCCGGCTCACGCCGGACGGGCTTTTCTTTGAGGGTTGCGGCGACGCTCAACGGTGGTTGTGGTCCGGGTCGTAGATGGTGGTGCTGGTGCCTACACCCACACCAACCCGCGCGTTGCTGTTGCCGATCGCGGTGCTGGTGCCCACGCCCGCACCGGCGCTCACCGCACCGCGCTGGTTCACACCCACACCCACGCCCACCGGGCCCACACCGGTGCTGACGCCGGCACTCACGCCGCCCGAACCCAGCCCCACGCCGATGGAGAACGGGCCGACCGGAATGCCGACCCCCACGCCCACCGCGCAGCCACCGAGCAGTGCGCCCGAGCAGAGCAGCGCGGCCAGGCGGACGGTGGGCACAAGGGGCTTTCGATCAGAGCGCGCAAAGATGTTCATGAAATTCCCGACAGGTTCGGGGCCCGGCGCACGCCAAGCCCGGTCAGAGTGACTTTTTTCAGCGGCCATGGTTCCAGCGCTCCGGCAGACGGTCTCAGGCCGGGTCTTTGCCCAGCCGCTCCATGGCGTCGGCCAGCCAGTCGGTGCGCAAGGCTTCCGGCGCTGCCGGCCGCACCAGCCAGCCGCCTTGTGCGGGTGTCACGCGGGCCTGGCCGTCCTGCCAGAGCAGCCAGGCCAGCCACGCACATTGCGCCGCCGTGGGTGCCTGGCCGGCCGGCGACACGAGCAAGGCGGTGAACACCGCGGCGTCGGCCACCAGCACCCCGTCGCCACTCACCTCACCACCCACCGAGCGCGCCAACGCCTGCAGGGCAGCGGCCGGGTCCACGCGCGGGCCCAGTGCCTGCACCGCCTCGCGCAACTGCGCCGCGATGGACGCGCCCCGCAAGGCTTCGGCCTGCAGCAGGTCGGCGTGGTCCCAGCGGTGCCAGTCCACCTGCGGTTCGGCCCCGCCCACCGCACGCGCCGCCTCGGCGAATCGGTGGAGGGCCTGGTCGTGTGCGCCCACGTGCACCGCGGAGCCCACCATCAGCAAGGCAGACAGCCGGTTGGCCAGCAGCCGGCTCTGCTGGGCCAGCAGCTTGTCGCGCATCAGGCCGTCGCGTTCGCTGCGCAGTGCCGCCAGTTCCAGCGCGTTTTTCAGATCGGCGCGCAGGCTCTCCAGCTCCCAGGGCTTGTTGATGTAGCGGTAGATCTCGCCGGTGTTGATGGCCTCGATCGCGTCGCCCAACTCCGAATAGGCCGTGGTCAACATGCGCACGATGCCCGGGTAGTACTCGCGGGCGTGGCGCAGCAACTCGTTGCCGCGTTCGCCGGGCATGCGCTGATCGCACACCAGCACGGCCACGTCGGCACCGTGGGCCAGCAGCACGGCGCGGCCTTCTTCCACCGATCCCGCGGTGAGCACCGGGGCCAGCGGGCTGACCAGGCGCTCGAAGTACTTCAGCGCCATGGCCTCGTCGTCCACATACAGAATCTTCGCGGGTGTCATCGGGTCTCCTCGACCGGTGTGTCGTCTGGCGACGGAGGGAAATAGAGGGTCACGGTGGTGCCCTGGCCCTGGATGGAGTGCACGGCGATCTCGCCGCCCAGGGTGGTCATCACGCGTTGGCAGAACAGCAGCCCCATGCCGCTGCCGCCGCTCTCGGCGCGGGTGGTCACGGGCTCGCGCGTGAGGCGCTGCAACACCTCGGGCGCAATGCCGGGGCCATTGTCGATCACGCGCACGGCCGGCTGTGGACTCAGGCCGGGCACCATGGTCACGCGCTGCAGGCCAACGTGCACCCGGGGTTGCGAAGGGCGTTCCGCACGCAGGGCCATGAGCGCGTTCTTCACCAGCGTGCACAGCACCAGGTAGAGCAGATCGCGCCGCCCGGGCAGCGTGAAATCGGGCTCCAGCTCGACCGACAGCCAGCCGGACTCGCCAGCGTCAAAGGGATACTCGCTCTGCACCGCACGCACGAGTTCGCTGGCGCGCAGGCTGGCGGAGGTGTCGCCCAGGCTGGCGTCGCGCGCAGTCTGCACGAAAGTGGACACCAGCGACTGCGCGTATTCGGCGCGCCGCTGCGCGGCTTCGATCATGAACAGCACATCGCCTGGCTTCTGCTGGGCGATGTAGGCCATGCCGCCGTTGGCCTCGGGTTGGTCGCGGTGGTTTTCGCGCATGGCCGAGAGGTAACCACGCACGGTGGCCAGGGGGGAGGTGACCTCGTGCGCCAGAAAGCCCAGCGTCTCGCGCAGGGCCGACTCGCGCCGCGCGATCAGCGACTGGTCGCGCGTGCGGCGCACGCTGGTGGTCAGCGCTTCGCGCAGCGCCTGGCGGGTGAGCGCGTCGTCCAGCGGCTTCTCCAGGATCTTTTCGACCTGGCCCTGGTTGACGGCCGACATGGCCACGTCCTTGTCGGCGTAGGCCGACACCAGCAGCCGCGCCACATGGGGATACAGCCGCCGCACCTCGCCCAGCAGCGCAACACCGTCGCGCCCGGGCATGGCAAAGTCGGTCAGCAGCACGGCCACCTCGTGACCGCGCTCACCCAACAACGCCAGCGCCTCGTCCACGCTGGCGGCCGTCAACACGGTGAATTCGTTGCCGTAGAGGCGGGCAAACCATTTGCAGGCCTGCGGCTCGTCATCGACCATCAGGATGGCGTGCGGACCCCAGAGGCCTCGCGCTGCACCGGTGTCGTCAGCGTTCATGCGGGCCTCGGCAAGTCAAAGGTGAATTCGGTCCAGGCGCCCAGCTCGCTCTCCACCGCGAGCGTGCCGCCGTGGCGCTGCACGATGCCGTAGCTCACGCTCAGGCCCAGCCCGAGGCCGGCGCCCACGTCGCGCGTGGTGAAGAAGGGCTCGAACACACGCCCGAGGTTCTCGGGTGCGATGCCGGTGCCGTTGTCGCGCACCGACACAAACAAACGCTGCCCGCGCGGCACCACGGTCACGGCAATGCGCGGCTGCTCCCGTTTGGCGGCCTGCAGGGCGTGGGCGGCGTTGCTCAGCAGGTTGATCAGCACACCGATGATGGCGGGCTCGTCGCCCAGCACATGGGTGTCTTGCGGCAGCTCCACCGGCACGTCGATGCCCTTGAGCTCGTAGCCGGCCAGTCGCAAGGCAGAGCGCAGCGCATTGCCCAGCAAAAAAGGGCGCTGCGCGTCCTGCCCGGGCTTCTGGTAGGCGAAGGTCTTGAGGTCGGAGACGATGTTCTGGATGCGCTGCATGCCCTCGCGCGCATCGCCCAGGCTCTCCTTGAGCATGGCGTCGCCCTCCACCCCGGGGCAGGTCAGGCCCATGTCGATGGCCATCAGGCTGTAGTTCACCGGGTTGTTGAGCTCGTGCAGCAGACCGGCCGACAGCGTGCCGATGGCGGCCATCTTCTCGCGCTGGATGAGCTGGCCCTTGACCTCCGCCAGTTGGGTGTTGATTTCGCGCAGCGAAGCGTTCTTCTCGGACACCTCGTGCTGCAGAGAGAACAGCCGGATACGGGCCTTCTCGTTGAACCAGGTGCACACCGCGCTGGCGGCGGCAGAGAACAGGATGAACAAGGAGTTCGTGACCAGCCGCGAGGAGTCGTCGCTGCGATCGCCGTGCAGCACGCAGGCCGCCACGTACAGGCCCAAGGTGAGCACACCAAAGCCGATTCCCTCGAAAAAGGTGATGGGCAATATGATGCCGACCGCGTACAGCGCCAGGTGCAGACCCACGAAGTAGATCGACTGTGCACCATCGGTCTCGAAGATCATGAAGGCGATCATGATCTGCGGCAGCAGCAGCCACAGCATCGTGAGCGAGCGCACATGTTTGCGCCCGAAGGGCGTGAACAGCACAAAGAACACCCCCAGCGTGAGCACCGCCACCAACACCCGCAGCAGCGAAAACTCCAGCAGGCGGTCCGGGTACGAAAAATAGTCGAGACCAAACCCGGCCAGCACCAGCACGATGGAGGTGATGCTGCCGGCTTTGCTGTAAGTGAGCCGGAAGTCCGAGAGCTGCTGCTCGTAGGGCGAACTCGGGCGGCTAACCATTTTCAAGCGCCATGGCTTTCAGGCGTGCGTTGACCACCAGCTCGGCAAAGATGTTCACGCCCGTGGGGTCGGTGTAGAGCGTGACCGGTGCATCCACCTCTTCCAGCACCAGGCGCATCTGGGCTTCGTCGCGGTAGATCAGGTGCCACTCCAGCAGGTGCTCCATGCCGAAACGCTCCGGGTTGTCGGAATGCACGTTGGTCACCAGCAGGTGCGCGCCGGGATTGCTGCGCGACATGAAGTAGCGGATCAGGCGCGAGCACACCTTGTCCGACAAATAGTCGAACAGCCCGGCGCAGTAAATGGTGTCGAAGCCCTCGCCGTCCAGTGGCGCGGTGTCGCGCGTGGCGCGCTTGAGCAGTTCGTGCACCGACTCCTGCACATAGCTCACGTCGACCTTCACCCCGTGTTTGGCGGCGGCCTCTTCGATCTTCTGCTGCGTGTACCGCAGCGTCTCCAGGCTGAAGTCGATCAGGGTGAACTTCAGGCGCGACAGGTCGACACCGGTGGCAATGAGCTTCTGGATTTCCACGCCGGGCCCGCAGCCCACGTTGAGCACCCGCACGACACGGTCCTGCGCAGCCGCGTTCTCCGCCGCCTTTTTCAGGAAGTCCACCAGGATGTCGATGCGGTTGCGGTGCGCCACAGCCACGGCCGCCTTCAGGAACATCGCGTTGACCAGCTGGATGTAGGTGGTGCTGCCCTGGCGCGGATCGCCCAGGATCTGGTTGACCATCTCGTAGTCGCCGGCGTAGCCCAGCGGCTTGGCGAAGGTGCGGTAAACAAACGGTGCACGCAGCAACAACGGGTGCAGCGCGGTCTGTGCGTAGGCACGGTGCAGCAAGGAGTCTTCGGCCGGCAGTTGCGAGGCCTCGTCTTCCAGCCGCACGAGAAATTCCTTGCCCTTGACCATCAGCGGCTCGGCGATGGCGTTGAACACGTCGTCGGTCAGGCGACCGCTCCCATCGCGAGGGAGTGAATCGACCATGTCGGCCTGGTCGATCCAGCGCGCGGTGTCCGACAGGAAAGCCCGGAACTCGCTGATCGTGACCTGGTAGCTCTGCTTGATCTTGAAGCGCGACTCCCAGTCGGACACAAACCGCGCCGCCTCGTCGCGCACCTGGCGCACATCACCTCGGATGGCGTTGAGGTCGGACCACTCGTCAATCAGCGCCACCGACACCACCGCCATCAGCCCGGTGTTCAGCAGGCTCACCACCACCGCCTTGCCCTTGTAGATGATGCGGTCGCCCGAGCGGATGGTCAGCTCGTTGAGAACTTCGCTGACCTGGACGATGGAGTACGGGTTGTAGATCTCCATCACCAGAGAGCGGCGCTGCAGGCTGGTCAGGGTCCCGCGGGCGCTCTCGCCCTGGCTGTTGCGGAAAGTGACGACATGATCGAATGGGCGCTGAAGGTACACGGTAGGACCGGTTGACTGTGTTGAGGATCAGTTGCAATGCACTGTCCCTGGAAGAACCCCCCGGGGCACAGTGTAGTCACCCGCCGCGGGCCCTTCAGCGCCGCAGTCCGCCTATCACAACAGCAGCGAATTCACACGCTTGACATACGCGGCCGGATCGTCCGGCAAACCGCCCTCAGCCAGCAGCGCCTGGTCAAACAAGATGTGCGCCAGATCGTCGAAGTGTTCGCTGCTCTCCAGCTTCTTCACCAATGGGTGCTCGGCGTTCACCTCCAGGATGGGTTTCACGTCGGGCGCCGGCTGGCCGGCCTGCTTGAGCATGCGGGCCAGCTGGGTGGACAGGTCACCGTCTTCGACCACCAGGCAAGCCGGTGAATCCACCAGGCGCGAGGTCACGCGAACGTCCTTCGCCTTGTCCTTCAGGCTTTCCTTCAGGCGCTCCAGCGCGGGCTTGAACACCTCAGCTGCGGCCTCGGCGGCCTTCTTCTCGTCTTCGTCCTGCAGGCTCCCCAGGTCCACCGCGCCCTTGGCCACGCTTTGCAGCGGCGTGCCCTCGAACTCGGTGAGGAAACTCAGTGCCCACTCGTCCACGCGGTCGGTCATCAGGAGCACCTCGATGCCCTTTTTGCGGAACACCTCCAGCTGCGGGCTGTTCTTTGCAGCAGCCAGGTTGTCGGCGGTGATGAAGTAGATCGTGGCCTGGCCTTCCTTCATGCGTGCCTTGTAGTCGGCGAGCGAGGTCAGCTCGGTACCGGCGGTGCTGGCAAAACGCAGCAGTTTGGCCAGCTTGTCGCGGTTGGCGAAATCTTCGCCCAGGCCTTCCTTGAGCACCGCGCCGAACTCGGCGTAGAAGCCGGTGTACTTCTCCACGTCCTTGCTCATCTCGTCCAGCAGGGCCAGCACGCGGCGCGTGTTGCCTTCGCGGATGGCCTTCACGTCGCGGCTTTCCTGCAGCAGCTCGCGGCTCACGTTGAGCGGCAGATCGGCCGAATCCACCACGCCCTTGACCCAGCGCAGGTAGGCGGGCATCAGCGCCTCGGCCTCGTCCATGATGAAGACGCGCTTCACATACAGCTTGATGCCGGCCTTGCGGTCGCGGTTCCAGAGGTCTTGCGGCGCCTTGGCCGGAATGAAAAGCAGCTGCGTGTATTCGGTGCTGCCTTCCACGCGGTTGTGGCTCCAGGCCAGCGGCGCCTGGGTGTCGTAGCTCAGGTTCTTGTAGAACTCGGCGTACTGCTCGTCGCTGATGTCTTTCTTGCTGCGCGCCCAGAGCGCGTTGGCCGAGTTCACCGCTTCCCACTCGTCGAGCTT
>NZ_JALHLX010000048.1:16116-20583 GCF_022844385.1 Hydrogenophaga sp. | reverse complement strand
CACAACCAGCGGCTGCAGGCCCGCCTGGGCGGCTCGGTGTGGAGCCAGTGCCGCAGTTGGTACCGGCTGGAGAGCGGTCGCGTGATCGCGCTGTTTCCAGGCTTCACGCGGGAGTACGTCAACGCCGTGAAAACAGTCGATCTGAACGATTACACGCTGGGTTGACGGCAGTGACGGCCCACGATTCCGAGACTACTTGAGGTGGTGAATCTCGCTCGGGTGGCTTTCTGCGCGTTCGACCGGCCGCTTTCGGGTGGCGAGTTCTGAACAACGGGTGTCAGCCTTGGGCCCGCTGCGGAAGTTCGGCGAGGTCTCATGGATGCCGGATGTGCAGCGATTGCGTCTTGGACCAGGACACACCAGAGTCAGCTCTGCGACGGTGACGCCATGAGGACCACCAGAAAACGATCCGACGAGGCTTCCTTGTCGGCGCTGGCGTAGATCATGCGACTCAAGCCATCCATGTGCTGCAACTCCAGCTCGACGGTTTCGGTCGAACCTTGGGTTTTGGCCTGACCGAGCATCCATCGCAACCGTTCCCTGCTGGGAGCAGACAAAAAGCTGGTGAGGGGGCGCCCCAGCACGTCATCGCCGGATGCCCGCAGCAAGCGCAATCCGGCCGCGTTGATCTCGCACAGCACGGACGCCTCGTCCACGACCAGGTACGCTGCCGGCGCCCGCTCGAAACGATCCGTTTGGCGGATCAGGTCATTCTCCAGCTCAACACGGGACTGTCGAAGTTCCTCATGCTGCATGTCGACTTCAACCTGGTGGACCTGGAGCTCGTGCAGCAGTGCCATTGCATCGACGGCGGTGTCTGGCGAAGACGCGAGCTTGTACAACACAGCCATCGCATCCGACGTGCTGGCGCGCGCGAGGTCGACCTGGATCCCGCCCGTCAACTGCGTTGTCGCCCGCTCACGCAAGCTCGAGAGGTAGGAAGAGGTTTCAGTGAGGTAAGACATGGAAGCTCCTGAGAGTTGAAGTGTCAACTCACAAGCTTGCACTCTACCCCTTGCGAAGACGGGCTTCTAGCTTTTTGGCCGTGGTGATGTCGATCAGCGTGATGACCACGCCATGGATCATGTTGGCCAGCGTTCGATAGGGTTTGATCCGAACCAGAAACCAAAGTCCGTCGGTGGTCGTGATCTCCTTCTCGGTCAACGTCAAGGTCTTCAGGGTCTGCTTGGCGTCCTCGTTGAGACCGGGGTAGTTCAGCGTGCTGGCCAGGTCGGTCAAGGGCCGTCCGATGTCGCCCTCTCGCAGGTGGATGATCCGGGTGATCTGCTCGGTGTATCGCCGCACATTCAGCGCACTGTCGAGGAACAGCGTGGCGATGTCGGTGCTGTTGAGCAGGTTCTGCATGTCGCTTTGCGCCAGCGCCAGGTCGTCCAGCTTGGTTTGCAGCTCGTGGTTCAGTGTCTGCAGCTCTTCGTTCATCGACTGGGACTCTTCCTTGGAGGTCGTCAGCTCTTCGTTGGCAGATTGAAGTTCTTCGTTGGTGGATTGGAGCTCTTCATTGGCCGACTGCAGTTCCTCGGCAGACGCACCCATCTCCTGACGCAAGGCGAGGATCTCATCCTTGCACCGCTGCAGTTCTTCGACCAACTGCGGGTCCACTGCACCATCTGCTGGCTTGCGCCTGCGCTTGGCCGGCACTGGCGCAACGACTTCGCGAAAGACGACCATCACCAAGCCTGCCAGGGAATGAGGCTCGTGCATCAACTTGACGGTCACATCCAGGGAGGTCTGGATGGGCTCTTCGCTCAGGCGCAGGCCGCGCACCTCCACACTGCCTTTGTCCTGCTGGGCTTGTCTCAGCGCCGCTGCAATCTGGGTCCTGATGGTGGGACGGACCATCACATGGATGTTCCAGTTGGCCTTGCCCGACGCGGGCTCAAGGTACTTGCCCACGCTGCCATTGATGAAAACGATGTCGCCCTGCGCATTCACCAGCACGGCAGCCGGAGAAAATTCTTGAAGCAGCGCTTGCTCGGCGTGGGTTTGCAGGTTGGCGGAAAGCACGGTCGAGGGGGACACATTGAACTCCTGGGGATGCCGGGTCAAGACACGGCGAGGACTGGTCGGAAAGTACACCGAGCCTGCGTTGACGGGATATTCGCTGCGCCAGTAGAGCCGGGACTTCTGGCTGGCCGGCGTGAACAGGGCGTGGAATTTTCCAATGGTCTCCGACCCTCCGAGCAGCAGCGCGCCTCCGGGACGCAGGCTGTAGCTGAAGAGGGGCATCAAGCGGCTTTGCAGTTCCGCATTGAAATAGATCATCAGGTTTCGACACGAGAGCAGGTCGAGCTTGGTGAACGGGGGATCCAGAATCACGTCGTGCTGTGCAAACAGCACCATTTCCCTTATGTCACTGTTGATGAGGAATCCGCTGCCCTGGGCAGTGAAGAACCTGCCCAGCCGCACGGGATCCATCTCGCCGGTGATTCTCTGCGGATAGTGTCCCTTGCGGGCCACGTTGATCGCGTCTGCGCTCAGGTCGCTGGCGAAGATCTGCAATGAACGGCTCTCGGGGTCGTCCAGCTCGCCAAGCAGCTCCTTGAAGACCATGGCCAGGGAATACGCCTCTTCACCCGTGGAGCAACCCACCACCCAGGCGCGAAGGCGTGTTCCCTGAGGGCTGCGCGCCACCAGAGCAGGCATGACCGTGTCTCTGAGTTCCTGCCACACCACAGGATCCCGAAAGAAACTGGTGACGCCGATGAGCATTTCCTTGAAAAGCAGGTCCAGTTCCTGGGGGTTGTCCCGGGCAAACTGCTCATACGCTTCGTGGTTGGTCAAACCGTGCACGCCCAGGCGTCGCTGGATGCGTCTGCGCAAGGTGCTGGGTTTGTAGTCCGAGAGGTCGTGTTTGCTGCGCTCTTTGAGCAAACCCAGGATCGATCCAATGGCCTGTTGACCATCCCCGGCCTCGTCGTCGTACCCCGGGGAATCACCATGCTTCGATTTGATGAAACGGAGGATGCGATCGGGCAAGTCGGAGACCGGACCGGTGATGTCAACACAGCCAGTGGCAATGGCGCTCTTGGGCATGGAGTCGAACTGCGCAGACTCCGGCGCTTGGGCCAATGTCAGACCACCCTGCGATTTGATCGCCTGCAAGCCCAGCGAGCCGTCCGACCCCATGCCGGACAGGACCACGCCGATCGACCGATCGCCCTGGTCGCGCGCCAGCGATGAAAAGAACAGATCGATGGGCAATCTCATGCCCCGGGGCTGAACGGGCTCTGCCAGATGCAACAGCCCCCCTGCGAGGGACATTTCCTTGTTGGGTGGAATGACGTAGACCACGTCCGGCTCAATGCGCATCGTGTCGGTCGCTTCAAGCACTGGCATGTCTGTTGCGCGCTGCAAAAGCTCCACCAGCATGGCCTTCTGCGTGGGGTCCAGATGCTGGACAACGACATAAGCGAGACCGCTTGACGGTGGGACATGAGCCAGAAACTGCTCAAGCACGGCGAGCCCACCAGCCGATGCGCCCAATCCCACAGCACGCACCGCACTATTCGCGTGTGCAATGGATTTTTCTGCGTGTTGGCTCATGCCCGATTATCAAGGCACCATTGGGATACCACTGCTGGCTCTGCGGGCCATTTGAAACAAGGGCGGTCTCGGCTGTTGGTTCGCTTGGAGTACCGTCTCATGGTCTCCTTTACGACGGTCCTGACCGAGGTAAGTGAGTTGATCGAACCTGACAAACCCCGCCAGAACCAGCTGCTGGCCTCATTGCCCCGCGCGGACTGGCAGCGATGGCAACCTCTTCTTGAGCGAGTGGATCTTCCGCTGAAGAAGACGCTTCACGAGGTTGGCGCGCCGCTGCAGTTTGTGTATTTCCCAACCAACGCCATCATTTCGCTGCTCAATGTGAACGCGGACGGATCGCCGGCGCAAATTGCCGTGGTGGGTCGCGAGGGTGTGGTCGGCATATCCATTTTCATGGGCCACAGCAATTCACCGAGCCGCACTGTGGTACAGAGTGCGGGCATGGGATACCGCATCCCTGCCGTGGTCATCAAAGCAGAGCTGGAACGCTCAGTCCCCGTGATGCACCTCATGCTGCGCTACACGCAAGCGCTGATTACGCAGATGAGCCAGACAGCTGCATGCAACCGGCGTCACTCATTGGACCAGCAGCTCTGCCGCTGGTTGTTACTCATCCTGGATCGCCTTCCCGGTGACGAAGTGGCCATAACTCATGAGCTGATCGCCCACATGTTGTGCGCATCACGTGAAGATGTCATAGAAGCCGCCTTGGACCTTCAGATCTGCGGTCTGATCCAGTATGCACGCGGCCGCATTTCAGTGCTGGACCGCCCCGGATTGCAGCGCCGCAGCTGCGAGTGCTATCAGGTGGTGAAGAGCGAGTACGACCGCCTACTGCCGAATCCCGAGGTTGTGTCACGCAGGAACGGGTAGAGGCCTGCCCGTTCCGTTCAGCAACGCAGA